>CALCHR010000197.1 GCA_937901185.1 uncultured Bacteroidales bacterium
CGAACGCGCTCGAAATCTCAATGCCTCCGCCACATGCCTTTAGAGCCTGAGCCTCCTGGAACTTGCGGTTATTGGGACCGAAGAAGACCGGAACACCATAGACAGCTGCCTCAAGGACATTGTGGATGCCGACTCCGAAACCTCCACCCACGTAGGCAACATCACCGTAACGGTAAATCGAAGAGAGCAGCCCAAAACAGTCGATGATGAGGCAGTCGGCCTCTGCCACGGATTTCGGAGTGGCTTTTGAGTAGCGCACGGTGGGACGCAGGAGTTTCGCCTCGATGGCGGCGAGGTGTTCTTCGTTGACCACGTGGGGCGCCAAAACGAGTTTCAGTTCCGGGTGGTTGTTGAAGTAGGGAATGAGGATATCCTCGTCCGGCTGCCACGAGCTGCCTACGATGAATACCTTCTTCCAGCAGCCCACAAAGCGCTCTATCAGCGGCAACGGCTTAGCGGCTTCCATGATGTTGATAACACGGTCGAAGCGCGTATCGCCCACCACCGTCACGTCGGTCACACCGATGTTCGCAAGCAACTCGCGCGACTGCTCGTTCTGCACAAAGAGATGCGTCAGGCGATTCAGACAGCGGGCATAGTTGCGGCCGTACCAGCGGAAGAATATCTGGTTGGGGCGGAAGATGCTCGACACGCTGTAGCAAGGGATGCCGCGGCGGTGGAGCACATCTATATAGTTGCGCCAAAACTCGTATTTGATAAAGTAGGCTGCTTCGGGGCGTGCCAGCTTGATAAATTTGCGGGCGTTCAAAGGTGTGTCGAACGGCAGGTAGCACACCACGTCAGCGCCCTCGTAGTTTTTGCGCACCTCGTAGCCTGAGGGCGAGAAGAAGGTGAGCAGTATTTTCTTCTCAGGATGTTCGCGGCGCAGGCGCTCCATCAAGGGGCGGCCTTGCTCAAACTCGCCGAGCGAGGCGGCGTGGAACCACACGTAGCTGTGGTCTCCTATTTCGCGGCGCAATATGCGCCAGGTGTTGCGGTGTCCGCGCACCATCTGCTTCACTTTCTTGTTGAACAGCGAGGCTATCTGTGCGCCCAGCATCATCAGATAGATTCCTAAGGAATACATAGCTTGAAAGAGGGAGGGGCTTATTATTTAATTATAATATCGAGAATAGCGAACAGGAGGCTTCCGCCGAAGAAGAAGATTAGCCACAGCTTAAAGAACTTGTTCCAGAATTTGAAGGCGCCCTTTTCTATCGGTTCACAACTCTTCTCTCCGCAGAAGATAGCGGAGGTAAGGAATTTGTAGACAAAGAATAAGTAAGTCAAGGAAAGAATAATATTTAAGACATATATTACCTCTATGCTCTGGATAAATATAAAACTGTTGCCCACGAGCCAGGTAATGATGTAGCTCACCCAAAAATATCCATTGAGCGCCTTGCAGCCTTCCTTATCCTCTTTATTCTCTCTGTAAATAACGCCGTAGAGGTAGAGCAAAATCACTACTTTAACTATATAAAAGAGTGAGCGCACACCGACGGCGGTTATGTTTAGGACCTTGTTGTTGTATTTGTAGAATTCAAAGTAAACAAACAGCAATCCAATAGCCATGATGGGCAGGGCCACTCGGCGCAGCACGATGGTGGTAGCCGGTTTGGCGGCCAACTTGGAGAGGAGAATCAAGGAGGCTGTTAGTGTCAGGGCCACGGTGGTTTGGTACACGTAGTAAGCCGGTGTGTTCCAATCTATGTTCAGCAGATTGTTGCAGCCAAAGATTTTGCAGAGGTTGTTAATCAGATTAACCAACTCAGGCCAAACCCATAAAGCCAAGGCCAGCCATTGAAAGTGGCGTACGTTGCACTTGCTGGAAGGAGTGTTTTCCATAATGTGATGTGTTAGTGTGAGTGAGTTTTATAAAGTCAATCCGCCGAGCGAGCAGAGGGTTGCTCGTTCGGCGGACGAATGTTTTTATCCGAGGGAGGCGATGGCTTTTCTCATGCGGCGCAGGGTTTCTTCCTTACCCAAGAAGGCGGCCAACTCGTACATGTCGGGGCCCTTTCCGGTGCCTACGAGGCACACGCGCCAGGGGTTCCAGGGCTTTTTATCGCCGGCTTCGGCCCAGGCGTCTACAGCAGCTTTTTGCGCTTCGATGGAGAAGTCGCTGAGGCCTTCCAGCAGGTCGGCCAGCTCGGTCATTTCGGCGGCGGCGCCCTCTTTCCAGTTCTTCTTGACAAACTTGTCTTCCATGCTGTAGCTTTCCGGAGCGATGAAGAAGAAGTCGCAGAGCGGCCAGAGCTCTTTTATGAAGTTGATTTTCTTCATCTTCATCATGCCCAACACAGCTTCCAACTGCTCGGTGGTAGCTTCGATGCCTGCCTCGCGCAACACTTTGTCGAAGGCGGGAGCCAGCTCGGCGTTGGGCTTAGCCAGGATATATTCGCGGTTGAACCATTGGCCCTTTACGTAGTCGAATTTAGCGCCGCTCTTAGAGCACTTGGTCAGGTCGAAGAGGCGGATGAGGTCGTCCATTGAGAGGATTTCCTGGTCGCCACCGGGATTCCAGCCCAGCAGCGCGAGGAAGTTCACCACGGCTTCGGGCAGATAGCCGCTCTCGCGGTAGCCTGAGCATACCTCGCCGTTAGCGCCGTGCCATTCCAAGGGGAACACGGGGAAGCCCAGGCGGTCGCCGTCGCGCTTTGAGAGCTTGCCCTTGCCGTCGGGTTTGAGCAAGAGAGGCAGGTGGGCGAAGGCGGGCATGGTGTCTTCCCAACCGAAAGCACGGTAGAGCAACACATGAAGCGGTGCAGAAGGCAACCATTCTTCGCCACGGATGACGTGGGAGACTTCCATCAAGTGGTCG
>CALCHR010000198.1 GCA_937901185.1 uncultured Bacteroidales bacterium
CCTTATAAGCGCGTACACAAAGTTCGACTCTTTGGGGGTGTACCAAGTCGTTTGAGATAATTATTAAAACTCTTATAATTATTAAGACTTACAGAGTTGACATAAGGAAAGACTAATGGCTGTTAGGAACAGACTAACATTATTTATGGGGAGTTTGCATAGTGGTAGTGCATAGCGTTAACGAGGCTGAGGTTCGATTCCTTGACTCTCCACCAACCCGGAGAGAGTGAAATCCACGGTATCCGAAAAGCCTCCCTAAAGGTTTGAAGAGGTCAGGCAAATGGTTAGGGACATTTGCTAGATTTATATCTAAGTATGGTGTAGTGGGAACATGATTGCCTAGTAGCATTGAGGTTAAGGTGAGATTCCTTAAAAGAGCGAAAAGCATTCGTCGAAGGTTCGAGCCCTTCTATTTAGACTATAAGTGTAGATTGGTGCTATTGAGTAATCGTAGGAACAACGATGGAAGATAAGCAATTACCAGAGTAAGGCGGATCTGAGCGAGGAAGTGTGAGCGAGACCACTGCAGTCCGGTTGGAGTCCGGAAAGAAACCTTATAACGGCATAGAGCCAGCGAAACTATGCATCTACATTTTTAATATTGGGGTGTCGCCAAGCGGTAAGGCACAGCACTTTGACTGCTGCATTACGTTGGTTCAAATCCAACCACCCCAGCCAGACGCTGAGTATGACTATCCTTCAATTGAAAACAGAACGCTAGTAGTGCAAAATACTAGAACACAAACAAAGAAGGAATAAATAACATTGCCTGAAGTTCCAAGGCCCAATTTATTTGGATAGAGGATCACCAGAGATAACCTAGGTCGAGAATCGCAGAAATGTGGAATACCCAAGGAGCTCGTGATTAAGCAGTTATAAAATGACTCAGCGTAAAGTGGCAGCTGGTGTTGAGTGGAAAATGTTATTAATAATTATTCGCTAAATTATTTAGAATTTAAATTACTAAAAAGGAGAAAATATTATGATAAAATCACTATCTTATGAAGTTATTAAATCAGATAATAGCCTTGCTATGCCATTTTCTCCAGAAGTAAAAGGATCTTTCTGCCCGCGTTGATATTTTCATGCTTATTAGAAAATACTTAACGCTTGGGATTATAAAAATCTTAAGCGTTTTTCTTTTAAAATAGCTAAAAATTTACTTAAATGTATTGTATAATATAATACAATGGTTATAATATCGGTTTGATATATCGCGGTCTATATCAATATAGCTTATCGCGCCCTTCGCCGAGGCGCTCCAAAATGCAGTTGTTCACCTAAAGCAACTTCTGTTTTATATATGTGCCTGTAGCTCAGCCCGGCAGAGCAGTAGACTTTTAATCTATTGGTCGAGAGTTCGAATCTCTCCAGGCACACCAAAACTTTTAGGAGTTTTATTATGAAAGTAAGATATACTTGTAAGCATTGTAAAGAGACAAACGAAATCACAGACTTTTGGAAATGGTTTTGGACGCCTCATTTTGGAACTAGAAAGCGTCTTCGTTGCAAAGCTTGTAATAACGTTAGTTATATGAAGCGCCAAGATGGTCGAAAGATCCTTGACTGGTATACAGAAAAGAAATAATTTAATATGGGGTAGGTAGTGAAGTGGCCAAACACGCGGACTGTAACTCCGTGCTTTACTGTATTGGACTTGCTTGAAAGAACTCGCGACTCTGAATAGTAAGATTCAATCAAGTTTAGGCGCGCATGTGACTTGTAAAGCTTCGCTGGTTCGAATCCAGCCCTCCCCCCCAAATTTATATGGGTATTTAGCATTGTGGAATGCCGCTCTAAGAGCACCGCGGGAAGATAGTTCGACTCTATCAATATCCACCAGGGCAGTTTAAGTAATAACGGTCTGCCGCACCAAAATCCGTAAGGTCACGATGGC
Source organism: uncultured Bacteroidales bacterium (assembly GCA_937901185.1). Lineage (GTDB taxonomy): Bacteria > Bacteroidota > Bacteroidia > Bacteroidales > Bacteroidaceae > Alloprevotella. The sequence continues at coordinate 1,898 of CALCHR010000198.1, forward strand.
GTGTCGGTTAACAGCCTGAAGGGAAAGAAAACCTGATTAATTTAACAGTTGGTCGGCATATAACACTGGTTATGAATGAGATGGCAATATTAAATTAGTCTAATAAACTCGCTCAGATAGCACTGATTCGTACACGGAGTGCAAGTAAGAATGGATTATTAGCTCAGGGTTTAATTCCTTGACAACTTTGAGGAGTTGTGATGATATTAAGCTAATAATTTAAAAGAGTCTGGTCGCGAACGGATAAAGCAGGTCTTACTAAGAAGGAAATCTTATTATTAAACCCAACAAGGAAAATGTTGTAAAGCAACCCGTTTACCCTTTTAATTAGTGAAAGCTAGCTGGTTATGCGTTCGAGTATGGCTGTCAAAAAGGGAGTACTTAAAAAGATAAATAAAAAATACATATTTGAAAGGCAAAAATTTAATATGGCTATTGCATTTATTCTTGGGCTCGTTCTTGCGATTTTGGCAATCGCCGCTGGTATTGTTGCTGGATTCTGTTTTGAAGATGACCGCAGTATTGGTGGTACCCTTCTGGTAGTTGCCTGCGTAGCGCTCGTTATTGCTTTCCTAGCAGTACCTTTTAGTATCAGAACAGTGGATACTGGTGAAATTGCTGTTGTTAAGCAGCTCGGCGAAGCTAAGTATACTCGTACTGCTGGCACACATTTTGACTTTTGGATGACCAAGTCTTACACACGTTATGATACTAAGGTTCAGAACGTGGACATTATGACATCAGCTTACTCGTCAGATGCGCAAACTATGGATATTGCTATGACACTTCAGTATCAGATTATTGAAGATCATGTGATTGATATTGCAAGAGAGTACGGTACACTTGATGTACTTCAGAATCGTATTCAGAGTATTGCTATTGAAAAAACAAAGTCAGTACTTTCTTCTTATAAGGCAATGGATATTATCGCCGACCGTGCTACAATGTCGCCTCTAGTTGAGCAGGCAATCAAGGAAGCTATCGGTGAAAAGTATTTCGTAATTGTTTCCACGGTAGTGCTTACTAATATCGATTTCTCTGATGCTTTTGAGAAGGCAGTAGAGGATAAGATGATCGCTGAGCAGAATCAGCTTAAGCAGGAGTATGAAAATACTGCTAAAATAAACGCGGCTGAAGCTGATAAGCAGTCTGCTATTAAGGCACAGGAAGCTAAGGCAGAAGCTGACCGCATTGCTGCAGCTGCAAAGATTGAGATCGCGAAATCTGAAGCAGAAGCACTTCTTACTCAGGCAAGAGCAGAAGCTGATGCGCTTAATATCCAGACTATTCAGGTTGCAAAGATGCTTGGGCTTACCGAGATTGTTGATGGTAAGGAACAGATTAAGCCTAATTTGACTATTGAAGAAGCTCAGCTGATTAAGTCTTATATTGAGTACGTCAAGTATATGGAATCTTGGGACGGTGTTCTTCCTGATACTGTTGTCGGAGATAACGCTGGTATAATCCTTCCTGCCAATTAATTAAATATTAAAGTTAGGGTAATTAATTTTACCCTAACACCTAAGCTCGAGTGGTGTAATGGCAGCCACGGCAGACTCAAAATCTGCTGTCCGAGAGGACGTGTGAGTTCGAGTCTCACCTTGAGCACCAAGAGGTTGAGCCCCTCTGTACAAGGCTACCACGTATCACATACGAAAGTTGTGGGTTAATAAGCATTCACCATAAATAACTTACGTTTTTATAGTTTGTCCTGCGTTTATTCTAAGTTTAATGTTATAAAACTTTATTAAAAGTGAAGAGCAGCGGAATTAATTTACTTCCGTGAATGAGATAAGGAGCCGATCTTGTAAATTATATATTGGGGAGATGGAAGAGCGGTTTAATTCAGCAGTCTTGAAAACTGCCGGTCGGAAACGGCCCGTGGGTTCGAATCCCACTCTCCCCGCCATAAGTGAAATTCAAGTGCGTCGACCCTTCTGGGCGCCCCGTAATAGCCGGTTATTTAGTCTAGTAGTATTAAAAGTACGATTAATAAAATAGATACCAGCATGTTTGAGCTACTGAAAAAAGTCCTAGTATAATAGTTTAGGAGATAAGCTGGTCCCAGTTGGAGAATCGGGAGTCTGGGCTAGACTATAAAATAAATATGAAAGTCGAGGTATTCATTATGCAACGTTAGGAATCTTTAAAAAGGAGCTAAAAGCAAATGAATAACAGACACAAGTATTTTAGAAATCTTCGCTACAAACAGAAGCTCGAAGCACAGTATGATAATCGAGATTATTCTTGGTGCAGAGTTTATTTTCTTACTAAAGAGCCTGATCCTAGGTATGAGCGTGAGCATAATTTGAGTTTTCGCTCTTATCCAGATAAAAAGTATAGAGGACACGACTATTATCTTTATTATGATAGGCCTGAAGTACCTTATACTGTTATCGAATATGTAGATCGTCCTTACGGTAAAAATAAGAAATTTTATAAAAAGTATACTAGTAAAATTCTTAGGCACTCTAAAGACGTTCTCCAGCATGGTCAGTACAGAAAACAGTTTGATTTATGGTGGACGATTGATTAAAATTTGATCATTAATATTGTATTATATAATAAGCTGAATAGTGAGTAAAAATCCATTCCTAGTATGCCTTCATGTACAAACTATTTCGATAGAGACCTGTACAATCTCTGAAATAGGAAGGCAGAGACCTGTGCAAAGATAGTGTAAGGGGAGCACACCTGAGAGCGACTCAGGTAGATCCGTTCGAATCGGATGAGCATGTATCAAAAGTTTCTTAAAAGTACTGCGAATGAAAAAGATGTGCCCAATTACGTGGGAGTTCAATGGGGTTAATAAATGCTTTTGTCTTTCGGTGCGCAACGATAGATGAACACATCTCCTATATCTGCAACTGATATAGTTCGGCTGTTATAAAAAATAAAATATTGTGAGGTACAGGTATGTCAAGAACTAGAGCTTATACACGTAAAATGAGAGCCAAGGCAATCAAACGTAAGAAGCGAATAACTTCTCACTATTGGGGTGCTAACATTTATCCTTATTACCCTCATGATGGAATGTATTCTAAAGGTAAGATTCATTGTTCTTGTAAGCTTTGCAAGGATAAAGCTTATTATGGAAAGCATCTTCTTACTGAACAGGAACTTATTTCTATTCTTAAACTTAAAGAAGAGCTTGATACTTATAATGAGATCTTTGGAACCTCATATGAACTTATCCTAGAAGAAAATAACTAATTTAGTAAAATACCCTGACGACCGGAAAGTTAAGTAGAAGTGCACTCTCTATTTAGATTGGATACCGGCGCCTAAAGATTGTGCGTATGAGCAGCTTAGTCCAGATGCTCCAGGGTTTTATAAGTTAGTCCGACAAGGACACGCCTTTTATAAGGTTAAGAGGTCGTAGAGCCTCTATTTGCAGTACTAGTGTTTAACGGCTAGCATGTCAGTCTTCCAAACTGAAGGTACGAGTTCGAATCTCGTGTATTGCTCCAGTGGTGCGTATCTTTTATACTCTTTAATTTAAGGGTAGGCTCCACGTCGAAAAATCCTTTTGTCTGCTGTACAGATACACAAAGCAGAGGGTAAAATCTTGCATGATTGCTATAGCATGACTCTGAGCCGGCATGTGATCCCCGGCTAACGTGAATTGGCACGAGATGGTCCGATGAAGACTCTTACTCCGCGTCGGGAGCGAGAGGGTTAGGGATTGCATGAGGGTTTGAGGTGAATACCACGGAAGACGCTAGGCTTAAGACTGAAAGAAAACCTCTTTTGATATGGTGACTGTAACTCAGTTGGTAGAGTGCCAGACTGTGACTCTGGATGTCGCGGGATCGTGGCCCGTCAGTCACCCCATATGCCTGCCTAGCTTACTTGCGGTCTGCAGCACTGGTCTGAAAAACCGGAGGGTAGTGGTTCGACTCCACTGACAGGCACCAGCATTTCTTAGCGATCCTAGGACCAGCGTTAAGAAACGAAAAATAAATAATTAAATAATCGCTCGAGTCCGTCGGGGCAATCAGTATGAGAGGATGATTAACGGACTACTCTCGAACTAAAAAAGTTAGTAAAATTATTTGCTAAATTATACAGATGTCAGTGGCCAAGTATTAAAAGGCACTAAGACAATAGGAGCTTCATCAAATGGAACACTCGGAGGACCAACTCCACATTTCTCCGTTAGTATAAGGTTGTGAAATCCATTGAAGCTGCGTGAGGTTGAAACTACTCACCTGACATTTCATGGGCCCGTAGCTCAATTGGGAGAGCACCTGCTTTGCTCGGCAAACCTACAAGTACAAAAATGAAATATGCTTAATACCAAGATTTTAGGAAATACTACCGAAATGGAATGCATGCTTGAGTGCATGAAATTAGGTATTCAGGTAAGTATTCCATTTGGTGAAGATAGTCGTTATGACTTTATTATGGACTATGACAATAAGCTGTATAAAATACAGTGTAAGCATTGTTCAGAAATGTTAGATAACGAGGGTAATGTAGTAGCAATAAAGTTTAAGACTGTTCGACAGTCTGGAAGTAATGCTACGATACATACCAGAACGAAATACACCAAAGATGAAATTGATTATTTTGCTACTTCTTATGAAGGGCGCTGCTATTTAGTACCTGTAGAACAATGTTCAACAATGAAGTGTTTAAGAATTATATCGCCTAAGAATTGCCAAGAAAAAGGTGTATCTTTCTTAAAAGACCATGAATTATGTGAGGTTTTAAAAACTTTGTAGGCATTGCTAAGTAAAGCAGGAGGTCGTCGGTTCGACTCCGATCGGGTCCACCAGACACCGGCCACTATACTAGTTAATAGGGATGTCCAGGTCGAAGACTAAATAGGGTGTTTCCTCTAGCGGTTGCAAACGCGAAAGGTAAGAGCTCTCCGGGTTGCCAAATTTTTTAATATTTCGGGGCGTAGTTCAGTTGATAGAACGCGGCATTTGGGATGCTGAGGCCGTGGGTTTGAGTCCCGCCGCTCCGGCCATAAATTACCAATTATTTAGGAGGAAACATGTCAAAGCTTTGTACAGAATGCTATAAGCAGAGATACGGAAGTCTTCCAACTAGTATATCTCTTAGTCAGGAGCCTGCTCTTTGTAGTCAGTGTGATAAAGAAGAACAACTGATACTTAATGAGGAAACTGCTGAAGAGACTGTTGAAGAAGAAGCGCCTATAGAAACTACAGCTCTGACTGTGGCAGAATGTCAAGTAGAGACTCAGAAGCATATTGAGGCTGTTCGTAGATACATTCGTTTTATGATCGATAAGCTTGATACTCGTGGTGTAAAACACGATGCTTCTAAGTTAGAGTCACCTGAGGTAGAAGTTTTTGCTGAATATACTCCAAAATTAGCTAATACAACGTTTGGCAGCAAAGAGTATTATGCTAACTTAGAAGGTATGAAATCTGCATTAACTCATCATTATGCTGCAAACAGACACCATCCGGAGCATTTTGGAAATGGTATTAATGATATGACTCTCATTGATATTTTAGAAATGTTTTGTGACTGGAAGGCTAGTACTCTAAGACACAACGATGGAAATCTTTTAAAGAGCATTGAAACTAACGCTGAGCGCTTTAATATTGAAGGACAGCTCAAGCAGATTTTGATCAATACCGCTCGAATGATTGACGAGCATGAAGATTAATAATATTTGAGGTTTTATTAATATGAAAGTTACAGATCGCGTATTTAGTAATCTAATATCTCCGTTTGATATTAGAGACTATAAAATTGCTACAACTATACAGGAATTTCCTGAAACATTCGTTTTACCAGAAGTTACTGTAAAAAATCAGGGTGGCACTGGTAGCTGTGTAGCTCATGCTTGCTCATCTGTTGTTGAGTTTCATAACAAGCGACAGGAAAATACTGATGTAGTATTTAGTACTGAATTTATTTACGGTTATCGTCCTGCTGGCTATTATGTCGGTGAAGGTATGTATATTCGTAATGCTCTTGAGACTCTTCGTAAGGTTGGAGATTGCCCTCTTGATGATCTTAAGGGTAATCATAAGTGTCCTGAGGCAATGGAAATTGTTGAAGCTAAGCTAGATGAGCTTAAGGATAAGGCTTATCCTCATAGAATTTCTACTTATGCTAAAGTAAATACTGAGACTGAAATTAAGCAGGCTCTTATGGATTTTGGCTATGTTGTAGTGTCTATGCCTTGGTATAAGAATTATAAGCTCAAGAATGGTGTTTATACTTATACTTCTGAGGATCGCAGTGGTCTTCATTGTGTTATTATTTACGGTTGGGACGAAAGAGGCTGGCTTGTACAGAATTCTTGGGGAGCTCTCTGGGGTCAGAAAGGCAAGTTTGTAGTTCCTTTTGATTTCAAGTGGACTGAAGCTTGGGCTGTAACTGACAAGATTGTCGGCGAAGGCGACTTAGTACGCCCTGCAGATAACTGGTTTGTTAAGACTTTCAGTAAGGCTATTAACTCTGTAGTAAATCTTTTCTGGAAACTTATTAAAAAGATTTAAAATTTAATATTTTATATTGTATTATATAATAACACCAGTACGGCAGTTCAATTCTGCACCCAGAGGATCATTCTCATGGAGTTATTTAGGTTCCAAATGAGATGGGATACGGTTCGATTCCGTTAGGGTATGAGGTAAGTACTGGAAACCTAAAATTTTTTCTAAAATAAATTAAAATTTAGAAAAAATATCGTATAATATAATACATGGAGAAGTACTCAAGCTGGTCAAGAGGACGCACTGCTAACGCGTTAGGCCGGTAATACGGTGCGTGGGTTCGAACCCCACCTTCTCCGCCAAACAAGTTTAGGGGCACATACCGATGGTCATGGTAATTGTGGAGAGTGAGGCTAAGCAGCTAAAAGTATTAGGAACTGACCCTTCGGTACTTTTTATGAGAATAGGCTAAACATATTCTTAATTTCATATGGGTCGGTATGTCTAGTTGGCGATGACACCTGACTGTAAATCAGGCACACCGGAAACACCGTTGGTTCGATTCCAACCCGGCCCACCAAAGTCTACTGTTTATCATTTTCATACGACTTGAAGGTTGCTGTGGCGTGAAAATCGTACTCAATTCTGAAAAACTGAATAGAAAATGTATTTAATCTGCGGGTGTAGCCGAATGGCATAGGCGCTGCGTTTAGGCCGCAGTGGATGAAAGATTCCGTAAGGGTTCAAGTCCCTTCACCCGCACCAATTGTGCGAAAGCACAAAATCTTCCCACCTGGAGTGTGATGCCCATGAAAGTATCAATGAACTTCAAAAGCGAGGATAGTCCAATCGGCTGATTGGAGTGAGCGTGCCTGAGGCTCACATAAATAAAAACTCAGGCTTGGAATGGCTCCGTAGCTCAGAGGAAGAGCACTGCACTGTCACTGCAGAGGTCGGGATGTCAGAATTCCTCGGAGTCGCCACTTGTAGAAATATTAGCAAAATAAGCCACTACAGCAAACTAGAGGCGTGGGTAACCAATCCCACAGGGCTCGCAATGAGCGCTCGGGCACGGAAGCCGCTAGGTATCAAATAGGCGGATGTGCGGTCGAGTGACCTTAAGCTCACCATATCGTGAGGATAGACGAAGCATCGAGTCGGGCGTCAGACATAAGGCGTTGACAAGGTTAGAAGTAAGTCTGAGGATATCTCGAGTAAAGTAAGAAACTGCTTCTTGAATTTTTATAGAAACTAGGCTTTGCTTACGTAACTATGAAAAAACTTATAAGTTGGTTTAAGTCCAACCTTCACAACCATTTGGCTCTATAGTTCAGAGGCAGAACGTTTGACTGTTAATCAAAATGTCGCTGGTTCGATCCCAGCTAGAGCCTCCAGTAAGGTTAAATAAGTTCCTTAGGTTTTTTGCAAGAAGCCTGAATACTTTGTGAGATGCGAAACTCTGTGAACCCTGCTACATTAAAGGGGAATCGAAAAAGCCGTTCCTGGGGTCCTGAGAAACGTTAAATACAGTGACTAGAATATAGTATATGTAGGTGCTATATTCATTTTGGTGGGTTAGTCAAGTTGGTCAAGACGCGGGCCCTTCAAGCCTGAGGCAGGAGTTCGAGCCTCCTACTCACTACCATGCTGCTGTGGATTGCAGACCTCTTAATTACCACAGGTGAGGATAGGTTGGTAAACCGACTAAGGTAAGCTTAGAAAAGTTTCCATTTTTATAGGTGCCACGAAGTGCTACAAGGGAGTTATAAATCGATATAGCCCGTTTGTTAGACAGCAGTGGTAAATGGAATTTGAGAAACAGCCTATAAAATTTTAAAAATTATATTGTATAATATAATATACGGGCCTGACCGATAACTTCCCGTAAGGGAATTAAAGAGGTAAACTGACAAGACCTCGCTGTGATGAGCAGTACCTCAGGCAATGTGTGACGGGACCTGTGGCGACTGAAAAGGTTGCCATGAATATGCTAACCCCATGTTCTAACTTGTCTTTGATGAGATGAAGGAAAATATTTAAGGGCCGACTGGTTGAAATATTTTCGCTCTCGCAAAGAGCTAGTCTCAATGCAAAAGGATGAGACAAGGTAAGGTAAACTACAGGAAGTATAATAGTTCGAGTTTAGCAAGCAAGGGCGACTTCCATTTATATCTGCTATGGTGGATATAAGAAATACGAGTACAATGCGACGGAAAGTATTGAAGGCGGGTAGCATTTTTGCACTCAAAAGGTGTGAAAACTACGACAATAGTCTGTCTTCTGTCGATCTCAACTTAGCGCAGGTTGGAATCCTGCCCGGGGTGCCAAATTTTATTACTTTAGGATAGTTTGCACCTATCCTCTATATACCCCGGTAGCTCAGTGCTAGAGCGGTTGCTGAAAAGGAAAAGGCAATGTCATGAGTAAAAATCTATTGTTGGAAACAAAGAAAAGTGTCTTAAGCCCATAGCTGGTAAGGCAATGTGGGATATAAGGTGTCACAAGCATTTTATATTTGATTGAAACGAATCTATAGAGGCGTAGCAACCTCGAACAGCCCGCAAGGTTGATAGTGGAGTGATAATCGAGTAATTGTTTCTTTAAAGGCGTAAGCAAGCCTGGAACCCTTGTGCTGGGGTGACAAATTGCAGGCATGAGCAGTACTTCCCAAAAGGAAGTGGAAAAGTGATTAAAAAATAAGGTCATTAAGCTGTAGCAACTGAAAGATGTATTCTCAGTCTTTTAATTTTCTTACCATTTTTAATACTAATTGCTTTGAAAGGCGCTTGAAGATAGTGATATTTAGCCGCTATCAATTAGTATTTTATGCTCGATTCTTCTAGTTGGTCAGGAAGTAAGATTCTCAATCTTAAAACAGGTGTTCGAACCACCTATCGAGTACCAGGCGCTGATGTGAAGCAAATAGAGAGGCAGCGACTCGGGGCACCCCAGGAGCGGTGTTAACAAACCTCAATGTGCGGCGAGAGCCTTAGGAGACCTTATTCCTGGCTTAAATAAAATATAATTAAGAGCTTGTGCTTATTTCTAACAGGAAATAAAAAGTAATAGTAAGTTTGTTAGCCAAGTCAAATTATATAAAACTTTTAGAGCCTATACTTATTTCTAACGTAAATTTTGGGAATTTAAAAGTAGTTAGTTAGGCCAAAGTTATTTGCTAAAATATTATAGAGCTCACACTTATTTCTTCAAATTATACATACAGCCTGGCTACGTACCAGGATACAAAAATAGTTGAGCCCAATATTTAAAATAGAACCTATGCTTATTTCTTAGAAATTAATGCCGCGAGCTACGTGATTAGGGCTTCGTCCAATAATTGCGGTGCTTGCATGAAGATAGTGTGTTAGCTAGGTCATATATAGCAGGTGGGCCGGTGCCCAGTTAAGTTTCATAGGCTTGATGCGACGATGTTCAACTCTCGTACCTGCATCCAATATGCTCCTGTCGCCTAGTGGCCGATGGCACTCGCCTTGTAAGCGAGAGGAAGAGATTCCCCCGTCCGTTCGAATCGGACCAGGAGCTCCAACACAAAAAGAAAGTTATTCATTATTGGATAACTTTCTTTTTTATTATAATAAATCGTATAATATAAATATATTTATTAAATCTATTTGCTAAATTATACTGTAGATAACTTTCGAAGGGAGTACAGCTTATGTTAACTAAAGCAATAATTCAAAGTATTGACTATACTAAAAATATGTGCAGAGTACGTATACCGCTGTTTGAAAATGCTTCAAGAAATGTAAATATTATTGAAGCCGACGCACAGTTTAATATAGTGCCTGGTATATACAATAGCTATAAAACCGGAGATGTCGTATTTATTGGCTTTGAAGAAAATAGGATGGAGCTACCCGTTATTTTAGGAAAACTGTTTGTAGCAGCCTCCGCCGAAGCTGAGTCTTATCGTGGGAACTTAAGCGGAAATTCATTAGCTATTACTGATACTGCACAACTGCCGTATTCAACAGTTTTTAATTATGATAAAATTTCGCAAAATAATACACTTTATAAAGATTTGAATACGCCAAAAAAGCTTGCTGACAGTATTTTAAACTTGCAAAGAGCCCCGGCTCAAAAGTATCAAACAATAATAAAGATTTTATTAAATGAAACTACTTATAGTCTGTATTTAAAAACATCCAATGATTTTACATATTCCCCAGATAAATCAGATGAGCCTTTATTTAGGTTGTGTACAGCTTTAAAAAATAGTCAGCCTGATAACACGTTTATCCCATTAGACCTTGTTGTGATGAATAATGATTCGATTTCAACCATACCGTCAGTATTGCGAGTGCAAGAGATTACCTCTACAGAAGTAAAGCTGCTCATTAATGGTGTCATCAACCGTGAAGTAACTAAAGCAGCTATTATAGGTATCCAGAGTTTTGCAATTTACTATTAATATATTTATTAAATTTATTTACTTTCTGCTAAATTATTAAGAGGTGAGATTAAATGCGTTCAATAAAATTCCCAAATATGTTTAGATCAAACAGTACAGAGGTTTGGAAAACTTCTGAATACCTTGATGCTACAAAACAAAATACATATCTTATTTTGCGAACTGAAAGAGGCGAGCTTGAGTGTGACCCTTATTTTGGCTTAATGCTAAAGCATTATCTATTTAGTCAAAATAATTATATATTAAAAGATATGCTTATTGATACTATTTATACCCAACTTGTATTATTCATACCTCAGCTAAAAATACTTCGTAACTCTATTGAAATAATTCAAGACAAAGAGCGCGGAAAAGTCATTTGCAGGTTTTCTGGGATTAATCAGATCGATTATACTCATAATACATTTAATCTTCTATTATTTGAAGATTCTGACTTTTAAAAGGAGATACTAAATGATTACTAAAAATGAAATATCTTCATTGAATTTATCACCAACTAAAAAAGATTTTGTTCAAATTTGGAATGAACTTATTGAAGTTGCTTCCAAAATAACTGAACGCTGGGATCCAACTAGTACTAATGAAAGCGACCCTGGTATTGTTTTACTTAAGGTACTTACTGGTATTGCAGATAAATTAAACTATAATATTGATAAAAATATTCTTGAGGCTTATATGCCTACCGCAGCTCAAATGGAGTCCATGAGAAAGCTCTGTGAGCTGGTTGGTTACGATATTAAGTATTATCAGTCTGCAGAGACAAAAGCACGTATTAGCTATATCGGAAATACTACTGACCTTACTGACGATAACAAGGAGAGGTTGCCAGAACCGGGTGGCTTAGCGATTCCAAAATTTACTACGTTAACAAATGCTGATAAAGATATAACATTCGTAACGACAAACACTGTACCACTACTCATTACAAATATCACTCCTTGGGTAGAAGTGCCTTGTATTGAGGGTCAAATCAGCCAATGTGAGAGTACTAATGAGTATAACTTAATCACTCTTGCACAGCTAGATGATAATAACAGATACTATTTACCTGAAACCCAGATTGCTGAAAATGGCATTTTTGTTTATAATGCAGTAGCCTCTGGCACTGATTATATAGATGGTATGCTCTGGGAGCAGGTTTCTAATCTAAATATTCGTTCCGCTGAAACTCGTGTCTTTAAATTTGGCTATGACTCGTTTGAAGGTCGACCTTATCTTGCTTTTCCTGATGACATTGGTAGCCTAATTGGTGATGGCTTGTTTATTTACTTTGTTAGAACAAGCGGACTTAACGGCAATATTTCTCCTAGAACTTTAGAAATTCTTGAGGTGCCAGCTGGTAAGGATTGGGAAGACTACCCGGCAGAATTATTTGAAGTAGTGAATGTTGATGCCACTACCAATGGTGCTAACATTGAAAGTATTTCAGCTGCGTATAATAATTTTAAAAAGACCGTAGGCACTTTTGATACTTTGGTAACTTGTCGTGATTACATGAATAAAATTTATTCGTTAATGGATGCAAGTAATTTACCTTATGTCTCTAATATTTTAGTTACAGACATTAGAAACGATATTAATAATGCTTTAACGCTTTGTAGTTGTAATGAATTTGGTATCTTATACAAAGAAACTCCACGCACAGAACGTATTTCTGCAGCAGGTGCTTCTAGAGTCGTTAATCGAATAGGTGATTCTGATACTTATCAATTGTCGATATTTCATCAAGATAAAGACGTGCCTTTACTTGATCATTTTGACTTGTTGTTATATCCATTTAAAACGTTTACACAGGTATCCTCTAGTACAAAGGATTTAGTTTCACCTTATAATAAGTCATTTACTTACACCGAGCAAATGAATCGAGAAATTAAAGCTTCTTTAGATGAATTTAAAACCTGTGCACACAACTTAGCTTCTCCTTTAGCTGGAGACATTGTAGCGATAAATAACTATTTAAGACTTAATGCCCTTATTGCGACTTCAATTAAAGTCTCAGAGATAGAGGCCGAGAGCATCTTACAAAATGTTAAAGTTGCATTGGTTAATGCCTTTAACTCACGAAACTTAGATTTTGGCGAAGAAATTCCTTTTGAAAGCCTTTTATCTGTAATAGAAAATGCTGACTCTCGAATTAAAGTGGTTTCTTTACAAGAGCCGGCGGTTTTAACGACTTACTCAGTAAAAGAACAGGTTGGCTCGCTTGTAGCTTCTAAAGAATATGGCATTGCTTCTGTCGAGGCTGACAAAATTATAGATGTTAACTATGGTGATTCCGTAAAAACTGCAAAAGGTGAAACTGCTAAGGATATTTACAATAAGCTCGTACTTAGAAACATTTTAGCGGGTAGAGCTTCTTTATTTGACTATGAAGAAACTTTTATTCCTAACAATTCGGAAAAGCCTTATACAGTAACAAGAGATATTAATCAAGTTCTTGATAATATCCTAAAAGAAGGCTCGACTGCGACTACCGAAGAAAAAGAAAAAGCTAGAACAGTTCGTGCCGAGATAAATGCTGCGGTACTAGCAACACTTCAGGCACAAGCGAAAAGCCCTAGTGCTGACACTGTTGACACTGACAGTGTTGTTGTAACACGTAAATATGCTGCTCCTGTCAACGAACAAGCTGTTATTACTGCTGGCGAGCATGTGTTAGATAGTAATGGTGCTCCTATTGCGGGCTTAGCCGATAGTGGAATTGTGACTCTTAAAATTTTTGAGCCGATCGTGCTAGAAGAGTTCGAAAACAACCCGGAAGCACAAGCAAGCAAGTATCGAGTATACGAAACTTATAAACCTTTTGACAAAGAAATTTTAGATAATGTTTCTCGTGTTGAGGCTGTGTGCGAGCTTTCTAGTAAAAGTGCTTCTTTTGAAAATATCACGTTAGATAAAAATGAAGTTATTAAATTCAGAGCACCTAATTTAATCACGACTAAAACATTTCCTGCCTATGTTTATTATCGTTTTGAGAAAGGTACTAATAGCGGCAGTAAAATGGGTGCTACTAGAGACATTGGTGGCGGAGACACCTCCGGAAGTTACGCAGAGTGTATGTCTCTCGATTCGCTTATAAAAGAAGCGGGAGAAGAGCAGTTCTTTACAAAACTTTGGGAGTTGGCAGGAGAAGACATTAGAATTGCTAAGGTAAATAATCCTACTGAAGGTACTGGTCTTAATCAGTGGGATGAGTTTGTAAGTCAAGCTAGTACTGCGATTGGCGTAGGTGTAATAACAGACGACGATCCCCCAGTTATTTACGCAAATAACTTAAGTGGTCTTGCAACAGATCTTCACGATTATTTTGCAAATGTAGTTAACTCTGGTAAAGAAGTTACCCTTAAATACTATCCGTTAAATACGGGTACATTGAATATTTGGAGTGACTGTGTTAGATCATTTAAGACACTCCCGCTGGACAGTTCAGCTGTTTTATGGAGACTGTCTTCCACCCGTACTCACCCCAAGGGTAAGCTTGTTACTAATTCTGGACAGCGCTTATACGCGCAAGACGGCGAGCACCTAACAGTCGGTTATGTCGGAACAAATACTTATATTTGTACAAATTTAGGTGAAGATCCTAAACAGTCTTATGTTGGTGAAGGCTGTGATATGGAACTTGGCAGCAACGATAAACTTTATATTCATTACACCCCCTCTAGTACAAATGCTGATGGTGAAACTGTGGATGCGGAACCTGTCTCTGAAGTGTACACTGGCGGTGGCGACGAGCCTATTATCCTTAAGCCGTCTGGATTCACTTTGATGCCTACCGATGCGGTTATCCAGCAAGGCACTTCACCAAAGAAGAGCGTAGATTTTGGCGATGGTAAACCTAAGGATTTATTAGCTCTAGCTCCTAATGAGCAAATTGAGATGAGAAGCATCGCAAGAGTTGTACTTAATACACCTGCTAGATTTTATAGGAACTTCGATGCTCGAGAACTTGATGGTAACATCAATAAGACAGAAAGCTATGAGCTTAAGGATGGCGAGTATATCTTTTATACTGACCTAAATACTCAAGAGGCAGCTTATTATGGAAGCGGCTCTGTTATCATGCTAGACCCTGGTGCTTTTATTCCAAAGCCTACCGAAATTGTAGAAATTTCACAGATTCTTGAGCAAGGTTTACATATTATTCCTTGGAGTAACTATGTACTATTGGATAACAGCAGAAAAATTACGATTACGGAGTATCAATATGTAACTTTAGTAGCAGGCGATACTTTAAACAGTATGACTCTTGACACAAAAGTTTCAGCTGGTAACGCTGGTGTGCCTGTTTACAAGGATGGACACTATGTTGTAGATAATACACAGTGGACGAAGTGTATAAATACTGACGAAAATCCAATTAGCTATACTCCTGCGGGTGACACTTCTGCTGTGCTTCCTAAAGTTGAGCTCTTGTCTGGCCAAAGTACTTCCTGGGAGGTTTGTAGCTTCCTTGAATTATCGACCTCTGCGGGATATGCACAGCAACTAAGAGCTACTGAAACTCTTGAAGATCAGATACAGGCCAGTGAGAATACAGTGGCTATATCGGATAAGCTTAAGATTTACACTACTTCAGGTACCGGTGAAGAAACTGAATTTGAAGTTGCTCCGCAAAAAACCTGCATTCCTGCGTCAAGTAGCACTTCTGAAGATACAACTAAATTTGAGCCTGTTTCTATAAAGTTGAGCACAATTGCGCAGGCTGCTTCTGGCCGTTTTGACAGAGCTGACATTGTTAAAGCTAACAAAGAGCTTGAGGACCTTATAGTGCATATGAAAGTCTTCAAAGAAGATGCTCCTTCCTTAATTGAGTTGTCAAAGTTAGATGAAGTGACCACTCCAATTTCAGCTCCACGTGCTTTTTCTGTTGAGCCAAATTCAGATCGTATTAATAATCACTGGACTAAGCTTGACATACAAAACAGACTTTCTGGAGTCTCAACTAGCACAGGGGCTAGTGCGGTGGCTGCATTAAATCTTAACTTCATGATTCCTGAAGATTCCGATTTGTTTGGTATATTTAGCATTTATGTGTCAGTTCCAGATGATAAATTAGAAGTAGGTAGTACTCAGCATATGTTGAAGGGCCCCTATACAGACCCGGATAGTGACCAAGATGTGGCCGGTTGTCGAGTATTTATTGACGTACCTAAAGAATTTGGGTCTTGGCCTGATGTAGTCTCTATTTTTAACTACACAGATCAGTGGTGGTCTGAGGGTGTTGATAGTAATAACTTTAACCGACTTTATCTCCGTGCTGGCTTAAACTGTCTTCGAGTGCGTAAATCTTGTAATCTTCTCATTAGAGCAGAAGCAAACGCGACTGGAAGTATCCTTTATGATAATTTACGTCTCGTTAAGGGTGTACGTACCAATGGCGTTAATCTAGCTCTTTTAGACCCTGATGCTAGTTTTAACCGCAGAGCTGAATTTATGGCAACGATCACAGATGAGGCGGAATTACAACGATTTGTTGAGTATAAAGAAACTTTGGCGAATCGCGTACTAGACGGTATTAGGGCTATGGATAAAGATCAGAATTTTTACTATAATGTTGCAGTCGAAAACAGTTTGGCGATAGAATTCGATAAGAATATAAATTCATTCTCTAACCCATATACGCTTTATGATATAAATAATATCAATAATAGTTTTGTTATTTCAAAACTTGACGTTGCATATTTAGACGATGGCTTGAAGATTGCGAAATCTTCTAAGTACTAAGGAGCTGATGACTAAATGATTAATATAAAAAATCAAGTACCTAGTATTTATTATGATGCTTCACGTGACTTTCAGCTTCTAGGACATCTGTACGAACTTGTACTTAATTATGTTAAAACAAATGCTGATATGTTGTATCTGCTTCCGAATGATATCGAGGCAGATACACGTACAACAGAGCTACTTGCAACGACACTAGGTTTTAAACTTAGACGAAATTATGATAAAGCACAGTTAGCTGCTCTTGTAAGTATTTTTCCACAGTTGTTAAAAATTAAAGGAACTAAAAAAGCTATTGATATAGCAGGGAATGCTCTAGTGAAAGCTTCTGGTGTGCCTGGAGCATTTACTAGCGAAATAGAAAATCATACATTAACTATTAAAATTCCGATCGAACTTTCAGATATTACGTTATTTATTGACTTGCTGCCTTATATTTTGCCTTTTGGTATGGAAGTTTCAATAGTACGTACCACAACAATCAAGCAAGAAGCTACATTACCTATCGGTACTACTGCTATTGTGCGAAAAGCGTTGCCTAGTACAGAAAATGAGCACGAGAGATTCTTACAGCATCCTCTCGGCTTGGCTAAGATCGCGGAGCATGAGGATACTGTGGGTAACACTTATTCAACCGTGGATTATTTGAGTTCTAACTTTATTAACCCAGATAATCAGCAGGCTATCGCAGGTGCTTTTGGTACTTCACCAATTATTGCATTTGATCCAAATTCAAACTCCTCAAAAGTGGATGCAATTGATAAGGAGGAAAACACATAAAATGTCACAAACTACTTTTACAGACGGTCTCGGTTATGAGGGTAAGGTCACTCTTACCCTCAAAAGTAACGACCGAGTACTTAGCACTAAAACATACAAAAATAACGGAAATAAGTCTTTAAAATACTTTTTAGAAACATTAGAAGAAGAAAAAGAAAAACAAAAAACTCTAATTGGACCACATTTAGATGATTTTAGAGTGTTGCTTAATAACATGGATATCGCTACTTTTGGTTCTCAAGGCCAAAATAGATTAGCAATATTAAGTATTAAATTAGGTTTATTAAAATTTATTAGTTCATTATTTGTTTGATGTGAGGAAAAATGAGATTTTCAATGCCCTTGGTGGCCACAACGCCGGCGACGATGGTGGCAAAGGCTGCCGTGGGACCGGAGATCTGGACGGTGCTGCCGCCGAAGGCAGAGATCAGGAAACCTGCCACGATGGCGGTGTAGAGACCTTCTTCGGGGCCAACGCCGCTGGCCAGTGCCAGAGCGATGGAAAGGGGCAGCGCGATAA
>CALCHR010000199.1 GCA_937901185.1 uncultured Bacteroidales bacterium
AAAAAGCCCCGTGAAAAGCTCTCGGAGGTGGCCGAGTCCCCCCCCCCCGCCGTGCGCCGCAAGCTGGTCTCTGCCCTGGACGGCACCGTGAAATACCTATACCCCGTAGACGGGGGTCATTTTGTGGAGACGGTGTTTATCCCCGACGGCGACCGCGGCACGCTCTGCGTGTCGTGTCAGGTGGGCTGCAAGATGGGGTGTGCCTTCTGCATGACGGGACGTCAGGGATTTGCGGCTTCGCTCTCTGCGACCGACATCTTGAACCAAATCTATTCGCTCCCTGAAAGAGAACGGCTGACGAACATCGTGTTCATGGGACAGGGCGAACCTTTTGACAACCTGGACAACGTGCTCCGCGCCACGGAGGTGCTGACAGAGGATTGGGGATATGCTTGGAGCCCAAAGCGCATCACCGTTTCGAGCGTGGGACTGCGCAAAGGCTTGGTACGCTTTCTGGAAGAGAGCCGTTGCAACTTGGCCATCAGCCTCCACCACCCTCTGCCCGCCGAGCGCGCTTCGCTGATGCCTGCCGAGCGGGGTTACTCCATCCGGGAAGTAGTCGACACACTGCGCCGCTACGACTTCTGCAGCAAAAGCCCTCACCCCACGGGAGCGCCCAAGCAGCGCCGCCTCTCTTTCGAATATATCGTGTTCGACGGCATCAACGACTCACAGCGCCATGCTGCAGCCCTCATCCACCTGCTGCAGGGACTGGACTGCCGCATCAACCTGATACGCTTCCACGACATCCCGGGCTCGCCGCTGCGGGGCGTGGACGACCGACGCATGACAGAGCTGCGCGACTATCTGACGAGCCACGGCATTTTTACAACCATCAGAGCCTCGCGCGGCCAGGATATTTTTGCAGCCTGCGGTTTGCTCTCCACAGCAAAGCAGCAGGAGCAGCAACGACAATCCGAACAGGAATAAGCCCGCAGCCGGAAGCAAAGCTACCAACGATACTCATATATATTATATATACTACAAATATATTTTATGGACAACATGAACCACATACGCGTAGGCATCACGCACGGCGACACCAACGGCGTGGGCTACGAACTTATCTTCAAGACTTTTTCAGAACCGGCCATACTTGAACTCTTCACCCCCATCATCTACGGTTCGCCCAAGGCTGCCGCCTACCACCGCAAGGCCATCGACCTGCATGTGGACTGGTGCATCGTCAGTTCGGCAGCAGAAGCTCAACCGGGCAAGCTGAACATGGTGGCTTGCTTCGACGAAGAGGTAAACATCGAACTGGGCAAGCAAAGCCCTGAGGCCGGCAAAGCAGCTTTGCGCTCCATAGACAGAGCCATAGAGGAATACAAGAAAGGCTTGGTGGACGTATTGGTGACAGCTCCGGTAAACAAGGCTGCCATCCAAAACAGCGGATGCCACTTCACCGGCCACACCGAATATATCCAAGAGAAACTGGGAGGCGACGACGAGGCACTCATGATTCTGCTCAACGAGAATCTGCGCGTAGCATTGACCTCCACCCACATGCCTTTGAAAGAGGTGGCCGCAGCAATCACCCGCGAGAGTGTGGAGAAAAAAATCCGACTTTTCTACCACTCCCTGCGCCACGACTTCCTGGTACCCGCTCCTCGCATTGCCGTGCTGGCACTCAATCCGCATTGCGGAGATGACGGTCTGCTCGGCGATGAAGAGAAAGAATGCATCCGTCCGGCTATCAACGCCATGGTAGAAGAGGGGATACAATGTTTCGGACCTTATCCGGCCGATGGTTTCTTCGGCGCAGGCATGTACACCCACTTCGACGGCGTCCTGGCCATGTACCACGACCAAGGACTGGCGCCCTTCAAGACGCTGGCAGATGGCGACGGCGTAAACTTCACAGCCGGACTTCCCATCGTACGCACCTCGCCCGACCACGGTACAGCCTACGACATAGCCGGAAAAGGAGAAGCTGAAGAAAACTCTTTCCGACAAGCTATCTACACCGCCATAGACATTTTCCGCAACCGCAAGCTTGACGCAGAAGCCTATGCCAACCCCCTGCGCAAACAGTATCACGAGAAACGCGAAGACGGAGACCGCCAACGCCACATGACCGCTTCTCAGCATCAAGAAGGTAACGCAGAATGAAATACGCAATTATAGCCGCTGGCGAAGGCTCGCGCTTGGCTGAAGAGGGTATCAACGTACCAAAGCCCTTGGTAAAACTGGGTGGGACCCCCATGATAGAACGCCTCATACGCATCTTCCAAAAGAACGGCGCAGAGGAAATTGTGATCATCGTAAACACACTGAACCCTCAGACAGAGGTCTACGTAAAGAAACTGATGGAGCGCGAGGATGGAAAAAACATCCGCCTCGTGGTCAAGACCACCCCGAGTTCGATGCACAGTTTCTTTGAACTGAGCCAACACCTCGGCGACGCCCCCTTCTGCCTCACTACCGTTGACACCATTTTCCGCGAGGCTGAATTTGCGAAATACATCCACCAATTCTGCACCGGAGAAGCCGACGGCATGATGGCCGTGACCGACTTCATCGACGACGAGAAGCCCCTCTACGTAGAGACAAACGACCAACTGGACATCACAGGCTTCTACGACACCGATGCCAACTGCCGCTACATCTCCGGGGGCATCTACTGCCTCAAGCCCATTGCACTAAAGACCTTGCAACGCTGCATGGAAGAAGGACGCAGCCGTATGCGCAACTTCCAACGGGCCTTAGTGGAAGACGGACTGCACTTAAAGGCTTATCCTTTCCAGAAAATATTAGACGTGGACCACGCCGGTGACATAGCTAAAGCCGAAGCATTTTTAGCCAACTCCTGACGCATGAAAATCCTTGGTATAAGCCGCTCACCTATCTTCTCCCCCAACTCAGAGAACCGCGACCGGGCCATTTTTCAGGCCGTGGCCAATCTTTTCTTAGAAAATGGGCACACTGTTGTTACGCTCGGAGAAGAAGATTTTAAGAAGGCGGACAGACTTAAGCCGTCTGAAGAATATGACGCTGTGTTCAGCATGGCCCGCAATGAGGATGTACTACAACAGTTGAGCCACGAAGAAGAAAAAAATCTTCCGGTCTTCAATTCAGCCTCGGCCTTACTAAAAGCTTCGCGCTCCGCACTGACACACCTTTTTGAAGAGGGCGGCATCCCTATTCCCCAATCTGTTGCTATACCTTGTGCAGATAAAGCCTTGGAGCAAATCCATTTCCCCGCTTGGCTCAAAAGAGGAGATGCTTGTGCCCAGACGGCCAACGATGTCCACTTCTTACAGAGCAAGGAAGAACTGCATGCTACCTTGAAAGATTTTTCCGAGCGCCACATCAACAACGCCGTTCTGTGTGAACACATTGAGGGCGACCTTGTAAAATTTTACGGCGTAGAGGGCACCGACTTTTTCTATCTCTACTACCCCACTCTCGGTAACAACTTCAGCAAGTTCGGTCTGGAAAAAATCAACGGAGCACCTAGCGGTTTCCCTTTTGACAAAGCCCAACTCAAAGCCTGCGCTGACCACGCGGCACAACTAAGCGGCATACGCATCTATGGCGGCGACTGCATAGTGCAAGCAGATGGTTCGTTTCTCCTAATAGACTTCAACGACTGGCCCAGCTATAGTGCCTGCACAGATGATGCAGCTAAAGCTATCGTAGAAATGATATTAAAAAATCTGGGCCAGGCCTGATAAAGGATTGAGATGATCTATTTTTTCTTAGGTAAGACTCTATATAAAATATAAGATATGACAGAGAACAAGACTTTGGTTTCTACCTTCAAATCACAAGACACAGAAGAATGGTTGGACATCCACTTCACCCGCCCATTGGGTCTGCTTTGGGCAAAGCTTTTCAACCACTTCGACATACACCCCAACGTAGTCACCATCCTTTCCATTTTCCTCGGTGCAGCCGCCGGCGTGATGTTTTATTTTGACAACCTCACTTACAACATCATCGGCATCTTACTCTTGGTATGGGCCAACCTCTACGATAGCGCCGACGGACAACTGGCCCGCATGACCGGAAAAAAGACACGCTGGGGCCGCATCCTGGATGGTTTTGCCGGCGACGTCTGGTTCTTCTGTATCTACGCAGCCATCTGCCTCCGTTTGATGTTCAAGCCCATGCCTTTTCTTCCGGATGTAGAATGGGGTATTTGGATTTGGCTCTTGTGTGCATTAGCCGGCTTGGTACTCCATGCCAAACAATGCCAACTGGCAGACTACTACCGCAACATCCACCTTTACTTTTTGAAAGGAGAAAATGGCTCGGAGCTTGACAATTTCAAGAAGCTAAGAGAAGAGTTCCACGCTCTTTCTTGGCGCAAGGATGGAGCCTGGAAAATTTTTCTTTTCTTTTATGGCAACTATACTCGCTCACAAGAAAAAGCTACTCCCTGTTTCCAGAAATTCAAAGCGGAGATAGACCGACGCTTTGGAAAAATACTCCCCCAAGCCTTGCGCGAGGACTTTCGCAAAGGTAGTTTGCCCCTTATGAAGTATGCAAACATCTTAACCTTTAACACCCGGGCCATCGTGCTTTACATAAGTATCCTTGTTGGCGAGCCATGGCTCTACCCGCTGTTTGAATGCACCATCATGGTAACACTCTGCACCTACATGCAACGCACCCACGAAAGACTCTGCACCACGCTTCTACAACAACTTGACCAATATGAAACCGCTGTATAGAAATATTTTTATGCTCTTTGGCATCGCAGCCATCATCGTGATGCTCAGCACCTTTGAAGATGGCTACGAACAAATCAAGGACAACATTTTGCGCGCCGGGCTTTACCTGCCGGCCGTCATCGGCATCTGGATTTTTGTCTACGCCTGCAATGCCCTTGCCTTTCAGATTATTGTAAACAGCGGTAAGCACGACAAGCATCTGGACTTTAGACACGCCTATAAACTCACGGTCTCCGGATTTGCCTTCAGCTATACCACTCCCTTTGGATTTGGTGGCGGACCTTATCGTGTGATGGAACTGGCCGGACATATTGGCACCCCGCGCGCCATGTCTTCTGTAGTGCTCTACTCCATGATGCACATCCTTTCCCACTTCTGTCTCTGGACCACCTCCGTATTCATCTTCATTCTCTTCTACAACGAGATGATGACCCCGGCTCTTTGGAGTATCTTCGGCATTTACCTCGCCATCTTTACGGGCGCTCTCTTTGTTTTCAACTACGGATACAAGAACGGGCTCATCGTAAAGCTCTACAGCATCCTGCTCAAAATACCCTATGCTAAGAAACCCGCACGAAAGTTCTACGACAAGCATCTGGAGGCGATGCAGCAAGTGGACCGCAACATTTCCTACTTGCGCGAACAGCGTAAAGCCTTCTGGAGCAGCTTGTTCTACGAATATCTGGGGCGCATCATCAACTCCTTAGAATATTTCTTTATCCTAACCGCCTTTGGTCTGGAGATTTCTTTCGCAGATGCCGTTCTGGTACTGGCTTTCTCCTCGCTCATGGGCAACCTGCTGTTTTTCTTCCCTATGCAGCTCGGTGCACGCGAAGGCGGTTTGGCGCTCATCATCAAACTTTTGGGCATCGGCACCGGTGGTGTCGGTGTGTTCACAAGTTTCTATACCCGTATCCGAGAACTCGTATGGATATTGATCGGTGTCGGACTTGTAAAGGTGGGTAATAAAAAAATTATGAAGTAATCTCTGCTAAAAAATCAGACTATGGCCATTCATCATCCCCTTAGCACCATCATTTTCGACTATGGTGGCACGCTTGACACTAATGCCCGCCATTGGGCCCACGTTCTCTGGGAGGGTTATCTACACGCTGACGTGCCGGTAAGCGAGGAGCAGTTTCGCGAAGCATACGTTTTTGGAGAGCGGGCTTTGGCCAAAGCGCCCATCGTAAAGCCGGAGGACAATTTTCACACCGTGTTACTGAAAAAGTTGGACCAAGAAACGGCCGAGCTCCTCAGAATGGGAGCCTGGAATGCCACGGAGGAAGAACGCCAAAGCCAAATAAAAGTCATAGCAGACTACTGCTATAAATACGTACTGCGCAACTTGGAAACATCGCGTACTGTGCTCGACGCCCTGAAAGGCCGCTACAACCTGATACTGGTTTCCAACTTCTACGGCAACATCGAGGCCATCCTCCGCGACTTTCGCCTTGACCACTACTTCTCGGCCATCGTAGAAAGTGCTGTCGTAGGTGTTCGCAAGCCCGATCCGGCTATCTACCAACTGGGTGTGGATGCAGCAGGAGTTGACGCCGGCGAGGTACTTGTGGTGGGCGACAGCTACGACAAGGATATGGTGCCGGCAAAAGCTGTGGGATGCAAGGCCGTATGGCTCAAGGGAGAAGGATGGAAGCCGGAAGTGGTAGACGAAAGCCTGCCCGATGCCATCATAAAAAATCTTAACGAGCTACTCGACTTGTTGCACTGACAAAAAACTATCCGTATCTTTGTCAATATCATCTACTAAACATAACTACCTGATTTTATGAAAAAGCTAAGTATCTTAACCCTGCTATTTGTTTCCTGCCTCACATTTTTCTATTCATGTGAAGAAGACGACCCCGTGGTGTTCTATACAGGAATGGGTACGGTTGTAAACAACAACGGAGTGCCGGCCATTGACTTTGACCATGCTCCGGTAATGCTTCCTGCCGACCCCCAACTGCTTTACGCCTGCAACGCCCAGCATCCCGGACAACGTGTGATCACCACCTTCAACTACTTGGGCAACGACAAAGACTCCCGTAGCATTTTGCTCCGTGTGGTCTATCGCGTACTGACCAAGCCGTTCTTCCCTCAGCCCACGGCACACCAAAGCGATAGCCTCGGCCACGACGGTGCCAACCTTGACGCTGTTTGGATAGCCGGCGAACATCTGAACGTACGTTTCAACATAGCCGGCAGTTTCTACAACTTAGCCCCCCACTTTATCAGCATGATTTGTGCAGACCCCAAGCCCGATGCCGAAGGCTATGTCAATCTGGAGTTCCGCCACAACGCCAACAACGATTTTCCCGAGGTGCGAAAGATGGGCTACGTAAGTTTCCCCCTCAAGCAAACAGTGCCCGGTGCAAAATTCCGCATCAGCTATAAGGCCATTGATGGCAGCCAACGCATCGTGACCGTAGAGGAATCAAACAACGCAGAACCCAGTTTCAGCGAAACAGAGCTGAACGCAGCGCTCACAGATATGAAATAAAAAAGTCTTCAAGCCGAAAGTCACATACAGACCCTTTCCCGCCTTCATGCCCCAAGTGCTTGAAGGCGGGATTTTCTTTAACCGGCACCCCCAGAGCCACCTTTATCTTTAAGACAGCCCAAGTGGCCTCATCCAAGCATTTAGCGATTATAATTTCAAGCCTCCGAAGAAAAGTTTCATGCAGTTGACACAAAAATTTCAAGCGCTTGAAATTTTTGTGTCATGCGCTTGAAACTTTCAGAAAATACCATATTGTTTGACGCAGGACGTATGCTGCGGGCTGCCGTTCTACATCTGCGGGGCGGTTTTCACCTTGCGGTATAAAAAAAACATGAGCCTGTTGACCGACTCATGTTGCAAAAGATTTCTATCCGGCATAGATTGCAAAGATAGTAGGTATCTTGGATATCTGCGGCAGGCCTGTTTTCTTCCAGTCGCGGATGGTCTGCGAGCGCACATACTCTTGTTCTGTGGTCAAGCCGGCAGCGATGCACAAACGGGTTTGCGGATTGCAGCAAGCCAGTATATCTGCCATCATCTTCTCATTGCGGTAGGGCGTTTCTATAAAGAGCTGCGTTTGGTGCTCTGCTGCCGAACGGCTCTCCAGTTGTTTCAAACGCTTGGCCCTTGCGCCGCCATCGATGGGGAGATAGCCGTGGAAGGCAAAGCTCTGTCCGTTGAAGCCGGAAGCCATCACGGCCAAGAGAATAGAAGATGGGCCTACCAGAGGAACCACTCGCAGGCCTTCGCGTTGAGCTATGGCCACCACGTCGGCTCCGGGATCGGCCACAGCAGGGCAACCGGCTTCGCTGATAACACCTACGGGAAAGCCCTTGCGCAGCGGATCGAGGTATTGGCTGAAGCGAGAAGCGTCGGCATGTTTCCCCATCTCGTAGAAGGTGAGGGCGTCGATGTCAATGCTCTTCTCTACAGCTTTGAGAAAGCGGCGCGCTGTGCGCAACTCCTCTACAATGAAGTGGCGGATATTAAGAATCACCTCCTTGTTATAGGCCGGCAGCACATTTTGAAGCGGGGTATCCCCAAGAGTCACGGGGATGAGATAGAGGGCTACTTCCATTTTTTCTTAAAAATATTTAGGGAGTCAGGCTTTAGGGGCGGTAAAAAGATGAGCCAGGGATGAAAACTTCTTACGGCCTAAGAGATAATACTGAATGAGCAAGGAGGCCGGCATACGTTCAGGAATATGCTGCACAACGGCCTTGCTCAGATTCTCCTTACGGAGGGCTACATACTCGTGTTTCATTTTTTTGTACTCGCGGCGCGCTGCAAAAACGGCCTTGGCATTTTCTTTGCCATCGGTCAGCCAGAATTTTGCAGCAGCTACCCAGTCGAGCAAACAACGGATGCACATCACCGGGCGCAACTCTTGCTCCGGCAAGTTCTTATATAGCATCAGCAAGTTGTTTCGGAAATTGAGGAAGGTCTTTCTCGGATTTTCTTTGGCCAAAGTGGCTCCTCCCACATGGTACACTTTGCTCTCTGCGATACAAACGATGGCACGGCCACGCAAGCGCAATCGCCAGCAGAAGTCTATCTCTTCCATGTGAGCAAAGAAGCGGCCATCGAGTCCACCCACTTCCCGCCAGTCACTGCTGCGCACCATCAATGCGGCACCTGTGGCCCAGAAAAGAGGAACTACGGCGTCATACTGAGCCTTGTCTGTTTCTACCTGGTCAAATATTCTGCCACGACAGAAAGGGTATCCATAGCGGTCTATAAAGCCTCCGGCTGCCCCGGCATATTCAAAATCAGATTTCTGTTTCCAGTCCATCAACTTAGGTTGGCAGGCTGCCACCTCCGAGTGTTGCTCCATATAGCAGAGCATAGGCTGCAACCAGCCGGCCGTTACTTCTACATCCGAGTTGAGCAAGAGAAAATACTCATAGTCCAACTGCTGCAAGGCCTGATTATAGCCTTCTGCAAATCCAAAATTCTCGGGCAAGCAAATAAGGTGTACAGAGGGGAAATTTTGCTTCACCACCTCGCAGGAGTTGTCTGTAGAACCGTTATCAGCTACAAAAACATCGGCCTCGGCTTCTGAAAACTCTACGACTGAGGGCAGAAAGCGGGACAACATATCCGCTCCGTTCCAGTTGAGGATAACGACAGCTATTTTCTTCATACTATATTATATAATGTGTGCCAAGAGGGCCTCGCCATCTTCTGTAAAATCTCCTAAACGCACTCGCTGCAAGCAGTTGTCTGCGGCTTCTGCCACCTCAACACCTGCCGGCAACTCTACGCGGATATAATTGTCCGTAAAGCCACGCAGGGGCTGTCCTTCCTTTGAATGTTCCCAGAGAACAACGCGCTCCTGTCCGATGTGAGCTGCATAGAATGCGCGGCGCTTTTGCTCGGAGAGTTCCAAAAGGCGTTTGCTGCGTTCGTGCTTGCTCTGTGGTGTAACTTTATGAGGAATCTCCAAAGCCTTGGTGCCCGGGCGCTCGGAATAGCTGAACACATGGAGCTGCGACACGTCCAAGGAGTCTATGAAGCGATAAGCATCTTCAAAATACTCATCTGTCTCGCCACGTGTTCCAACAATTACATCTACACCAATAAATGCATCGGGCATGGCCTCTTTCACCTTTGCAATCTTAGCTGCAAAGAGCGCCGTGTCATAGCGGCGATGCATCAAGCGCAACACGTCGTCGCTGCCGCTTTGCAGGGGTATGTGGAAGTGGGGCATAAAGGCACGCGAGGTGGCGCAGAAGTCTATCACCTCATCAGTTAATAAGTTGGGTTCAATGCTAGAGATGCGGTAGCGCTCTATTCCTTCCACTGCATCAAGTGCTTTTACCAGGTCGAAAAATGTCTCGCCCGTAGAGCGACCAAAGTCGCCAATGTTTACGCCGGTGATGACAATCTCTTTACCACCTTCGGCAGCTACAGCCTTTGCTTGTTCAACGAGCGAGGCTATGCTGCCATTGCGGCTTTTACCTCGGGCCATAGGAATGGTACAGTATGTGCAATAGTAATTGCATCCGTCTTGCACCTTCAAGAAGTAGCGTGTGCGGTCGCCTCTTGAGCATGAGGGAACAAAGGTAGAGATTTCTCGGGTAGGCACGGAGATGGCTTCATGACAAGCTCCTTGCTCTAGGGAAGCTTTCTGAGAGATACGTTCATTGATATAGCGCACCACCTCACCTTTCTGTTCCATGCCAAGAACGAGGTCCACGCCTTCAAAAGCAGCTACTTGCTCCGGCTGCAACTGTGCATAGCATCCCATCACAACGACAAAGGCGCCGGGGTGCTCGCGAGTCAGGCGATTGATGGCCTGACGACATTTGTGGTCGGCCACGTCGGTCACGGAGCAGGTATTTACAATGCAGATATCAGCACGTTCGCCTTTCTCGGCCGGGCGCACTCCTTGTCTTTGCAACTCATCGCGCAAGGAAGAGGTCTCTGCGAAATTCAGTTTGCAGCCCAAAGTATGATAGACTGCACACATATTATATATATTAGAAAGTTCTTCCATCTCTACATCTATATAGGAAAATACTCTTGGCAAATCGAGGAGAACTTTCTCCCCTTTCTGCGAGGTACAAAGGTAGCACATTTCAGGCTTGTGTAAAAATCAGCGCACAAAAAAAATGCCTTTCAGGCTGGCTTTTAGCCTTTTATACACCCTGAATTGTTAAAAATATAGTAGTGGAGCAAAAAAAATATTACGTTTCCCTTGCCAGTATGAAAAAAGTGCGTAACTTTGCACCGTTTTAATAAAGGCAATTGATTGTTTTACTTTAAAAATTTCAAAAAAAATGAAGAAGTTAGTTTTCATGTTCGTAGCTTTCGCTGCTATCTCTTTCGCTTCTTGCGGTAACAAGGCTGAAAATGCAGCTGAAGTAGCTGACAGCACTGCTGTTGACACTGCTGCTGTAGTAGACACTACTGTTGATTCAACTGTAGTTGACTCTGCTGCTGCTGACACTGTAGCTGCTTAATCTACGTAACATACGAGAGAATTGAAACCTGTAGGATTTCCCACAGGTTTTTTTATTTCCCTTTACGCAGCCCGGCATAAGTTTTGTCGAGCTGTTTTTTTATTTATGCCCGGAGAGATTCTACGACTATAAATAGGTGGAGCAAGGCGGCAAGAGGGAGGAGCTTTTTCTGCAAAGACTTTCCTATGTAAACAGAAGAAGCTATCTTTGCTCTGTCAATTATAAAAATGCAGATGTTATGGGAAAGAAATCATACCACTACGAATATCCCCACCCCGCTGTCACGATGGACAGCCTGGTTTTCAGCTTCGACGGAAAGAAGTTGCGGGTGCTACTCATCGAGCGCGGCAACGAGCCCTATAAAGGGAAGTGGGCCTTTCCCGGCGGTTTCTTAAACATGGACGAGTCGTGCGAGGCAGGTGCGCTACGCGAATTGGAAGAAGAAACCGGCTTGACGGGCGTCAGCCTAAGGCAGTTTCATACATTCAGTCAGCCGGGGCGCGACCCTCGTGAGCGGATTGTCACCGTGTCCTACTATGCGCTAACCGGCGTCTTAAAGGCGAAAGCCGGCGACGATGCGGCTAAGGCCCAATGGTTTGGGCTTGACGAAGTGCCACCCATGGCTTTCGACCACAACGAGATGCTCCAGGTAGCTTTGAAATGCCTGCGCGAACGTCTTCGCTTAGAGCCCATCGGGCTGGGTATTCTGCCGGAAGTATTTATCATCAGCCAACTGCGCAGGCTCTACGAAGCCGTGTTGGGAAGAAAAATCAACCAGCGGCTATTCCGCAAGAGAATACTCCGCACCGGCTTGTTGATACCTCTGGACGAGCACACGCCGAGCCCCATTGAAACGGCCAGAACGCTCTATCGCTTTGACGAGGAGCGCTATCAGAAAATCGCGGAAGAGGGTTTTGAGAAATAGAGATAACCGGGAGCACTTTTTGACAGAAGTTGCCCCCGGTTTTTCTGTTGCTAAAAAGAGCCTTGCGATGACTGGAAATTTTTAGGCTTTACTTAGGAAAACTTAGGTAACTACTAGGAAAATTTCGGTAACTACTAGTTTCACCTAGCTTTTACTGAAGAAACGCCCTAAAATGCCTGCTGATTTTCAAGAGGTTAGAAAAGCTGTTTTTAGCACTTCCCACCCATTATCTCCTACCCCCAAAAAGACGGGCTGCAATGGAGCAATCCACTGCAGCCCGTCTTGGCTGTTTTAATAAATACATCAATCCTCCTTCAACTGGCGGACGATGCCCAACTTAGTATGTTTTATAAAATGAAGAATATCCTCGATCTCTGAACTCATAGGTATCTGTTCGGGGATCTTGATAATAGCGTCTTCCAAACTGAAGTTGCCTGTATAGATAAGGCGATAGGTGTTTGCTATGTGGCGCAACACGCGCTCTGAGAAGCCCACGTGCTGCAACACCACTGCGTTCACTCCATGGTAGGCTGCGGGATTGCCACCGAGAATCATATAAGGGGGCACGTCTTTCTGCACGCGGCTACCGCTCTGTATCAAAGAGTAGCGGCCTACGCGAACATGCTGGTGCACCACTGCATTTGAACTCTGGATGGAGTAGTCTTGGATGTCACACTCGCCGGAGATAATCACACCGATACCCACCACGCAATGATTGTGGATCACAGCATCGTGGCAAACGTGTACCTGGTCCATCAAGAAGTTGCCATCTCCGATGGTGGTTGCCTTGCCTTCGTAGCTGCTTCCGGCTATCACCACATTCTCGCGGATGCGGTTATTGTTACCAATCACTACGCGGGTAACGTCGCCTTCTTTGTAATGGAAGTCCTGCGGTGTGGCACAGATAACAGTGTTCTGATATACAATATTGTCACTACCCATCGTGGTACCTTCAAGGATGCTCACATGGGGGTGGATAATACAGTTATCACCTATTTCTACCCCCTTGGCAATGTAGGCAAAAGGCATCACCTCTACATTGTTGCCCAACTTGGCTTCAGGGTGTACATATGCTAACGGACTGATCATAAGATATTAGGGTTTAGGTTTATACTTATTGGAAATTTTCAAGAGCAGAAGCCCGCTCTACACTGGAGGGGCGTTCTGCTCTTTCTGTTATTATTGTCGGCCACCGCCCAAAGCCTGGTAGAGGTTGATAGCGGCTTGCACCTTGGAATACTTATCGTTGATGAGGGCCAACTGGGCTGAGAGAAGGCCCTGCTGAGCTGTCAGGGTTTCGAGGTAGCTTGTGGTGTTGGTGTGTGTAAAGAGGAACTGGATGTTCTCGTTAGCACGCTCCATCTCCACCACTTCTTTTTCTCTCAAAGTCTGCTGCTTGATAGCTGTCTGATAGGCGTCGAGCGCATTGCTCACCTCCATACCTGCGTTGAGCAACGCCTCGCGGAAGTCTATCTCAGCGGCTTCCATATCAAGCTTCTTCACTTTCAAGTTGGCTCTCAGGCGACCGTTCGCAAAGAGGGGCTGCACGATAGAACCTACTGCCGAGGCAATAAACTTACCGGGATTGAGAACCATAGAACCTGCACTGTTCGTAAAGGTCAAAGCACCGGAGATGGTCAGACCGGGATAGAAGGCAGAGCGAGCCACATTCACATCGTAGAATTTGCTGGCCAAATTGTATTCTGCTAAGCGCACGTCGGGGCGGTTAGAGAGCAACTGCATCGGAATGCCGGCTGACATTTCTGCAGGGAAACCATCTGCGGTGAAAGCACCGCGCTCAATGGCCTGCGGAGTTTCGTGGAGCAGGATGCTCAAAGAGTTTTCCACCTGGCGAATGCTATTTTCAAGCTTGGGCACACTGGCTTGCAACTCATAGTAGTTGGCTTTGGTCTGCGCCACAGCGGCTTCATTGACCATGGCGGCTTCTTTCATCGCCTCCATAGCCTCTACATTTTTCTCCCAGAGCACGATGGTCTCCTTCGTAGTGCGGAGTTGCTCATCGAGCATGGTCAGCGTATAATAGAGGGTAGCCACGCCGCCGATGATAGCGCTTTGAGTGGCCTCCTTAGCTACTTTTGATTGGAGCAGCATCACGTCGGCTTGCTTCTTCACATTGCGCAGATAGCCCATCTGTCCGATTTCCCAAGAAGCAGAAAGGGGAATAGAATAAGTCTGCGAAGCCTTGCTCCAATCGAAGGAAGATACTGTTCCTTGCGGAGCAATTGCCAAGGAAGGCAGGTAGGCCAATTTGGCCACCTTGAGACCTGCCTTGGCCTTCTGTATGTTCAACTCAGCCTTTTTCATATCGGCATTGTTGACAAGGGCTTTCTCAATCAAGGTTTGCAACTGAGGTTCGGTAAATACTTGACGCCACGGCAGATTGCCGAAGTTCACAGTATCGCCCTCTGCTGCATCACGGTAGAGTCCGGAAAGTTGTTCCATCTCAGCCGGGCGCTCATAGTTCTTGTAGATTTTGCAACCCGAAAGGAGAAGGCATCCACTTATAATATATAATATGTGTCTCTTCATTTTCTTATTAAGTTTAGAGGCCGGGAGGAGGAGGAGCACAACAGCTCCATCTTCCCCCTGAGCCATTTCCTTTTACTTACTATACTGTTCAATGTCGGCTGTAGCCTCTGAGTTGTTGATATCCTCCCACTCCATCGGCTTAACCTTCTCTTGTAGATACTGGAAGATAACAAACAGGGCGGGCACAAGGAATATCTGGAAAATCATACCGATTAACATACCGCCGATAGCGGTAGTACCCAACGATTGGTTACCTTGAGCACCTACACCAGCTGCAAACATCAGCGGAAGCAAACCGATAATCAAAGCGAAAGAGGTCATCAAGATAGGACGCAAACGGGCTCCGGCACCAAGCACAGCGGCCCATGTCACACTCATACCCATCTTGCGGCGCTCAAGGGCAAACTCTACAATAAGGATGGCATTCTTTGCCAAGAGGCCTATCAACATGATGAGCGCAATCTGTACATAGATATTATTATCAGGTCCACCCATGCCCATTATAGCTTTTATCAATTCTCCCTTTGAATAAATAAATGCGAATGAGCCAAAAAGGCCAAACGGGATAGACAGCAGCACCGCAAAAGGCAAGATATAGCTCTCGTACTGAGCTGAAAGCAACAAGTAGATAAAGACAAAACAGAGGATAAAGACAAAAGCTGTTGTGCTACCACCTGTGCTTTCTTCACGTGTCTGACCAGAGTACTCGAACGAGTAACCTTGCGGTAAATGCGTAGCGGCCACTTCATTGATGGCTTGAATGGCTTGTCCGGAAGTATAACCAGTAGCAGGGTTACCATTCACCGCCAAAGAGGTGTACATATTGAAGCGGTTAATGTTGTCCGGGCCAAACGACGGAGTGATACTAATGAACTCCGTGATAGGCGCCATTCCACCTTTAGAGTTACGTACTTTGATTTTATAAAGACTCTCAAAGTCTGTACGTTCACTACGGGCTCCTTGTACCATCACACGATAGAGTTTACCGAAGCGGTTGAAGTTTGAAGAATAGAGACCACCATAATAGCCTTGCAGGGTCATAAGTATCTCACTCGGAGAAATGCCGGCACGCTTACACTTGGCTGCGTCAATATCTATCAGGTATTCCGGGAAGTTGGGGTTGAAGGTGGTTTGAGCAGACTCAATCTCTGGGCGCTTCTGCAACTCTGCTAAGAAGTCTTGAGACACTTCAAAGAATTTATTGATATCACCACCAGTACGGTCTTGCAAGTTGAAAGTAAAACCACTACTCATACCATAACCAGGAATCATAGGAGGCGGGAAGAATTGTACTTGTGCACCTTTAAATAATGAAGGTGCCAATTTAGATAACTTCATAAAAATCATCAATGAATTATCCTCCATATTAGGACGCTCATTCCAATCCTTTAACTTTATAATAAATGAGCCATAAGAAGGACCTTGTCCACCCGTGAAACCAAAACCAGAAATCATTGTAGAACTTTCTACAGCAGGAATTGAGCGTATCAAGCTATCTACCTTATCCAACATAGCTTCAGTTTTGTCTTGAGAAGTACCCGGAGGCATTGTTACAGCCGCCATAAGAGTTCCTTGGTCTTCTATAGGAACAAGTGATGTAGGAGTTTTTGCCATCATCCAAATCATAGCGACAATACTTACCACTACAATGGACAAAGTTAGAATTGGACGCTGTATGAACTTCAAAACATTTTTCTTATAGCCCTTTAACATATTCTCGAAGAAATTGTTAAAGGCATCTTTGAACTTACGGGTAGAAATTCCGATCAATGCTACAACGCTGATAGCAATCATTACTACGGTCGTTACAGGATTACCTTCAAAGTCAAACCAACCGGCAATCATACCGATAATAGCTATAAGAATTAAGAAGATAGCAGCACCCGGGTGCAAGAACTTACCGATAGATTCTACATACTTCTGCACTATATTCTGGCGAGCCTCTTTGAAGGCGATATCCATGCGCTCCTTCAAGGTGGTTTCCGTGTGGTGCGGCTTCAGCAAAATGGCACAGAGAGCAGGTGACAAGGTCAAGGCGTTCACAGCGGAGAACGCGATGGCAATAGCCATGGTGATACCAAACTGGCGATAGAAGACGCCACTGGTTCCTGACATAAAGCTCACAGGCACGAACACGGCCATCATCACCAGCGTGATGGAAACAATGGCACCGCCCAACTCGCGCATGGCGTCGATAGAAGCCTTACGAGCTGAGGAGTATCCTTGGTCAAGCTTGGCGTGTACACCTTCCACTACCACGATGGCATCGTCCACCACAATGGCAATCGCAAGCACCATCGCCGAGAGGGTCAAAAGGTTGATAGAGAAGCCAATCATATTGATGGCAAAGAAAGTACCAATCAAAGCCACGGGGATGGCGATGGAGGGGATGAGCGTAGAGCGCATGTCCTGCAAGAAGATAAACACCACAACGAACACCAAGATAAAGGCCTCGATAAGGGTCTTCACCACCTCGTGGATAGAGGCAAAGAGGAAGTCGTTGGCATTCTGAGCGATGTTAATCTCAAGACCTTCGGGCAGGTCTTTCTTACACTCGTCGAGCAACTTTTCGATATCCAAGATAATCTGCGTAGCGTTAGAACCAGCTGTCTGTTGTACAATAGCTGACACAGCCGATCTACCATTTACCTTACCTGCGAAAGAGTAGACCATACGGCCGAGCTCTACACGAGCCACGTCTTTTACACGCAGCACAGTTCCGTCGGGGTTAGAGCGAATCACCAGATTCTCAAACTCTTCGGCTTCTTGCAAACGACCTCTGTAACGGAGCGTGTATTGGTAGGTTTGGTTTTCGCGCTCACCGATAGCACCCGGTGCAGCTTCAATATTCTGTTCTGCCAAGATACCGGCGACATCGGTAGGAACAAGGCCGTACTGCGCCATTTTTTCGGGGTCGAGCCAAATACGCATAGAGTAGTCAGCACCCATCACCATCACGTCACCCACACCCTTCACACGCTGAATCTGCGGGATGATGTTAATCTTAGCATAGTTTTCGATAAAGGCCATATCGTATTTGCCGGAGGTATCGGATACGGAGAACACCACCAACATAGAGCTTTGGCGCTTCTGCGTAATCACACCCACCTTGGTTACTTCGGCGGGGAGGAAACCCTGTGCTTTGGCCACGCGGTTCTGTACGTTCACGGCAGCCATAT
This sequence comes from uncultured Bacteroidales bacterium, assembly GCA_937901185.1. Lineage (GTDB taxonomy): Bacteria > Bacteroidota > Bacteroidia > Bacteroidales > Bacteroidaceae > Alloprevotella. The sequence continues at coordinate 17,802 of CALCHR010000199.1, forward strand.
CAGGGTCAGTACCCTGCTTAAAAGTAATCGTAATAGTAGCATCTCCGGTATTGGTGGCAGTAGAACTCATGTAGTCCATGTTTTCCACACCGTTGATTTGCTCTTCCAAGGGTGCGATCACAGAGTTGAGCACTGTCTGGGCATTGGCTCCTTGATAGGTGGTTCTTACACTGATGGTGGGAGGTGCAATGTCGGGATACTGGGAGATGGGAAGGGAGACAAGTCCCAAAACTCCCAAGATGACAATCACTACGGAGATTACCGTAGAAAGCACCGGGCGGTTAATAAAATTATCTAGTTTCATCTGTACTTTTTTCTTTTACAATATTGAGTTACAGTGCTGTCCGGTTTAGTTTTCTCCGGGCGTTTTTCCCTCCTTAAGGTCCTGCTCAGCCTTCTTGCGGTTGGCTTCGCTCTGTTCGGGGGTGATGGGGTTAATTTTAGCACCGGCTTTCAGTTGGTTCACGCCCTCCACTACAATACGCTCGTTGGCCTTCAAGCCCGAGGTCACGATGAAGTTCTGACCATCGTTTTGTACGAGCACTTTGATTTCACGGGGAGCGATAGTGCTGTCTGCACCTACCACATAAACAAATTTCTTATCCTGAATATCGAAAGCAGCCTTCTGCGGAACGAGGATAGAACCTGCGCTCTTTACGGGCACGAGAACTGAGCCGCTACCGCCGCTACGCAACACGCGACCGGGGTTGGCAAACGTGGCACGCATCTGAACGGCGCCGGTGTTGGCACCAATCACGCCGCTGATAGCGGTGATGGTTCCGCTTACAGGATATTCTGAACCGTCGGCCAAGACGAGTTTCACGGCCGGCATGCTATCCATGGCTGCGGTGATGCCGCCCTTGCTGCGAGTGAGTTCCAACATTTGCTTCTCGCTCATAGAGAAATAGGCATACATGTTGGTGATGTTGGAAACGGTGGTCAGAGGTTGAGCTGTTGAAGGGCTTACGAGGCTTCCCACGCGGTAAGGAATTTCGCCGATGACGCCATCTGCGGGGCTGGTCACGGTGCAGAAGTTCAACTGATCCTTAGCGTTGGTCAACTGAGCCTGTGCAGCAGCGAGCTGTGCTTTGAGACTTTCCAGCGTGTTGAGCGCCATGTCATAGTCGTACTGAGAGATGATGCCCTTCTCGCGGAGCATTTTCTTGTTCTCCACAGTGAGGTTCTGCGTAGCGATATTGGCTTTCACTACTTCCACTTGTGCCTGAGCGGCATTGGCTGCTGCGGCATACTGGGTGGCGTCGATTCTGAAAAGGGCTTGTCCCTTGCGCACAAAGGCTCCTTCGTCAACCAAGAGGGCGGTGATATGGCCGCTCACTTTGGGACGGATTTCTATATCCTGTTGGCCTTTGATGGCGGCAGGATAAGTGGTGTTGAGTTCGGTCTGACTAGTTGCAAGCGTCTGCACAGCAAAGTCCATGCTGGCGGGCGGCATCTCATTCTTCTTGTTGCAGCTTGCGAATACGGCAAGGCAAAGGGTTAGATAAGCAATTTTACTTTTCATAAAAAAAGGTTTTTGATATTTATTTGTCCTATAATTTTTCAGTCAAAACGGCAGCGCAGAGCGCCACCGCAGTGCAAAGTTACGCCAAAAACTTTGCACACTAAAAAAGTTTTCAAATTATATTTATTCTCTTATCTATTTTTAACTTATGCGCTGATAAAATTCTCTCCGGAGATAGTAAAAATGTCGGTTTTGACATCTCGAAAGACCAAAATCGACAGTAGAAAAATCTTGCCATGCACGAATCCGGAAACGCCGGGACAACCTAAGAGTAATTTTGAGGCCGGAATGCAAGCAGATTGGCTGCTCAAAAAATGGCAGGAATTACCTGCCATTTCTTAGGCCTTTACTAAGCGAAACTAGTAAACTACAAATTTTTCCTAGTAAACTCCGAGTTTTTCCTAGAAGTTTACTA
>CALCHR010000200.1 GCA_937901185.1 uncultured Bacteroidales bacterium
TCTTTAAAGTAGAGTTGTATCTCGCGCAAGTCGCCTTTGCGGTCTTTTGAGGGCATGATATATTTTTCCATTCTCACTTCCTTTTTCTCATAGTCAAAGCCGAGTAAGACGATGGGGAGTTTGGCTTGCGATGCGATGACGTAGAAGCCGAGGTGCCACTTAGGGTTGGCCTTGCGGGTGCCTTCGGGGGTGAGTGCCAAGCGGAATGTTTCGCTGTTGTTGGCTATCTCCACCAGTTCGGCAATGAGCGCTGTGCCTTTACCACGATTGACGGGGATGCCGCCCATCCAGTTGCGGAAGATGTAGTCCAGCGGACCTACGAACCACTCTTTCTTCATTACGAAGCCACTCTTGCGTCCCACGGCTGTGATAAACAATTTTCCCAGGAAGAGATCGAGGTTGCTGGTATGCGGAGCTGCACAGATGATGCACTTGTCAAAGTAGGGAACGTCCACGTAGCTTTTCCAGCCCATCAACTTGTGGAAGATAAAGGAACTTATTTTTTGTAACATAGTCGTCGGGGTTATATATATATTAAATGTGTAGCGAGACCTATTTTGAGATAGTAGGTGCTGACATACTCCGGCGGTCTCAAAAAAGAGAGACAGAACCGCCCTGTGCCTTATGAGGAGCACGCGGGAGGTTCTGTCTGTAAGGATTTACTTGCAAGCGCAGCGAGGCTTAATCTGTTGGAAGAAGTCGTTGCCCTTGTCGTCTACGAGGATAAAGGCGGGGAAGTCTTCTACTTCAATCTTCCAGATAGCTTCCATACCGAGTTCGGGGTATTCTACGCACTCGATGCTCTTGATGTTGTTCTGTGCCAGGATGGCAGCAGGTCCGCCGATGGAGCCGAGGTAGAAACCACCGTGAGCCTTGCAGGCGTCGGTCACTTGCTGTGAGCGGTTGCCCTTGGCCAGCATCACCATTGCGCCGCCGTGGCTTTGGAAGAGGTCTACGTAAGAGTCCATGCGGCCGGCAGTAGTGGGGCCCATTGAACCGCAAGCCATTCCTTCCGGAGTCTTAGCCGGTCCGGCGTAGTAGATGGGGTGATTCTTCAGATATTCGGGCATGGGCTCGCCGGCGTCCAGGCGTTCTTTAATCTTGGCATGAGCGATGTCGCGGCCCACGATGATGGTGCCGTTGAGCGACAGGCGGGTGGCAATGGGGTACTGTGACAACTGCGCACAAACCTCCTTCATAGGGC
>CALCHR010000201.1 GCA_937901185.1 uncultured Bacteroidales bacterium
CCCGGGTCAGATTCTGCCCCAGAACAGTGGTCTCTCCGCCACAGTCACACCGGCAGAACCACCGACTATGACTTTTAATTTTTTCAGCTTCGGCCACTACGACGAGTCGGCCGAAGCGTTGACCTATTAAGCCTTGCATTTTTCTACTCCTCTTTGTTGTTGATAAACGCGCACATTATTCCGAAGAGCAAAAAGCCCATTACTGCGCCAAAAAAGGCGCCCCAGAATGCTGTCATGCTTCCCCCTCCTTTTCTAACCAGCAGAAGCCCCCGTTCCGCCCCCTCTCCGTGTATATTGGGTAGAAGCTCGAGAGATCGTCTACGAGTCTGAACACGGTCCTGACCGAGAGCTCGAACTTCTCGGCCAGTTCTTTGCTGGTTACTTTCTTTTTTTTCTTGATATAGTCCAAAATTGCGACCGCTTTGCTTATTTTCATTTGCCTTTCTTTCTCTTGCCCTTCTTTTCAAAAGGCCACGTCCAGATAAGGCCGCTCACGCTGATGCCCAGCGAGAAGCAGGCCAAGCATAAAGATATTACTTGTAAAACGTTCATTTTTCCTCTCCTATGCGCTTTTGCGCGATTTCAAAATATACTCGATTTTGCTCTATGCCTATGAAGTGACGGCCGCCCGCTCTTTTGACTGCGACGCCGGTGGAGCCGCTTCCCATGCAGTTGTCGAGCACTGTGTCGCCCTCGTTCGTGTAGGTCTTGACAAGATACTCAAGAAGTGGTACGGGCTTTTGTGTCGGGTGAAAGCCTCGCTCGCAGTCGAACTGCAGCACGTTCTTCGGGTAGTTCTTGAAGCGTGGCGTGTGTTCGTTCAAGAGCGTGCTCATCTTGTATATATGGTCAACCTTTGCTCTTTTTCGTCGTCTCGTCCTCGGTTTCTCGATCGCTTGAAGTCCCTGCGGGTTGTAGGTCGGCATCTTCTTGTAGAAGACGCACACGTCCTCGACGCGTCTCATAGGTTGATAGCGGGCGTAGGTGAAGCCCGTCGCCTGATTTTTCAACCAGTACCAGCAATAGCGGAAGTTCTTCCGGTTGCTCGCGATGACCTGAGTCGTGAACGGTTGGACGGAGAAAAGCACCGCTGCACCGTTCGGTTTCAGTAGTCTGTCATACTCACCCCAGAGTTTATCGAAGGGGAGCGTTTCGTCCCACTTGCAAGCGGTCGTCCCGTATGGCGGGTCGCAGAGCACGAGGTCCACGGACCCGTCGGGGATGTCCT
>CALCHR010000202.1 GCA_937901185.1 uncultured Bacteroidales bacterium
TAACTACTAAGAACGCGAAAGTAACTACTAAGAAAACGGGGGTGATGTAGGGGTGAAATCAGGTGGTTAAAGATTAGGGGTTAGGGAGTAGAAGATGGCCTTTGTAACCAACTGATTTTCAATAGGTATTTTGGGTCGTTTCTTAGTAAACTTCTAGGAAAAACTCGGAGTTTACTAAGAACAACTAGAAGTTTACTAAGTTTTCCTAGAAAGCTACTAAGAAAAACGGGGTGTGCAGCTCTGAATTATAGAGCAGGGGAGTCTTTCTCTGAATCAGCATGCGCCTGGAGCGTGTCGCTGCTTTCTTGGGACAGGCCCAAGGTGCTTTCTATGAAAGTCTCCAAAGAATTGTCCGTAGCCATTCCTATCTTTTGGCGGAGGCGGTGGCGAAGCATCAAGACGCTGCGCGGGGCAATGGCCAGCAACTCGGCAATCTCCTTGTTGTCGCGCTTCAAGACGATGAGCATAGAGAGGAGTTCTTCGCGGCGGGTGATGGTCGGCACTTGCTCGCGGAGGCGCGGCAAGAAGTGCGGATAGAGCAGTTCGAAGCGTTGGCGGAACTGCGCCTCGCCACTTTTCTGAAGCACGGTAGGGGTGAGTGTCTCCATCTCTTGCCGGTGGGTCTTGTCGCTCATTATGTTGCTGATTTCTTGAGAGATAATTTTGTTCTCTTCCTTCGACTGGTTCAATTTTTCAACCAACACGGACATTTTTTCGTTGGCGTGTTTCATCTGAACCTTGTGCTGTTTCTTTTGCTTGAGCAGGAACACCACGATGATAGAAATAACGCAGACCGAGAGAACTGTGTAAATCAATATCCAAAGTCGCTGGTTGGCCTCCCTCAGCTGTACAATCTTTAACTCCTGCCTTTCCTTCTCGCTCTGTTGCTCTACGATGCTTTCTATAAGGTTGAAGTTCAGCTCCTTCTCTTTAAGCGATGCTTGTTCACGGAGCATCATCCTGGTGTATTGCTCCACCTTCGCATGGTTCTTGTTCTCCAGGTAGTGATTTAGAACAGACTGGTAGTTGATAGGAATGTAGGCCGGCGTTTCGTTTTGGTGGAGCAGCGAGTACATGCTGTCCAGCATCGCTTCGGCCAGCTTGTTCTCTTCCTGCTTCAGATAGGTTTGGGCCAACTGGTGGTAGGCCTTGGCGCGGTTGATGGAAGTGCCCTGCTGCGCCACCGCTTGCAATTCCTCAATGCCCGCCTGCAACGAATCGCCGCCCATCTCTGTCAAGAAAGTGCCGTGCAGGAGGTTTACGTCCACCAAACCACTGTTGTAAGGCAGCGATGCGCAACACTCTCGTGCCCGCTCAGTGTAGTAGGTCACCGAATCGGCCTCGCCCAACTGGTGCAAAGCCCTGCCTTTATTGATATAGGTCTGTGTAGAGACCATGGGATTTTTTGCCGCCATGTTTTGCTCCACGCGTATAGCTTCCGAGGCATACAAGTTGGCATATTCCGGGGCGTGCCAATAAAGAAAAAGGTCGGTCAGCGTGTGCAGACTGTTGATAACCCCCAGGTCGTCCTTCTTCAAGAGGGCTTCTTCCTTGCTCTTATGGAAAAGTTCTAAGGCCTTGTTGAGGTAGCCGTAGCGCTTGTATAGAGAGCCCAGCATGGCCATCACCCATTGCTTGCCCGAGGTGTTTTTGCACAAATCGGCTTGCACCAACGCCTCCTGGCACCAGTTGATAACCTCCTTTTGATAGGCGGGGTTGCTATAAAACACGGCCGCCGCGTAGGCATAGTCGCGGAAGTAGCGCTCAGGGGTGGCGTGTTGAAGAGGAAGGGTAAGGGCCTTCAGCATCTTCTCTTCGGCCGCCTTCATATCCTCCGTGCGCGACAAGGCATAGCCCAACACCGAGTAGTAGTCTCTCAAGCAATGTTTCTGAATGGTGGGCGAGGCCTGGTACACTTCTTGCAAAGCGCTGATACAAGCATCGGGTTCGCCCTTACTCTGAAACGTGTTCATCAGTTGCACCAGTGCATCGGTGTATACAGCTATCTGCTCTTGAGAGGGGACGCTTTCATTCCTCGGCTGTAGCAAGTAGCTCTTGAAAGCCTTGATGGCTTCGTCGTACTTGCCTTCGCGCTGCAAGGTCCTTGCCTCCTGAAAAAGATGCTCGTTGGCAAAGCAGCAACAACAAACCGGTAGCAGCAGGAGAAATGTCAGTATTTTCTTACTCAAGAGTGGCATTTTCATATAGTGGCAGTTTTTATATAAGAATTTATAGGGTCAAAGCTTTATCAGAGCAGGCAGCATCTTCTGCGGTAAATAAATTTATGGAAGGCCCACACATATAATATATATAATGGGGCACCCGTAACAGATAACAGAGCGTTTGTTTACAAACCTATCTCCGATGGTTTTTTGTATATACATTTTTATCTACAATTCATAGATTTATGGTTAGAATTTACCCGGAGTTTTGGTTTACTGCCTATCCTGCGCGGCGTTATTCTGTAGTTGTCCTTGCGAGTGTCCTCCGCCATTTTAGTTATTACAGAAACCCCCGATAGGATTAGCCTTTCAGATTGTTTAGTCGGTGTTACAAAATTATATATAATCTACATTTCCGCCTAAGTGTTGTTGTTTACATTTCGGTTTACATTTGGACTATTTTTGTATAGATAAAGGCTGTGTAGTATGAAATGTAGGATTCTTCAGCTTGGCTATTGGGGCTGCGTATAGTAATTTTGTAAAAAATATAGCAAGGAATGTTAATGCGGAGCTTACCCCATCGACGAACAAACTCCTTGTTGGTTTTCTAAGAGATAAAAACTTAACTCAAACTTTAATCTGAAATTTATTATGAAGAGATTCCTGATCTTATTCTTGGGCAGTTTGTTATTCCTGAATACACTCGAGGCACAAATGCGTGTTGTGGATGGAGTAGACGATACACCGCTTCCGTATGCAGCCATTTTTGATGCAGCCGGCAACGTAGTGGGATTCGCAAATAGCGGAGGCGAATTGTTAGACGTTCCCGAAACTGCATACCCTATTACCGTTCGTTGCATAGGTTATGAAAATCTTGTCATCGAACAGCCGGGAAATAAAGACTGGCTGATGATACCAAAAGCTTATGAGCTGGAAGCGGTGACAGTTTCGGCTAAGCGCGAGGTGTTGAAGCAGACATTTTATTCCCGTGAGTATATTACATTCAGCAATAAGGCCGACACCGTAACCTTCTTTATTGAGCGCATGGCCGATCGCTATCTTCCGGCAGACAAGAATGTCAAGTTTAATAAAAACTTCTTGTGCGAGCGCAATGCTCGTTGCTACTTGCTATTCAAAGTGGGTGCGGTAGATTCAGTTTTTGTATTCCAGAATTCTACTATTCCCTCTATGCTGGATCTTATAGACCTCAACTCAGAACCGGTGGAAGCTCCTAAATCTTTTAATAGTAATACTGGCGCAGCAAAGCTGTATGAGAAAAAAGGAAAGTCGGGAATGTCGCTCATCCAGAAACAGAATGCACATACCTTTACTATGATAGAAGATAGGCTTGCTAAGAAAAAAGACCATAGCATGTCCTTCTGGCCATTAAAGTTGCTGGGCATGTCCCTGAACATAAATGAACTAAATACTACCCATGTCTATCATGCAAACAATACCGGGCTGTATCTTCCTAAAGACATGGTGCAAGCCGGTATGGTTATGGAAGCTTTAGGTAAGGGTAAGTTCTTCCGCAAACTTCTATTCTCCGACAAGCCTGCTGATGTCCACATTGCAGTAGAACTCTACGTAGTAGATAGAGAATACCTTTCTAAGGAAGAGGCTAATGAAGAGTATAAAAACAAGAAACTCAAAGTGCCATTTGAGATTCCGGCATCTGTTCCTCAGTTGAACGCCGCTACTATACAATTGGTGAAGCGAGCAAATGCCATAGCAAAAAAATGAGGCATTAAATAAGCTTAGACTCTAAGACCAAAATTTTTATTAACTTTTTATTTTTTAATATTTTATCTTATGAAAAAAACCTTGAAAGCTGTTGCTGCTTTTGCTGCATGCGTAATGGTCAGCAGCTGTATTACTATTTCAGATCCCGTAGCTGTAACAACAAACCCCTTCGGCTCAAAGTGCGGCGTTGCTGAAAGCAAAATCTACTTGGGCATTTGGAGTACTAAGGGAGAAGAGAATGGTATCGACAAGGCAGCTAAGCAAGCAGGCATCACCAAAATCTCTCACGTAGATTCTTATACAAAGACTTATTTCTTTGGTGTCTACGTTAAGCAGATCACTAAAGTTTATGGTGAATAATTGTGGATAAACTTATAGAAGAACGTATGTAGATACTTCTTCTTAGGTGTTTCACAAAAGATGAATGAACTATAGAGATTAAAATAGAAAAGGAAAAAATGTCTTTTTATATTTACCTCTATAGTTCATTCTTAGAAATATAAGATAATAGGAAAAAGAAAAAGCAGAGCGTAGAAGAGTTGATGTAAGCGGTTGCAAGTTGTAAAGTTAGAAATTTCTATCTATCAACAAATAAAAGACAAAGCATGTTAGGAAAACAACACGACAAGGTTATAAAGTCTCAGTCAAACAAAGCGCCCTATTCAAATTGTTTGAATTGTGGAGCAGAACTGCAGGGAAAGTATTGTCATGCCTGCGGACAAGAGGCGGTGGGAATGGTGCCCAGCATCAAGAAGTTTATTATGGTCTATGTGAACCACACATTTGTGTGGGACCCCCGTTTCTTCCGTACGCTGAAACTATTGGTGACGCATCCGGGGCGACTCACTAACGAGTATATCTCCGGTAAACACCACGGACAGGAGCATCCCATTAAGCTAAACATGTTTCTGCTCTTTATCTTCATTACGCTTTTTGTGTTCTGTTCTAGTCCTACGAGGTTGAACAACTTGGATAATGTTACAAAAGTTCTCTCTCCATCCCTTCAGCTACGTGAGTATGTCCAGAATGCGGCGAATGCAGAGAAACTCAAGACAAGTTTGCGTGACACAATTTTGCTGTACGCTCCATTGAAATTGAATCAGGAGTATGACAGCATCATTGCTCATGTAGAAACGATTGAGGCTGCCGAGGGCCTAGCGCTCGACAAATGGAAGGCAGTTGTGCCGCACGTGCTCATTGAAGATAGTGTCATCGTTCCCGGCGAGGAGGAAGATTCTTATCATTTTGAAATGGAGACTGTAGGGCAGATAGAGGAGATCGCGATGGTTATTTTTTTATGGGAGCAGATGGTAAAGATTTTTACGAAGTACTTCCCGATGTTTGTCTTGTTCACAGCGCCATTGGTGGCAATCTTTTTGCGCATTGTGCAGCGCAAGGATAATCGTCCCCATATTCATCACCTTGTTTTCTCGCTTCACTACACAGCATTTCTTGAGTTGCTCATACTGTTCATCTATGTGTTGTATCTCACCGTAGCTCCCCCGGTAGGGCTACTGCAATGGGTGCTCCTCATAGGTTCGTGCGCCTATCTTACGCTTACTCTCCGCAATGTCTATGGCGTAAGACCATGGGCGAAGGCTATTGCAAAGGCTGTCCTTACAACCCTGTATTATCTCTTCATCATCTTGTTGCTGTTCATTGTTATATTCTTAGTTGCACTCGTAATTACGGCTATTCATATAGCTATAGCAGAACAATAAGCAGGGTAGATTGGTGCATAGCGCATCCTATTTTCCTACTTGCAACAAATGAAGCAAAGATTTTATTCTGTGGGCATTCCATTCGTCTGTTTACATCTGATGGACCTGCCTGCTTAGGTTAAAATCTTAATATTAGCTTTAATCCCTCGCCGTGGCAATGCTCAAATCGGAGCGCTGCCACGGCTTTTTTCTGCTTTCTAATCGCCTGAAAATCAAGGGTCATTTTCGGGCGTTTCTTAGGTAAAAGCTAGGT
>CALCHR010000203.1 GCA_937901185.1 uncultured Bacteroidales bacterium
GTCTCTTCGTCTGTTATACTTGAGCGCCTTCTTCTGTGCGTTCCTCTCTCTGATCGCCTTGAGCTCTGCCTCTGCTAAGGGCTTGCACTCTGAGCAGTAAGAGGGACCGTACGGCATCAAGCGTTTACATCTCGGACACTTTCGCATTATCATCGCAGGCCCTCCTTTGCTTCTATCTGACCCCGCGTGGTCCGGGCATCCCGTCAGGCTGCTCCCGTGCGTGGTTCTGTTCGTATTGCCCGCCGCCCACCTTCACCCGCTTGTCTATCCTTTGCAGGTTCATGCGACTCTTGGAGTCCTACTCGTGGTAGTCTCTGAGTCTTTACGCCTACTATTATAATGATAAAAAAGTCTCATGGAGTCCCATCTTTCAAGCGTCTGCTTTTTATTTCAAAAGTGGGCCCAGACAGCGGGGGTGCACCGACTGCACCGACTGCACCGCGTTTTTCTATAAAGGGTATAAACAATATAAATATATAGGTCTATATATCTATATTTACTATTATTAAAATACTTTTTAAAATTGTCGGTGCAGTTGATGCAGTTGATGCAGTAGAGCCAAAAAAGCCCGTATTTACTGTGATTTTAAACTTTGAAAAGCGCACCGCGGGTGCATCGTGGGTGCATCGTGGCCTTGAACTTAACGAAAAGTGGGCACACCCAGAGCCCACGAGGTGCATCGTGAGTGCATCAAGACACCGCCGCCTCGGTGCACCCGCGGTGCAGTTTTGAGCATAAAAAAAACGGGCGCAAGGCCCGCAGTGTTAGAACGATTTGAGAGTGAAAAATTGCTAGATAAATAGATAGTCGTGAGATGGTTGTGAGGGCTTGCCCTCGTTAGATGCTCGCAGCGATGGCGGCCGCGATCTTCTCGGCGCCGTGCTTCTTATAGAGTGCCCTGTCCTTCTCGTTATCGAGGAAGAAGAGCTCAACCAGGACGCACGTCGCCTTCGTGTGTTTTACGACGTAGAAGCTGCTCCCGTCTTTTATTCCCCTATTCCTGAAGCCCAGGGCCTCGAGGTTCTCGCAGGTCTTGACGGCCGCCTGGACGCGTTTGCCGCGGTAGGTCCAGCACTCTGAGCCATGCCCTGTGTGAGCGGCTGAGGCGTTGCAGTGGAGCGAGATGACCAGCTCCGCGCCGCTCGCGTTCGCCAGGTCGCACACTTTTCGCAGGTAGGCGTTTTGCGTCGTTGCTTTGTCGACTGTGGAGTCGTAGACCGTGTGCCCCTTCTTGCGCAGCTGAGCCGTCAGAGCCTTCGCCACGGCGCGAACGATGACGCCCTCGTTGAAGCCCTTGTAGGCGGCGCCTGAGCCCGCTCCGGCCGTCGTGTGCCCTGCGTTGATAGATATGCGCATAAGTTTCACCCCTTTCCGGTTTTGGCTTATATTTCGAGTTTACCGCCGCCGAGTGTCTCACTGCGTCCCATCTTCAATTCGTGCATAAAAAGAAAAAAGGCGCACGATGCGCCTCTTCCTTTTAGTCTTGTATTTTTTCTTCGTTTCTCAGCTTGTACTCTATAAGCCCCACGACGTAGGCGGGCGGAACTCTTCGTTCGTTTTCCCAGTCTTCGATCGTGCGTTTTGGAATGCCGAGGTATTCGCTGAATGCCTTCTGCGTCATCCCCGCCGCCTGTCTTAGCTCTTTGATGCTCATGCTCTCACCTCCTTAAAGTTCAACGCGGATGAACCCGCCCACGGTCATGTAGCTCACTTCTTCAAGTGGGTCGGCCTTTTTTGCTTCGGTCGCCTCGTATATGTTGTACTCGCTCATGTGCTCCCTCAACTCTTCGTCTGTGAGTTCTTGGCTCGTTCCGTCGTTTTTGTCAAAATAAAATTTCATTTTTTTAATCTCCTTAAATTAGTTGACTTTCTTTTTTATGCCTGCTATACTTTAAGGGCAAGTTCGAGAGGGGCAGGCTTGCCCTCTCTTTCCCTTGTTGCCGTCCTTCGTTTCGACTCGTGGGCGGCTTTTTTTTATTTATTGGCGATTATTCTCGCCAACGCTTTGCGGAACTCTTCAAGCGTTTCACACTTGTCAGCAAGTTCTTTAATCGTTTGAAGTATTGCTTCCGTAGCAGTCACTTCTTCCTCCTCGGTTTGCTCAAAAACCTTTTTGTCTGCCTGCATTTTCAAGCCCTCCTTTTTGTTATTCAAGGTCTTGCTCACCTCAACCTTGTGATAATATTATACCACGCATTGCGTTATAAGTCAAGCGATTTTACCATAATTTTCAAAAAATTTTTAAAATATTTTTCAATCATTTAATAGCAATTTAAGCACGAGGTCAAGAAGGTCTGGGTCTGTGCACGCTTTCGCTGCTTCGCCTATACGTTCCGCAAGTATTTCGAGTTGGGTGTTGACTTTCTCCATTGTTTGTGTCTCCTTGTTTATTTGTTGATTTTTCGGTTATTTTAAAAATTTGTTGCTTTTTGTATATTTTTATAGTATAATATGTTCGCGTTTTTTAATAATTATAGACGGCGGCTTGGTGCGTATTATGTAAAGCTTTGTCGTCTTTTGGAATATTTTGCCAAAAATTTACAATAAGATTATAAAAGACTTAAACGCTAAAATCAATACCCAAGTTTGTCAAAAAGGTACCCAAGTTTGACGCCTCTACCTGACAAGCACGACACCCACGGAGGACACGTATATGTGGTTAGACAACTTAAAAGAACTAAAGAAGCAGACAGGGATGTCATCTAAACAGATAGCAGACAAGACGAACTTGCCAGAGCGCACGGTCGTGCGTATCTTCTCAGGCGACACGGACAGCCCCTACGCTGACACGCTTCACCGTATTGTGACGGCGCTCGGTGGGTCTCTCGATGATATTCTCGCAGACACGAAAGTGGTCGTGGGTGAGAAAAGTCTCGCCACTTTGCAAGACGACGTTGCCACCGTTACCGCCGAGCGTGACCTTATAATCACAGAGAACGCCATCCTAAAAGATAAAGTGAACGCCCTAACCGCTGAGAACGAGTTGCTAAAAATGCAGCTCATGCACAAGGAAGAGCTTCTCGCGTTGCACAATTACTATAATAAAATCAAGCCGAGTAAATAAGTAAAAAACCGCCAAAAAAAAGGCGGTTTTTCTTTTTATTTATTATATAATTTGATGAGCGCGCGCGCGTGTATGCGATGAGTCTGTTGCCAGCTGTATGATATACGCACGGCGACCTGGTGCCACTCAAGTCCGTCGATATAGCGGAGGCGCATGAGTCGACGCTCGACCGGTTCAAGCCCTTCAAAGGCGTCCTCGATGCTTTTCAGTCGGTTCTTCAAGCTCTCGATCTTCTCGCCGTAGACTTCCGTCAGTTCGGGGAGCTTCAAGTCGTTCAGCCTCTTGACGAGCTTGTCAATGTCAGCGAGTTCGTCCTTCATTTGTCTGTAGTTTCTGAGCTCTTGCTTCGTCATCCTTTCGCCTCCCGTCCTGCGAGTTCGTCAAGTGTGCAGCCAAGCGCGTCTGCGATTGCTAACGCCGTGAAGAGCGTCGGCCACTTGCCGTTGCGTTCCCACTGTGAGACGGCTTGCTGGCTAGTTCCGAGCTTTTCGCCAAGCTCTTCCTGTGTGAGCCCTTTCGCTCTTCTCTTTCGTCTTAATATTTGCCCGAAGGTTTTCATCCTTTTGCCTCCTTTACTATTTCAAGTCTGAGCGCTTCGATGGCTGCGCTCGTATCCGCCTGCGCACGCCATACGTCCAGCGCCGTCTCCTGACGAACCATGAATTCTTCCAGAATCTGATAAAACTGTGCCGGA
>CALCHR010000204.1 GCA_937901185.1 uncultured Bacteroidales bacterium
ATCAATACATACGTGATCAATTGCACCATTTTTCATAACCGCTTGATGGTTTTCGTATGTTTCAATCACAAGACCTGCTTTGTATCTTTCGATAAATGCATTAAATCCTGCTACATCTTCTGCACTTGGTTCAATTGTTGTACTTTCAGCATCTGCGAAAATTTTATTTTCAAGGTAATCACAAAGTGCTTCCCCTTCTTCTTTCCACATCATGTAAGCTGCAAGAACTGCGATACCCCATGCACCGCCTTCTCCTGCTGTTTCCATTACGATTACAGGTGCATCAAGTGCTGCTGCAAGAAGGCTCTGTCCAACACCTTTTGTCTTGAATAATCCGCCGTGTCCGTACATTTCATCGATTGCAACGTGTTCTTCTTTTACAAGAATATCGTTACCAACTTTTAATGCACCAAGAGCTGTACAAAGATTTGCTCTCATGAAGTTTGCAAGGTTGAAGTTGCTCTTTGGTGAACGAACGAATAAAGGTCTTCCTTCTAAAACGCCTGTCATCTGTTCTCCAGAAAGGTATCCGTAAGAAAGAAGTCCGCCACAGTCTGGATCTCCTTCTAATGCTTTTAATGCAGAACCACGAACTACTGGAGTATTGTCTCCATCAAATCCGTATTCGCTTAATAATTCTCTAACTTCCATTTCAACTAAATCTAATAATTCAGCATCATCAACTTGGTCACATTTGTTCATAAATACTACGATGTAAGGAACACCAACTTGTCTAGCAAGTAAGATGTGTTCTCTTGTTTGAGGCATTGGTCCATCAGCTGCAGAAACAACTAATATAGCACCATCCATTTGAGCAGCACCTGTAATCATGTTCTTTACATAGTCTGCGTGACCTGGACAGTCAACGTGTGCATAGTGACGATTCTCAGTCTGATACTCAACGTGTGCAGTATTGATAGTAATACCACGCTCTTTCTCCTCAGGAGCGTTGTCGATCTGATCGAAAGACTTCAATTCTGAAAGACCTCTTTTAGCCAATACAGTAGTAATAGCAGCAGTCAAAGTAGTCTTACCGTGGTCAACGTGACCAATGGTACCGATGTTTACGTGCGGTTTTGAACGCTCGAATTTTTCTTTTGCCATAGCTTTAATATTTAATTTGTGAATGTTTTTCTTTTTCCTTAAAAAGAGAGCTGTTAGCGAGACTTGAACTCGCGACCTCTTCCTTACCAAGGAAGTGCTCTACCGCTGAGCTATAACAGCAAAAAGAGAGCGGAAGACGAGGCTCGAACTCGCGACCCCCAGCTTGGAAGGCTAGTGCTCTACCAACTGAGCTACTTCCGCAAACTTTATGTGGGCAAAGATGGATTCGAACCACCGAAGGCGTAAGCCAGCAGATTTACAGTCTGCCCCATTTGGCCACTCTGGTATTTGCCCTTATTTCTAAATCTTTCTATGCTCAAAAATTTTGCAGCCGTCGAAGAAAGACCTCGAAACGGCTGCAAAGTTAGACATATTTTTTTATTCGCAAAACTTTTTGGCAAGATTTTTTATTTGCCGCGTTGTTTTTCTTTATATTTCTCCAACTGACGCTGTAAGATATCTACGCAGAGGTCTACGCCTTCTTCAAAGGTGTCACACACTTTCTCTGCATGAAACTCTGCGCCGGGCACGAAGAGATGCAACTCGGTTTCCTTGTTCATCGCTGTCTCCGGCTTAACTACTTTCAAGGTCACTTCCACCTTGGTAATATTCTCGTGGTTTTTCTCGAGCTTAGCAACTTTTTTCTGGATAAAAGCATTCAGTTTTTCAGTTGCATCGAAGTGCAGGGCTTGAATCTTGATTTCCATAGTACATTCTTTTATACCCTTAGGGGTGTTATACATAAATGGTAAGATAGATATTTCTCCGCAACGGAGATTTTCTATGTTTCAAAGGCGAATATACAAAATTATTTTCCGGAATCCAAGTTTTCCAAAGAATTTCTTTCCGTGTTATCTTTTTTTAATAATACGTCCCCTCTGGGGTGCGCCTTTTCATATTCGCGGCGCAGCTCTGCAAAGGTGGTGTGCGTATAGATTTCCGTTGTCGCCAGGCTTTCGTGCCCCAGGAGTTCTTTTACAGCTTCCAGTTCTGCGCCGTTGTTTAGCATCACGGTGGCAAATGTATGCCGCAACACGTGGGGACCGCGGCGTTTCTGTGAGGTGACGAGCGAGAGATATTGCTTCACCACTTTGCGCACATCCGCCGCTGTCATCCGTCGGCCATCGGGACGCACAAAAAGCGGGCCACACTCTCCGCAAGGCAAAGCGGAGCGCTCTTCCAAATAGGCTTTCAGCGTCTCGGCCAGTTCTTCGCCAAAGGGGATTACGCGTTGTTTGTTTCGCTTACCCGTTACGCGCAGTTCGCTCCTTTCAAAGCTTAGCGCTTCAACATCCAGCCCTTCCAATTCTGCCACACGCATCCCTGTGCTATAGAAGGTGAGCAGTATTAGGTAGTCGCGCTGCCCTACAAATCCCTTAGGAAACTCCACCTCGTCGAAGAGGCGATTCATCTCTTGCTCCTTGACAAAGACCGGAAGCGGTTTGTCTGCTTTGGGGTTCACAATTTTATGCGCCGGGTCAGCCTTAGCCAGCCCCACACGCATCAGGTAGCGATAGAAGGAACGTAGCGCACTGAGCGACCGTTTCATCGTACGCGCCGACACGTTGCGCCCCATCTCGGCCGCCATCCATTGACGCACCACATCGCTGTCCACCGTTTCCCAATTCAACTCCTGCTCCAGGGCCACAAAGAAATTCCGAAAGGAAATCAGATCCTGTCGGTACTTGGCTATAGTTTGTGACGAGTAGCCTTTGTCTGACAAAAGATAGTTTAGAAATTGGGAGATGTGTTCCATTGCTGCCTATATTCTTTACGAGTCTTGGATAGCGAAGATAAACATTTCAGCGCAATAGAGCAAACTTTTCTTTGACCATACTTTTCTCCCCTATATATAATATAATAATGTGTACCCCTCATAGCTACCCTACCCTGTCTAAATAAAAAAAATCCCCGCCACTGCGGGGACCACATTCATTCTGAAAAAAATTATTAGCTACTGTCTCACGACAGTCTTGGGTTCTGTTACATCCAGAAGCCCCTCTCTTCCGGTTCCTCCTCCCTCATCCAGGGCGGACGGTTCGAGCGGCGTTTCTTTCGGGTATCCAGCGGCGCCTCACCGCCCATATCGATGTTCGAATAAGTCAGTATCGACGACTCGCTGACAAACTGGTACTCCTCGCTCTGAGGGGGCATATACTCTTTCTTATTCATAGATGCTTGCATATTTTAGGAAGACGTGGGCCGGGATTCTCACTACCCCTGCCCCTGTCTCTTTGTCCAACTTCTCTTACTTCACCAACTTCTGTCCGTTCACCACGTAGATGCCCTTCTTCAAGCCCTCAAGGTTCTCGGCCTGTGCCTTCACCAGGCGGCCGTTCAGGTCGTAAACGTCGGCCGGCCACATTGCAGCATTCTCTTCGCCAAGCAGCATCTCTTCAATATCGGTCACCTCGCCGTCCTCATCTATCACTACCAGTTCCACGCGCTTCGGAGCATAGTACACAGAGGAGTAATTACCACGCGGCGCGGTAGACATGTACCAGCGGAAAGGATTCAGCGTAGAGCCAGCTGTGGGATTCACCAAGCGACCATCGCCCATTGCCAACCATCCGTTAGCGAGCAGTTCGCTGGCGCTGTGGGCGCTATACACGCCCTTGAACGTGTAGAGCATCTTGGTCGATGAGCAGTCCACGGTTTCTTCGTCGGCCGGATAGAGCGTGGCGTTCTCCATCACAAACTCTCTGGCACCTACCTGCTTCGGACGAATCACGTAGGGCATATTGGCATAGACGGTTCGCCGGCGCGCAGCATCAGCACCTCTAAGCTCCAGCGGTCCAGCACACCGTCTTCGTTGTCGTCATACTCGCGCACGGCGTTGATACTGGCCATCGTGTACTCGTCGCTCACCTCGTCATAGTCCATGTCGAAAGGCGCATACCAGGCTTGCCACTTCAAATGGAGGAAGTTACGATTATAGGCAATGCGCACCCCTTCTGTCTTCACGCTACGTGTATAAGCAGTTCCGTCTACCAAGGCATAAGTTTGTTCCTTTATGTCATACGCATTCCAAGGCGCCACATTGTAAGCATTGAAGGCGCCGGATGGAACATAGATAGTAGTCAAGCCAGTACATCCATCAAACACATAATCCCCTACTGCTGGAGGTGTGGCTGACTCCATCGTCAGGCTAGTTAAGTCTTTGCAATTAGAGAAAGCATAATTTTCTATTGAAGTAACCGCAACCTCTTTGTCGTCCACTAAGATTCTAGCAGGAATCACCACATCGCCACTATACTTTGTACCATTCGGATCTGCTATCACCTCTGCGGTATTTGTTTCTATATCTACATTGTAATAAATACCATCTACAGAAATAATATGGCTTATTTTGCCATCTATTATATTATAGGCATTCCAAGGCTCTACATTATAAGCTTCAGCTGCACCATAAGGCACATAGATTGTATCCAGTTTGGTGCTATAGATAAACAAATAATCGCCTGTGGCAGGTGGTGTGGCAGACTGCATTTTGATGCTGGTCAAACTAGAGCAATCCGCAAAGGCACTTCCACCAATTGACGTTACATTCTTAGGAATTACTACACCCATCAAACTGCTACAGCCATAAAAAGTATCATCACCAATAGAACTCAAGGTTTCAGGCAGAGATATGCTGGTCAAATTAGAACAGCCCTTGAAAACTGAGGCTCCGACAGACGTAACACCATTAGGCAGAGATATGCTTGTAACGTTAGCACAGCCGTTAAACGCATTAGCGCCAATAGATGTAACACTATGCGGCAGAGAAATGCTGGTCAAATTATTACAGTTCTTAAAAGCTTTATCACCGATGGATGTAACACTATATTCTGCACTGCCAACTGCAATACTGGCCGGAACAACCACCGAACCGCTGTACTCTGTACCATCGGGAGCGAATGTAACACTGGCAGTTTTATTTACACGCTCAAGGAAATAGTAAAGACTGCCCGATTTTACCAATTCACCCTCTATTATCGTATAAGAGGACCAAGGACTCTGCGCCTTGTAAGCAGAAGATGCACCCACTGGCACATAAATGGTTTTGAGTTGGCTGCAGCTACTAAGCACGCTTGTACCAGTTGAGGGAACTACTGACGAATGCATAGTGATGCTCTTCAAACTGTAACATCTATTGATTCCATAATTGCCAATAGAAGTCAAGCCGGAAGGAAGTTCTATGCTTTCCAAGTTCGGACAACCATTAAAAGTATCATTTCCTATAGATGTAACTCCCTCCGGGATGGAAATACTTGTTAGGCCACAACCATTGAAAGCACCGCCACCAATAGAAGTAAGGCTCTCTGGAAGAGATATACTTGTCAGGCTGCTACAACCTTGGAAAGCACCGCCGTCAATAGAAGTAAGACTCTCTGGAAGAGATATACTTGTCAGGCTGCTACAATCCCTGAAAGCACTGCCGCCAATAGAAGTAATACCCTCTGGAAGAGATATACTTGTCAGGCTGCTACAATTATAGAAAGCACTATTGCCAATAGCCGTCACACGATAGGATTTTCCTCTATAAGAAAAACTGGAGGGAACTGTAATTGAGCCGCCGCTATATGTTGTTCCATCGGGAGAGGCTACCACACAAGCGGTTCCATTTACACCATCTATCACATAGTAGAGACCGCCCGATTTTATCAACTCACCTTCTACTATCGTATAAGAACTAGAATTCCAAGGAGTCTTCGCTTTGTAAGCAGAAGATGCACCCACTGGCACATAAATGGTTTTGAGTTTACTGCAGCTACCAAACACATTTGTACTTGTAGTGGGCACTGTTGGCGAGTGCATAACGATGTACTTCAGTTCCCAACAATTATAGATCCCATTACTACCAATAGAAGTCAAGCCGGAAGGAAGTTCTATGCTTTCTAGTTTTGTACAACTATAAAAGACATCATCTGCTATAGAGGTAACTCCCTCCGGGATGGAAACACTTGTCAAGCCAGACTGATAAAAACTCTTACTACCAATAGAAGTAAGGCTCTCCGGAAGAGATATACTTTTCAAACTGCTACAGTTGGAGAACGCACTGCTGCCGATAGAAGTAAGACCCTCAGGAAGAGACATACTTGTCAGACCGCTACAACTAGCGAAAGCATTGGCACCAATAGCCTTCACAAGATAGTTTTTTCCTT
The DNA here is from genome assembly GCA_937901185.1 of uncultured Bacteroidales bacterium. Classification (GTDB taxonomy): domain Bacteria; phylum Bacteroidota; class Bacteroidia; order Bacteroidales; family Bacteroidaceae; genus Alloprevotella. Next base: position 6,252 of record CALCHR010000204.1, read on the forward strand.
CATAAGAAAAACTGGAGGGAACTGTAATCGAACCGCTATATTTTGTACCATCGGGAGAGAATGTTACACTGGCAGTTTTCTTTGCGCTATCTATCACATAGTAAAGACCGCCCGATTTTACCAACTCGCCCTCTACTATCGTATAAGAACTAGAATTCCAAGGACTATATTTATAATTAGAAGACTTGCCCACAGGTACATAAATAGTTTTCAGATTAGTGCAGTCAGCAAACACCGACGAGCCGGTAGTGGGTCTACTAGAAGAACGCATCACGAGGTAGCTCAAGTTTGTGCAATCAGAAAATGCATAATCACCAATAGAGGTCAAGCCGGCAGGAAATTTTATATTTGTTAAGCCGGAGCAATAATAAAAGGCATAGTTACCAATAGAAGTTAAGCCGGCTGACATTTTTATGTCTGTTAAGCCGGAGCAATAATAAAAGGCATAGTTACCAATAGAAGTTAAGGTCTCAGGTAATTTTATATCTGTTAAGCCGGAGCAATAAGAAAAGGCATTGTTACCAATAGAAGTTAAGGTCTCAGGAAGAAATATTTTCGTCAAGCCACTATATTCATAGAAACAATAACCACCAATAGACGTCACACTATAGTCAACACCATCCACCGTAATACCGGCAGGAACAAGCAAAGAGCCGCTATAGTTTTTCCCATCAGGGAAGTTTATCACTTTGGCTGTTCTGTTTTCTGTGTTAAGCTCATATTCCAATGTTCCAAACTTAGCCACCCTTTCTGCCTCTACAATATTAAGAGAACTCCAAGGACTCTTCGCCTTGTAAGTGGAAGAAGCACCCACGGGTACATAAATGGTCATTCCAGAAAGATTAAATTGAAAAGCATAAGCACCGGTAGAGGGTACTTTAGACGACTTCATCCAGATATAATGCAAGCCGGCGCAACTATAGAAAGAATATTGGCCAACACTAGTAAGGCTCGCAGGAAGAGATAAACTGGTCAAGCCGTCGCTATCAGAAAAAGAATGTTGACCAACACTTGTAAGGCCCTCAGGAAGAGAAACACTTGTCAAATCATTGCAATATTGGAAGTTGTTATCACCAATGCTTGTAAGGCCCTCAGGAAGAGAAACACTTGTCAAGCCAGAGCAGGACTTGAAAGCTTCGGCACCGATAGAAGTCACACTATAGTCAACACCGTCCACCGTAATGCTGGCGGGGATAGTGATGGAGCCGGTGTATTTTGTGCCGCCGGGGTCTTTTGTCACGGTGGCTCTCTTCGCCGAAGCGTTCAGCGTATAATAAAGACTACCCACTTGGGTTTGCGCCATTGCCGCAAAGGAAAAGAGCAGCAGCAAGGAGAGGAAAGAAAATCTTTGCTTCATAAGATTTTAGGTATTAGTTGGTTTATTTTTCTTCTATCTTTTAGCCCCATGCCACCGGTGCGTGCAGCATACGGTTCTAGGAGCAGAGAACCGGCCGAGGGCAACGACGCTCCCACCCTCTTTTTCGGCCTTTGTAACCTCCTGAAAATCAAGGGGCGTTTTGGGGCATTTCTTCGGTAACTACTAGGAAAATTTCGGTAACTACTAAGAAAATTTCGGTAACTACTAAGTTTTCTAAAGTAACTACTAAGAAATGCCAAATGATGAGCCTGTATTTTTCGATGAGGCACAGACCCATTTTTCCGCTACAAACTTAATATAAAAAAAATATTTATTTATGGTCCTTTTTGGTCCTTTTTATTTTCCCTATGCATTTTTTAATTCCGGAACATCAGGGCGGTATGGAAGCGCAGGAAAGAGGGTGGAGGAAGAGGGGCAACAAAAAAGACTGCGGGCAGGAACTTTTCTGTTTCCTGCCCGCAGTTATTAAGAAATTATCAAAGGGGATGGACTACTTGATGTAGCGCTTCTTGCCATTGATGATATAGATGCCGGGAGCTGTGATTTCCTTCAAGCGGCGGCCGCTGAGGTCGTAGATGCTACGGGGCTGCTTCGGGTCGGCGGTAATGCCTTCGATGGCCGAAGGATTGTTGGCGGCTGCCAAGAGGGCTTCATACTTAGCCTCGAGTTCGTCGAGGGCAGTGGCTATCTCTTCAGCGGTAGACTTGTCATTGTTGAGCACAAGGGTTGATGCGTACATTTGCTCGGCTGCATCTTCATACACTTCCTCTGAACCGGCATATTCCGGCTGGAGCGAATTGACGATGGTAACGGTGTTGTTCACAGCAAACTCTGAGATGGCAAAGAAGTTGCGTCCGCCATATTGATTGTTGCCGGGGCCTCTTGAGCCGTTCACAGTGAAACGAAGATAGCGATAGGGCTTGGAGCTGAGAATCTTGGCTGAGGTCCAGTAGGTACCGGTCTTTGTGTAAGCGGGCAAGGGGTTGGAGCCGCCGCTGGTCACAGTGATGAGTGCACGCTCGAAGGCTTTTCCGTTAGTACTACCTGCCACCTTGATGCTGGTGGGGGCAGGAGAGCCGGCGTTGGCACGGGTGGCGATGGTGAAGCTGAAGACGCTCATCTCTTTACCCTCACCAAGGTCTACCTGGAGATAGTGGTCCTCATTGACGGGTGTGCCGGAATACTGTGAGTGGAAATAGGTGGCAACATTGTTGTCGAGCAGGGCTGCCACGCCGCCGCCTTCGGAGGTATCGCCCACGATGTTCTGGTCGGCATTAGAGGAGAGCCAGTAGGGCTCGGTGATGGTGTCGGCCTGGAGGGGGAGCGGTCCGGCAAGCATTACGTCGTCGCCCATCTGCTTGAGGAGTTTTTTGGTCTGTCCGATAAGCAGGTCGAGCTCAATCTTGGCCAACTCAGCTTCGTTGAGTTCCACAGCGGTGATATACCACCAAGAGTTTTCATCGCCTTCGTAGTCCCAACCGAGGACGCCGATGCCGGAGTTGTAGTTGAGCGACTTGGAGTCGTCGTTCTGACACTGCAGGGCCATGTTGCCGCTGCCGAGATAGATAATCTTGAAGGGCACAGTAGCTGCGGTGCCGGTGGCGCTGCCTTGCTTGCCGTTGGGCAGAGCGTCAATGTAGGTGCCGGTGCTCTTGTTCTTGATGAAGTAGGTATCGTCGTTGCCGGCTTTCTCAAACACCCACTTCTGGGTCTCGCTGGACGACTTTTTCTTCTCGCCGACAAGTTTCTTGCTGTCGTTTACAGAGAGCACGGTGCCTGTGGCCTTGTAGCACTCCACCACGTAGGTACTGCCGTTGATGATAGAGATTTTGGCCATGGGGTCTTTTTGCAACTTTTCAAAAGCAAGGAAGAGGGCTTCGTAGCTGGAGGCGTAGGCTTCCTTGTCGCGCTTGTTGTAGGCATCTTGTGCCACGGATACAGCCTCTTTGAGTTCCACGAGGCTGGCGCTGCGATAGTAGCCCACCTTCATGTTGGTGTCGTCGGTCAGTTTGATTACGGCGTTGGCCTCTTTCAGAAGAGCTGAAAGCAGGTTGCGCTGCATGGTGGCAATATTGGCAGAGGCGGCTATGGTGCTGCCGTCGCCGTTCATCACTTCCACTTGGGCTTCTTCCTTGACAAGCATCAAGGCTACCTTGTCGGTGATGGCCATGGTCTTCTTGTTAGAGAAAGCCACAACTTCGCCTTTGGCGTTGCGCACGAGGAAACCGATACCGCCGCTACCCTTGAGCGTCACCTTGTTGTTGGCGATGGTGTAGGTATAGCTCTTGGCGGGATTGTCGAAGAAGGCGTAGTTGCCCACGTCGGCTGTTTTCTGTCCGTCGTAGAGTTCGAGAGTCTTGCCAAGGCTGCCGGTGATGAGTTCGCCGGTGCCGTCGTTTATAAAGAGGGGTGTGATGTTTTCCTTATAGCCCTTGCCCTTGACGTAGGCGATGGCTTGGTCTATTTGCTGCTGGGTGCAGTTGTAGACAGAGTTAGAATAGTCGCCCACAAGGCGGTCGGTCATGGGAGTAAGGGCGCCGTGAGCGCGGAAGAACTCGGTGAGATCTTCGCCGGCAGCGTCGCAGGCTTTCTTATAGAAGTGGAGCAAGCCCTTCACACCGGTCTGCTGGTAGGCCTTGTTCATGGGGTCTTGGCGCAGCATCTCGTAGAGGCGGGGATAGAAAGAGGTGTTGTGGCCCAACACGTGGTAGTAGAGGAAGAGGCGATAGTACATGTGGGTGAGGGCCCAGATGTTGTTGTTATAGAAGTCGCCGCCATCGGTATTGAAGGCTTCGGCCACTCTCTCCAAAGAACCCTCGTCGCCATTGACGCGTGAGGTGCTCTTACCAAAATACCAAAGCACTACGTTGGAGAAGAGGTTGTTGGTAACCTCGGTCAAGCCGTTGAGCGTAAAAGGACCTTGGTGCTGGTGACCAATTTCGTGGGCGGGGCCCCAGTTGGAACCTGAGTTGCTGAAGATTTCGGAGATGATGCTTCCCATGGTGTTGTAGTGGTAACCTGAGTGGTCCCAGCTACCATACATATAGGCTGTACCGCCTACGCCGAAGGCCAAGCCATGTACATTATAATAGTCGGCATAGTCGCACTGGAAGCCATCGGTATCGTTTCCGGTGAAGGCAAAGATGCGGGGGTCTTTGGAGTAGAAAGATTTCCACTTGCTGTTGGCTTCGGCATATTCTTCCTCGCTGCTCAAGCCCATCAGCATACGTTCCCAGAGCATCACGTTGTCCCAGGCTTCTACGGTCTTCTCTACAATGTTCTTACCGGTCAGGTAGTAGTTCATACCCTTGTTGCCTTCGGTCTCTGCATCGAAGAAGGGGAACTGGAGGGTCATGTATTTACCCAAGATAGTGAGGCCGGTATGGGTGGCGCGAGCTGCGTAATAGTCCCAGTCTGCGTTGTTGTCGCCTTCGCCCCAAAGCTCATCGCCGGCAGCATTGTAGAAACCGTTGATGATACCGCCTTCGATGTGGATCTTCAGATTATCGTAGTCGGAGAGTTTGCGCCAGCGGGCCTTGTTGCCACGGCCGAACGCACCGGAGAATGTCTGCACCACGTAGTTGTAGCAACCAATCACATTGTCGCCGTAGATGGGCACTACGTTCAAGCCTTCGTGGAGCTCAACGCCGTCTCTGTGGCTGCCGCCGGGTTTGCCGTGGCCGGACCATGTGGAGAGATAAAGGGTGGCGCCGTCTTTGATTTTACCTTCTACCATGATGTAGAGGGTCTGGCGTGAGTTGGCATAGATACCCATGGGGTTGTTCAAGTAAGCATGGGCATTGATGCCGAGGGGATTGGCGGCTTCTTCCTTATTGTTGTGCGGCTCGATGCACTGCACGCGGAAGCGTTTGGCATACTCTGCGTCCCATGCGGGCTTGCTGCTGTCCACGTTGTCTTCTTTCCAGGTGCCGGAGGGTATCATCTTCTGCACCATCTTCTGCAAGGTGACGGGCAGGCTCTTATACTTGGCATCCTGTTCCAGTTGGCTCAGTGTATAGGTTGAATAGGGAGCGTTGAGCTGAGTGCAGGCCTTGTCGGCAAAGAGTTGGCCGAGCGTGGTGGCCCAAGCTTCGATTTGAGTGCTTGAGGGATTCATGTTGGCCACTTCTTCCCAGTTTTTCTCCAGGTCTTCTGCAGAAACAGCTACTTCGCTGATGGTCCACTGTGTAGCGGCATTGTCGGTGCTCCAGCAAACAATGGTGCCGGTACCCGAACCATAGTGCATATAGCCCGAAGGATTGTTGTCGTTAGACGCACGCAGCGTATAGCCTGAACCTGCCTTGGTGCACTTGAACACACACTGAGCATCGAGCTGCTCTTCCTTCACAAGCGACCAGGCTGCTGAAGTCTGATTTGAGCTTCGCATATACAAGCCTGTGCCTAAGTTGCGCAAGCGATAGCTGCCTGTTGAAGGCTCGCTGACGTACCACAATTGGCTGTACTTGGTCTTGTCGGTGGGCGAAATGCTCATGGTAGAGCCGGCACCGGGAGCCAAGGACGAACCGGAGTTCTCAACATTGGTAAAGCAGTAGACCTTACCACCTGAAAGCTGCGCAAAGGCCACATAGGGCACAAACAGCAGCACGGAGAACAAAATTCTCCATACATTCTTTCTATTCATGGTCATAAAAAATATTTTGGTTTTTGGTTTTTCAAAGCAGTGCAACAAGGAGTCACTATATCGGGGACAAAGGTACGCATTTTTTTTGAGAGAAATGTTAACTGCCTACTTTTTTCAACCTCAGAATGTAAAACGATGGTTACAAAGAGATTGCAGAGAGGCTTTCGAGGAAAAACGGATGGGCAAAAACTCCACGAAATCATTTACCGGCATTAGTTACATAAGAAGTAACCACCGGTTACATGTGAAGTAACTCTTGGTTACATGTGAAGTAACCACCGGTTACACGCCGTGTAACCAATTCCAGAAAACTACAAGGAACTGCTCGCCGCCTAAGAGAAAGAAAAATGCCCCGACTGTTTTCACAATCGGGGCACTACTTCGTTTCAAAAAAAACGTATCTTAGTCTTCGATAGAGCGAAGTTTCTGAGCATAGGCTGCACGCTCACGCTGCAAACGCTTCAAAACTGAAGGCTTGTCAAACTGTTGACGGGCACGGAGCTCTTTTACGATTCCGGTTTTTTCAAATTTTCTCTTGAACTTCTTGAGGGCGCGTTCGATGTTTTCGCCATCCTTTACAGGTACTACGATCATTTTTTTGATTTGGTTTATTTTGTTATTACTTAGTTTGCATAGTTCTTGCGAGGTGCAAAATTAAGCAATATTTTTATTTAGAGCAAATTTACTACTTTTTTTTTCGTCTCCGGTGGCCCGAAGAGGCATTTTAGCCGTTTTCTGAGGGGCGGATGGCTTATTTTGCCATGTGAACAGTTTGCTGCGGGAAGGGGAAATCGATGCCGGCGGCATTGAAGGCTTCATAGATTTTCTGGTGAATCTCATAGCGGACATCCCAATAGTCTTCCTGCTTCACCCACACACGCACCAAGAGGTTCACGCTGCTGTCGGCCAGCGCGTCGACGCCGATGAGCGGTGCGGGGTCGAGCAGGATGCGCTCGTCGGCCTTAAGCACGGCTTCTACCACGGGCTTCACGCGCTCCACGTCCTCGCCATAGTCGATGCCGACGGTCCACTGCAAGCGGCGGATGGGCTCGGTGGAATAGTTGGTCACCACGGAGGTGCTCATCGAGCCATTGGGCACATAAACAATCTGATGGTCGGCAGTGCGCAGAATGGTATGGAAAATCTGAATCTCTACCACGCTGCCCGAAACGCCCTGCGCTTCTATCCAGTCGCCCACACGATAGGGCTTGAAGATAAGGATAATCATGCCGCCGGCTATGTTTTGCAAATTGCCGGAGAGCGCTACGCCGATAGCCACACCGGCCGAGGCCAAGAGGGCGGCGAAGGAGGTGGTATTAACTCCCAGTGCGCCGATGGTGGAGACAATGAGCAGGGTGATGAGCAAAATATTGACGGCGCTGCGCAAGAAACTCTGCACACCAACATCGATGTGACGGCGGTCGAGCATCTTGGCCACCAGGTGGTTGAGAAACTTGATGAGCAGACGACCCAGCATAAACACCAGCAGAGCAGCGATGATGTGCTTGCCGGCGCTGACACCCATGTCAAACAGACGATTGACCACCTCGTCGAGGCGCGTCACGCTGAATTCTGTTTCTACAGTCTGAAGAAATGCTACCATCTTCTTATATAATTATAGGTGCTTGCGGATAGGTTATTTGCGGGTGATGGCGCCGGTGTCGGAAATGCGGATGGGCGTATTGGGCACGTCGAGCTCTGTAAGGCGTTTCATCTCTTTCGCCACACGGTGCTGCGTATCGGGCAGCGGACCGGCACCGCGCTGCTGGATGAAGGAGTGGATTTGTCCGTCTACAAAACGACCATCGGAGAGCACACGCACCGTCACCACAGGGGCGTAGCCCGATATGCCGGCGAGGTTGATGCCATAGGGCGTGCAGAAATTGCCCAAGCTGTAAGCGATAAAGTGGTTCTTGTAGACCTCGACAGCTCGCAGCACGTGAGGACCATGACCGAAGACCACGTCGGCGCCGGCGTCGATGCAGAAGTGGGCCAACTCGCGGATGGAGCCGCGATTCTCGCCGCAGAAAGTCTCGCGGCCGTAGGGCAAGCGATTGTGGGCTGAACCCTCAGCGCCGCCGTGGAACGACACAATCACAAAATCGGCCGCCGCACGCAGCTCGGTAATGATGCGGCGCACGGTTTCCAGGTCGCGGTGGTCGCAAGTTTTCTGGTTGTGACTGAAGGCGCAAAAGCCGTAGCGACGGCCGTTTTTCTCCAGCACGGTCCATTCGCAGCGGTCCTTCAGTCCGGCATATTTGATACCGATGCCGTCGAGCGCAGCCATGGTCGAAGCGATGCCGCCATCGCCAAAGTCGTTCACGTGGTTATTGGCCAGGCTCAGAAAGTCGTAACCGGCCTCGCGCAGCAAAGGGGCATAGCTCACCGGGGTGCGAAAGGCATAGCTGATCTTCGACAGACGCTTCGTACTCGTTCCGCCGTCGCAAAGCGAGCCTTCAAGATTGCCGGCAGCAAGGTCGGCGCTGCCGATGATGGGCGCCACGTGCTTGAACAACTGTCGGCCATCCTCGGGAGGTAGTTGGCGCTTCGGATAGGTGGTGCCCATCATGATGTCGCCGGTAAAGGCGAGCGTAAGGGTATCTACAGATTGAGCCATCGCCGTAAGACCTGCCCACAGCGATACGAAAAGTGCTAAAAATCTCATAGGGATATTTTTTAAGATACTAATTCTCGATGATGCGGCGAGCACCCAGATAACGACGACTGTAATAAGAAGAGGTCGACTCGTCCACTATTACACCACGGCGACACGCATGGATAAACTTAAACTCCTTGCTCTCAGGGTCTACATCGGTCACAATTCCGACATGGCCCACTGTCTTCGGAGCTTTAGGACCTCCAAAAAACACCAAGTCGCCCTTCTGCAACTCGCAAACATCTTCCACCTCAACGCCCTGCGTAAACTGCGAGCGCGAGGTGCGCAAAATGTCTATGTTCTCCTTCTTGAAAACATAGCTCGTAAAGCCGGAGCAGTCAAAAGCCTTCGGACCGCTCATACCACGACGATAGCGCACACCCAGATATTGCAACGCCGTCTTCACAATGCTGTCACCCTTGCTGATGCGTATCTCTTCGCAGTTCAGCACACTATCGGTGAGCACTGCCACAGAATCTGAAGCCTGGGTGAGGCTTGAAATCTTTGAGGCAGCAAACAACGAGGTAGCCGAAAGCAACACTGCCAAGGCCACAACTGAAAGTACTGACAAAATCCTGATACGCACAGTTCGGATACTCATTATCTAATATATAAAAGGCAAAACGTAGCCACACCGCATACCTAATAGCAACAAAAAGGCTACGCTCCAATTTTGAAAGTGCAAAATTAAACATTTCTTGGCTCATAGACAAGACTTTACAAAAAAATCTCCACCTCGAAAAACTCCACAATCCCTCTCCCGCCCCATCGCCAAAGGGATTCTCCACTCAAAAAAATATCACAAAAACTTTTCTACCTCGTCCCAAAAACACAGAAAGGACACGCTCAAAACAAGTTTTTTCAAAATATTCTCTCACAGACTTTGGCAGTTAAAAATATTATACTACCTTTGCACCGCATTTAAGAGAGAATGCGGAAAGGAAGTGTGGGTGAGTGGCTGAAACCACCAGTTTGCTAAACTGACGTACGGGTTACCGTACCGGGGGTTCGAATCCCCCCGCTTCCGCAACACGGCGCTTTCGTCTAGCGGCTAGGACACATGCCTCTCACGCATGGAACACGGGTTCGATTCCCGTAGGCGCTACTTTGGTTAGAACTCTATCGAGTTCTATTTTTTTGTCTACGGGCCTCGAAGATTGACAAGCTTTGCTGTTCGCGACCCGCCCGGCGCGAGCTTCGCCCGCGCTACGTGCGACCAACCGCTGCAAATCTTGTCGATTAACTTGCTTCGCTTCGTTAATTCCCGTAGGCGCTACTTTGGTTAGAACTCTATCGGGTTCTATTTTTTTATATATCCTCTTATTATTTATTCCAGAACTTGATATACTGTTCTGCAACTTTTACGGGTGAATGGTGCTTTTTAATGAAGTCAATGCTTTCCTGCTGCATCGTTGCTAGCTTATTCTTGTTTTCAACAATCCACTTCAATTTGTTGTAAACATCGGTTTCGTCTGGCACAACGTTTATCATTGGACGCAGCTCTTTCTCGTCAAGAATATCGTAACATTCAGGCTCGGCGCCACCAACGACAATCTTGCCTTTTGACATTGCGAGCAGTGCATTCATGGCAGGCGAGTAGCCATAAAGTTGGTCGAGCAGTACATCGCAATCCTCTATCATTCTTGAATATTGCTCGAACGGTACACTCTCGGCTTTCAGTATCTCGCATTCGTTCGGGTAGTCCTTGTGGATTCTCTCCAATGCACGTAGCATAATGTCTGTCCCTTTATAGATGCTGCGGCTCTTCTGTATTCCTATGAAGAATCTTAATTTACGGTCGTTTGTGTAAAACTTGATGTCGTTCTTCTCCGTTTCGATGGGGAATGGTATGTATGTGAGTTTGTCGGCATGCTCTTTTGTATATGCGGTGTGATATTCATACATTCCTGCTATGATGCCGTTGCAATCATTGGCTATACATCTGTTCAAGTCTGCCTTGGGGGTATTCCGCCAATCGGTCGCCTGTTCGGTTGTGTAGTCGTTTATTATTGGCTTGTTGCCAATGTTGAAGTCTGAATATCTGAAAATGTATGGTTTTCGGGTGCATGCCTCAACCCAAAAAGCGTCCATGCCATGCGCGCAAAGGAATATTTTCTTGTTGTTTTTCTTCAAAAAACAATATATGGGTTCTATGCGTTCTGCTTTCAACTCAAGAAACATCGGGTTTATGAGCTGTACTACGTCGTAGTTGCGCAGGCGTGGTAGTATGGCTAATGTTTTCAGAATGTATGTTATTCCTTCGAACTTGCTGTATGTGGTGCGTGTCAATGAGATGTCGCGTTTGTAGTCCTTCCAAAAGTCACCATTGCTTACAACACATACCTTGTGCCCGAGAGAACGTAGCCCCTCGGCAAGTGTCCAATGTACATTGCTGTATTCTCCAATGAGTAAAATTTTCATCTTTTTGCCGGTTTTTTGGAGGGGATTATCATTCTCAA
>CALCHR010000205.1 GCA_937901185.1 uncultured Bacteroidales bacterium
CAAAGAAATTTGATTATTTTTTAACAACTCTCTTTTTTGCGTAAAAATCTCTCTTTTTCTTCTTTTCTTCTGCTTCACGCTTTGCAGCCAAAGCTCTCTTTGCCTTAACTTTTGAAAGGGGTTTACCCTTCTTCGCAGGCTTCTTTTTCTTGGTTTCTTTGTCCTTATCGGGATTTTCTTTATAAAGAACAATGCTTCCGCCAACAACCTGAATAACTTCGCTTCCTGTTGCTTCGGCAAGTTTGTCCGCAAATTCCCGAGGGCTTTCGGGTGCACTTTCAAGCAAAACCTTCAGCTTTATGAGTTCTCTTTTGCGGAGCGCATCTGCTGTCTGCTCAACAAGTGCTTCAGACATACCGCCCTTGCCAATCTGGAAAAGGGGCTCAAGGCTGTTTGCCTGCGCTCTGAGCTGAGCTCTTTCTTTGCTTGTCATTTTCTTGCCTCCTCAATCTGTTTTGCGAGAAGACGCACGGATTTGCCTCTGTGGCTGATTGCGTCCTTTTCTTCCTTTGTAAGCTGCGCCATACTCCTGCCATCTCCGAGCATAAATACGGGGTCGTAGCCGAAGCCTTCTGTGCCGCGCTCCTCAGTGGGGATGAATCCCTCCACCACACCTTCGAAGAGTTGTTCCTCTCCATTCTCTATTAACGCAATAACTGTCCTAAATTGTGCACGGCGGTCATTTTTATTTTCCAGTTCGCGGAGCAATTTCTTGGTGTTGGCCACGGGGTCGTAGCGGTCAGGGTAAGCGTAGCGAGCTGTGTGAACACCCGGCCCGCCTCCCAGGGCAGCTACTTCAAGGCCGGTGTCGTCGGCAAAGCAGTCAAGGCCATAGCGTTCATAGACCCAGCGCGCTTTGATGAGTGCGTTGCCCTCGAGCGTATCGGCTGTTTCGGGGATGTCATCGTGGCAGTTGATGTCGGCAAGGCTGAGGATTTCTATGTCGTTGCCCAGGATAGCCTTAATCTCAGAAAGCTTGTGGGCATTGTTGGTGGCAAATACGAGTTTCTTCATATCGGAAAATTCTAAAAGGATTTGTTCTAAGGGGATGGCTTACACATTATATTATATATAGACTCATCGTACGGCGCTTTTACGCCCTTCTGAAAAGAACAAGGCGGAAAGCACAACCCTTAAGCGGTTGCACAATCCACCTTGTGCTGCAATAGTCAGAGTGGGACTCATTTTTTCTCCCCCTTGACTTTTATCTTGTCAAAGCCTTCGCCGAATACACCAATGACCTTCGACTGCGACACGAAAGCATTGGGGTCGATGCTCTGGATAATGCGGAAAATATTAGTACTCTCGCGCTTCTTTGCCAACACCACGAGTACTTTTCTCTCCTGCTTTGTGTACCACCCTTGTCCGTTGAGTACGGTCACGCCGCGGTGGGTCTCGTTAATCGCAGCAGCTATCTCGTCGTACCTCTGAGAGAATATTAAGAACTGGACAGATTGGCGGCCGCGGTCTACAACGTAGTCTAGCAGAATGTTGGTGATGAGTAGTGTGCAGTAGCCATATAGGATTTGGTCGATGCTGCTTTCCGGGAGCAAGATGATAGAGGTGATGATGATAAAGTCGCAGAGCATCATCATCTGGCCAAGGGTTACGTCCTTGTACTTGTTGATGATGGCTGCCACAATATCTGTGCCACCTGTCGAACCATTGCTGAGGAATACGATGCCGAGTCCGATACCTTCGATGGCGGCTCCCAGGATGCAGGACATAAAGATATTGTCTCTTACAATCTGAGGTGGATAGTTGTCGCCTAAGCGTACGAGCTCGGGGTGCAACTGGCCATAGTGAATCATGGCCTCTTTTACAAATCCCAAGAGGAATGTGAGCATGAGAACCGCATAGATGGTCTTCACGCAGAACTTCCATCCTAAAATTCTAATGGCTGCAATCAACAATACGATGTTGACAAGGAAGAAGGTCCATTGTACAGGAAACCCGGTACCATAGAAAATTACAGCTCCGGCTCCGGCTACTCCGCCGGTGGTGATTTGGTAGGGCAACTGAAAGCAGTTGAACCCAATGGCGTAGCATAATAGGCCGAAGGTAATGAACAGATAGTCGCGCCACTCTTGGTAGATGTTGACTTTTATTTTGGGTCGCATTTTCTTAAGTGTGTATTGTGTCAAGCCGTTACTTGGTTCAACCCAGTTCTTACTTTACTTGATTACGATATTGACTATGCGTCCGGGCACCACGATTACTTTCACAATCTGCTTGCCCTCAAGGTATTTCTGGGCTTGCTCTGATGCCAAGGTGGCCTTTTCTATTTCTTCCATAGAAGCATCGGCTGCGAAGTCAAGGGTGAAGCGTGTCTTGCCGTTGAAGGAAACGCCGAGTGTAACGGTGTCTTCTTTCAAGTGAGCTTCGTCGAACTCGGGCCAAGCTGCGTCGCACACCGTGGTGGTATGTCCCATCATGTGCCAAAGTTCTTCGGCGATGTGGGGGGTGAATGGTGCGAGCAGGGTAACGAGAGTTTCGAGCACAGTGCGGCTGGTGCATTTTTGCTGAGCCAGTTCGCCCACGGCAATCATGAATGCGGGTACTGAGGTGTTGTAAGAGAAAACCTCGATGTCCTCGCTTACTTTCTTGATGAGCTTGTGGAGTGTCTTGAGGTTCTCTTTGGTGGGTGCGTCATCTGTTACAATGAGCTGGTCGTTCTTGTCGAAGTAGAGATTCCATGTCTTGCGCAAGAAGCGGAAGCAGCCGTCGATGCCGTTAGAGTCCCAGGGCTTGCTCTGATTGATGGGGCCAAGGAACATTTCGTAGAGGCGGAGCGTGTCGGCGCCGTATTTCTCTACAATCATATCGGGGTTCACCACATTGTACATAGACTTTGACATCTTCTCTACTGCCCATCCGCAGATGTACTTGTCTTCTTCGAGGATAAATTCTGCTGTAGCGTATTCTGGTCGCCAGGCTTTGAAGGCATCGAGGTCGAGCACATCGTTCTGTACGATGTTTACGTCCACGTGGATGGGTGTCGTTTCGTATTGGTCTTTAAGGCCGAGTGATACGAAGGTGTTGGTGTCCTTAATGCGGTATACAAAGTTGGAGCGTCCCTGAATCATGCCCTGGTTCACCAGTTTCTGGAAGGGCTCATCCTTGCAAGCTACACCCAGGTCGAAGAGGAACTTATTCCAAAAGCGGCTGTAGATGAGGTGGCCTGTGGCATGCTCAGAGCCTCCGATGTAAAGGTCTACATTCTGCCAGTAGTTGTTGGCCTCGTTGCTTACGAGTGCAGAGTTGTTGCGTGGATCCATGTAGCGGAGGAAGTAGGCCGATGAGCCTGCAAAGCCCGGCATGGTAGAGAGTTCGAGGGGGAAGACGCTTACGTGGTCGATGAGCGAGTTCTCTACTACACTGTTGGTCTTAGTGTCCCACGCCCAGTGAGTGGCGTTGCCCAATGGAGGCTCTCCGCTTTCTGTGGGGAGGAACTTTGTCACTTCCGGCAACTCGAGTGGGAGACACTCGGAGGGTATCATTTGCGGCATGCCGTTCTTGTAGTAAACGGGGAAGGGTTCGCCCCAGTAGCGCTGGCGGCTGAAGATGGCGTCGCGCAAGCGGAAGTTTACCTTCACGCGGCCGAGTTTGTTTTCTGTCACAAACTTTTTAGTGGCGGCAATGGCTTCTGTTACCGACAAGCCGTTGAGCGAGAAGCCGCCCAAAGTTTCTTTTCCTGCCACGGGTGAGTTCATCACGGTGCCCTCTTTGGCATCGAAGCTCTCTTCGCTCACATCGGCGCCTTCAATTAAGGGGATGATGGGCAAGCCGAAATGTTTTGCAAAGGCATAGTCGCGTGAGTCGTGGGCGGGCACTGCCATGATGGCGCCGGTTCCGTAGCCAGCCAATACATAGTCTGAAATCCACACGGGGATGCTATCGCCGGTGAAGGGGTTTACGGCGTAGGAGCCGGAGAATACGCCGGTCACGCGGCGGTCGGCTATACGTTCGCGCTCGGTGCGCTTTTTGGTAGCTTCAAGATAAGCTTCCACCTCGGCGCGTTGTGCGTCGGTGGTGAGTTGCGCCACGAGTTCGCTCTCGGGAGCGAGCACCATGAAGGTCACACCGAAGATGGTGTCGGCGCGTGTGGTGAAGATGGTGAACTCGATGTCGCTGTCCTTCACCTTGAACTGCATCTCCGTACCTTCGGAGCGGCCAATCCAGTTGCGCTGCGTTTCTTTCAGCGAGTCGGTCCAGTCGATGTTGTTCAGTCCGTCGAGCAAGCGCTGTGCGTAGGCTGATACGCGCAAGCACCATTGCTTCATCTTCTTTTGTACTACGGGGTAGCCGCCGCGTTCGCTCACTCCGTCTACCACTTCGTCGTTAGCCAATACGGTGCCCAGTTGCGGACACCAGTTCACCATCGTTTCGCCCAGGTAGGCTATGCGGTAGTTCATCAGCACTTCTTGTTGCTCTACGTCGCTCATGGCGTTCCACTCGGCGGCGGTGAAGGAGAGTTCTTCGCCCTGTGCGATGTCGAGGCCTTCTGTGCCTTGTTTTTCAAAGTGTGCTACGAGTTTTTCGATGGGCTGTGCTTTCTGGCAGCTGTTGCAATAGAAAGAGCCAAACATTTTTTGGAAGGCCCATTGTGTCCAGTGGTAGTAGTTGGGCTCGCAGGTGCGTATTTCGCGTTGCCAGTCGAAGCAGAAACCTATTTTGTCCAGCTGTTCGCGGTAGCGTGCAATGTTCTGCTCAGTTGTTTTGGCCGGGTGTTGTCCGGTTTGGATGGCGTATTGCTCTGCGGGCAATCCGTAGGCATCGTAGCCCATGGGGTTGAGCACGTTGAAACCTTTTTGGCGTTTGTAGCGTGCGTAGATGTCTGATGCGATGTAGCCCAGAGGGTGGCCGACGTGGAGACCGGCTCCCGAGGGGTAGGGGAACATGTTGAGCACGTAGTATTTAGGTTTTTCTGCTGATGGCTCAACGTGGTAAGTTTGCTCGGCGGCCCACTGCTCGCGCCATTTCTTTTCTATTTCTCTAAAGTTGTATTCCATTTTCTGATAGGGTGTTTTCTGTTTTGCGAAGCAAAGTTAGTATATGGTGGGCGAAGTACAAAGCGAAAACCAATATTTTGCCAGTAGCTGCCCTCGGTTGGTTGTTTTCTCTTAGCGTATGGTGACCATCGTGGCGCCAAATCCGTATTCGCGGAAGGAGGCGTCTTGCACGGCACATTGCTTGTAGCGCGAGCACAGTTCCTTGAGCAGGGCAGCGCGCAGCGTGCCGTCGCCCTTGCCGTGGATAAATACAATCTTGCGGCCTTTCTCTTTGAGGTGTGCCTGCATGGTGTCGCGGAATTTCTGCATCTGGAAGTCGAGAATGTCTTTGGGCTGCATGCCGGCAGTAGAGTCGAGCAGTTCTTCGGCGTGGAGGTCTATCTCCAGCAGGTTGCTCTTCTTCTCCGCCTCCTTGTGGCGTGCCGGTTGGCGCAGTGGTCGTTCGGCCGGTGCCTTTCCGCTCATGGCCTCTTGCAGGCGGTCGGCATCCACGAACACAGCTGTGCGACCGGGATGGTCGTCGCGCAGGATGTCCACCATGAAGGCCGGCTCCTCGAAGAAGTCGCTCTCGCTGAAGGTGTGGAGTTTGTAGAAGCGCGTGCCGTCAATACGCAAGGGGATGCTCATGGCCGGCTTGGGCAGGAAGGATTTGCCGTCTTTATAGGCCAGTGTCTGCACGGTGAGGTTTTCCAACTCCGGCAATACATCGCGGCGAAACTCCTCGAGGAACAGTTTGGTGTTGGGCTCGATGAGTCCTTCGTGGCGCAAGGTGCAGGCATTGCCCTGGCGGTTGAATATGAGGAAGCGCACATAGTAGTTGCTGTCGTTCACCAGGTAGGCTTCGAAAGCCGTGTTGCTCAGTTCCTTGGCATTGACCGGCACGAAACCGAAGAAGAGGTTGAGCACATCGGCGCCGCGGCGCTCCAGCGGGCGGGGCTTGAAGGTGATGGGCTTGTCGTCCTCGTCGTCGTCAAAGGAGTGGACAAAGGTGTCGGGCTGCGCGCTTCGAAATCGGTTGTCCGCCTCGCGTGGCGCCGGAGCGCTGGGGCGGGCAAAGTTCAGCTCGTTTGTCTCGATGACCACCACTTCGCGCACGAGGGTGGGCATGTCGAAGCCGTCCTCGTCGCGTACGATGACGATGTCCTTATTCTGGAATCCTACAATCACGCCGCCTCCCACGTCGTTGAGGAAGCGCACTTTATCTCCTACTTTCATAATTGGTCTGGTTGTTTTGTTTGCGGCGAAGTTACAAAAAAACATTGTAGCCGCCAAGCCTCTGCCGCTGCTAGAAGTCACACCTTTCAATACTCGCTCTATGAGGCCCGTTTCGAAAGTCTTATCTAGGAAAAACTAGGTCTTAAGAAATTTTTCCTAGGTCTTGCGGAATTTTTCGTAGATCAGACTTTCGAAACGCCCAAAAATGCCTACTGATTTCCAGGAGGTTACGGGTGCGAAAAAATGGCCTTTTTCTTTGGGCTCATTGCCCGCGGCTCAAAATTTACAGCCCACGCCTTGCCGTGCCCTGCCGCTCGCAAGCGGTGATGAGCATCGGGAGCGAGGCGAAAAAAGGAGGGGCTCCTTTTGGAGGGTTGTCAAAAATAAGTATATTTGCCCCGAGTAAAACTAGAAGAACACTATCATTTATATATTTATACTATGAGTCTGAAAATAGTTGTGCTTGCAAAGCAAGTGCCCGACACACGAAACGTGGGTAAGGATGCCATGACTCCGGAAGGTACAGTGAACCGTGCCGCGTTGCCAGCCATCTTCAACCCCGAAGACCTCAATGCCCTCGAACAAGCATTGCGTCTGAAAGACCAACATCCCGGCTCCACAGTGACGCTGCTGACCATGGGATTGCCCAAGGCAGCCGACGTGTTGCGCGACGGCCTCTTCCGCGGCGCCGATGCCGGTGTGCTACTTACCGACCGCGCCCTCGGTGGCGCCGACACCCTGGCCACCAGCTACGCCCTGAGTCAGGCCATTAAGAAAATAGGAATGCCCGACCTCATCATCGGTGGCCGCCAAGCCATCGACGGCGATACAGCACAAGTGGGCCCGCAAGTGGCACAAAAGCTCGGCCTCGACCAGGTGACCTACGTGGAAAGCATCGATAGCCTGGAGAACGGAAAAGTGACCGTGACCCGTCGCATCGATGGTGGCGTAGAGAAAGTAGAAGCTCCGCTGCCCCTGCTGCTCACCGTGACAGGCAGCGCAGCCCCCTGCCGCCCCTGCAACGCCAAGCTCGTGATGAAATACAAGCGCGCCAAAGCACCCATAGAGCGTACAGCCGACATGCCCTACGCTGAAGAATACGAAAAGAAGCCCTATCTCACCCTCACACAATGGGGCGCGGCCGACATCGATGCCGACCTCAATCAGTGTGGCTTGGCAGGCTCGCCCACCAAGGTGAAGGCCGTGCAGAACATCGTGTTCAAAGCCAAAGAGAGCAAGCGCCTCACAGCAGCCGACGCCGAGGTGGAAGAACTGATGAAGGAACTCCTCGACAACCACACCATCGGATAACTCTCTCCACAATCCTCCCCCGGGAGGCAAACCTATAACTAAATACTACACAAGAAAATGAACAACGTTTTTGTATATTGTGAAATAGATAAGTACACCGTCGAAGAAGTATCCTACGAGCTTCTGACCAAAGGCCGCAAACTGGCCAACGAACTCGGTGTGCAACTCGAAGCCGTTGCTGCCGGTCATGGCATCACCGGTAAGGTGGAGAAAGAAATCCTCTCATACGGAGTAGATAAGCTCCACGTCTTCGACGCCGAAGGACTCTATCCCTACACCACTAAGCCCCACACCAGCATACTTGTCAATCTCTTCAAGGAAGAGCAGCCGCAAATCTGCCTGATGGGTGCCACCGTCATTGGTCGCGACCTCGGACCCCGCGTAAGCTCCTCGCTCCATAGCGGACTTACCGCCGACTGCACCTCTCTTGAAATCGGCGACTACGACGACCGCAAGAGCGGCAAACACTACGACGGCCTGCTCTATCAGATTCGCCCCGCCTTCGGAGGTAACATCGTGGCCACCATCGTGAACCCCGACAACCGTCCGCAAATGGCCACCGTGCGTAGCGGTGTGATGAAAGCCGAAAAAGTGGCCGAAGGAAGCCACCAAGGCGAAGTGGTCTATCAAGACGTAGCTAAGTACGTGCCCGAGACCGACTATGTGGTGCGCGTCATAGAGCGCCACGTAGAAAAGGCCAACAACAACCTGAAAGGCGCTCCCATCGTGGTGGCCGGAGGTTATGGCGTAGGCTCGAAAGAAGGCTTCGACTTGCTTCAGAAGTTGGCCGACGAGCTCCACGGCGAAGTAGGCGCTACACGCGCAGCCGTCGATGCAGGATTCTGCGAGCACGACAGACAAATTGGACAGACCGGCGTCACCGTACGTCCTAAGGTGTACATCGCCTGCGGCATCAGCGGCGCCATCCAGCACGTGGCCGGAATGAAAGAGAGCGGCATCGTCATCTCCATCAACACCGACCCCAACGCACCCATCAACCAATTGGCCGACTACGTTATCGAAGGAAGCGTAGAAGAGGTTGTTCCAAAAATGATTAAGTACTACAAGGAAAACAGTAAGTAATATGGCAAACTGCTATACAGACCATCCCGAACTGCGCTTTGAGTTGAACCACCCACTCATGAAGCGCATCGTGGAACTCAAAGAGAGAAACTTCCGCGATAAAGACAATTTTGACTACGCGCCGCTCGACTTTGAAGACGCAATGGATAGCTACGACCGCGTGCTTGACATCGTGGGCGAGATAACCGGTACCACCATCGCCGACAACGCCGAGGGTGTAGACATCGAAGGTCCGCACCACGAAGGCGACCGTGTGCGCTACGCCAGTGGTACAGCCGAGAACCTCGCAGCTATGGTGGGCGCCGGCATGAACGGAATGACCATGCCCCGCAAATACGACGGCCTCAACTTCCCCATCACGCCCTACACTATGTGTGCCGAAATCGTAGCCGCAAAGGACGCCGGCTTCGGCAACATCTGGAGCTTGCAAGACTGTATTGAAACGCTCTACGAATTTGGCAACGAGGATCAGCACAGCCGCTTCATCCCCCGCATCTGCGCCGGCGAAACCATGTCAATGGACTTGACCGAGCCCGACGCAGGCTCCGACCTTCAGAGCGTACAGCTCAAGGCCACTTACGATGAGGCTGAGGGCTGCTGGCGCTTGAATGGCGTGAAGCGCTTTATTACCAACGGCGACGCAGACCTTCACTTGGTGCTCGCCCGTTCTGAAGAGGGCACCTCAGATGGTCGCGGCCTCTCTATGTTCATCTACGACAAGCGCGACGGAGGCGTCAACGTGCGCCGCATAGAGCACAAGCTCGGTATCCACGGCTCGCCCACCTGCGAACTGGTTTACAAAAATGCCAAGGCCGAACTCTGCGGCGACCGCAAGCTCGGTTTAATTAAATACGTAATGGCCTTGATGAACGGCGCCCGCTTGGGCATCGCCGCACAGAGCGTTGGCCTTTCACAGGCGGCTTACGATGAAGGTCTGGCCTATGCTCGCGACCGCGAACAGTTTGGCAAAGCCATCATCAACTTCCCCGCCGTGTACGACATGCTCGCGCTGATGAAAGCCAAGCTCGATGCCGGCCGCGCACTGCTCTATCAGTGCAGCCGCTATGTGGACATCTACAAAGCCCTCGATGACATTGCCCGCGAGCGCAAGCTCGAGCCCGAAGAGCGCCAAGAGCAGAAGAAGTACGCCAAGTTGGCCGACTCCCTCACTCCTTTGGCCAAGGGTATGAACTCCGAATACTGCAACCAGAACACTTACGACGCGTTGCAGATACACGGCGGCTCAGGCTTTATGATGGACTATCCCATTCAGCGCTATGTTCGCGACGCCCGTATCACCAACATCTACGAAGGCACCACTCAGTTGCAGGTGGTGGCAGCCATTCGCTACGTGACCAACGGCTCTTACCTTGCCCAGATGCGCGAGTTCGAGCAAGAGGAAGTGAGCGAGGCAATGAAGCCCCTCCAGGCACGCGCCGCCAAGATGGCCGACCGCTTCGAAGAGGCTACCAACTACGTAAAGGATGCCAAGGACCAAGAGTTGCACGACATCTGTGCACGCCACCTTATGGAAATGGCAGCCGACGTCATTATGCTCCACCTCATCGTGCGCAACGCCACCGTAGCGCCCGAGATGTTTGAAAAGTCGGCACGCGTCTACGCCAACTTTGTAGAGGCCGAGATTGCCAAGCACCATGCTTGGGTGATGAACATGACTGCCGAGCAGTTGGCCGACTATCGTCACGCATAATTTCTCAATCCCTATATCAGGGGCACCGTTCTCGTACAGCGCTGAGCGGTGCCCATTTTTCTTTTCGGTATGAACAAATCTCTCTGGCTCGTTCGCCTGCTCTCCCGCCATGGTAGGCTCTCCAAGCAGGACATCCTCGACGCATGGCGCGACGTGGACGAGAAAGGACTGCCCATGGCGGCCAGCACTTTTTATGACAACCGCCGTTACCTGGAGGAGCGCTACAACATACGCCTCATCTGCCGCGATCGCCTTTACAGCATTGAGCACATGGGCGATAGCACCCACCCCATCGTGGAGCAGATGTTGCGCAGCGACGTGTGGGACACACCCGCCGAGATGCCCCTCTCCGTAGGCGGTGCCCACTGGATAGCGCTCATTGCCGAGGCCATAGAGAAAAGGCAACTGCTGCAGATGGACTATGCGCCCTACGACAAAGCGCCCTTCCAAACCATCCTTGCGCCCTATTGTCTTTACCCCATTCGCGGCTGGTCCTACGTGGTGGGCCATAGTTCCGCCCACAGCGAGGTACGCACCTTTGCCCTCGACCGCATAGAGACGCTCCGCCTGCTCCCCACTCGCTATAAACGCCCTACTGACTTTGACGCCGCCACTTACTTTCGCCATAGTTTTGGCGCCTACGGCGGCAGCCATATCAAGGCCGAACACTTGCTTATACAGACCGATGCCGACACGGCGGCCTATCTGCGGCAGCGCCCCCTGCATGCCACGCAGCGCAAAGTGGGCCACAGCCACCCCGATGGCTCCGTCTGTTTCGAGATGGACGTGGCGCTCACCCGCGACCTGGTGAAAGAACTGCTCTCCTTTGGTGCGGCACTCAAAGTGCTGGCCCCGGCCCACCTCTGTCGCACCATGAGCGAACAACTCAGCAAGGCGGCCGAGGCTTATCACACCGACGTGCCGTAGAAAAGCAAGGTCGCTGCAGCCTATCAAAGACAGAATTCCGTACCGACTTATCTGAACAAAAAAGGGACTTCCTTCACCTCCGGAAATCCCTTCTTTTTTTACCCCTACATCACCCCCGTTTTCTTAGTAGCTTTCTAGGAAAACTTAGTAAACTACAAATTTTTCCTAGTAAACTCCGAGTTTTTCCTAGAAGTTTACTAAGAAATGGCCGAAAATGGCCCTTGATTTTTAAGTACTTACAAAGGAAAAAAACTGTTGCTCTCCGGTGCTCGGGAAAGGTATGATGAGCGTCCGGTAAGAACGTAAGCGTCGACGGAGTTTGTTATGTATTTTTATGGTTGATTAAGGATTTTTGAGAAAACAGACCCGGGATTTTTGGCCATTCGGAGCCGAAAATGGGGGCTTGAAAGAAAAAAGGATGCGCCACGGCGGTGGCACATCCTTTTGAAATTTTGTATGTCAGAAATTTATTTTGCAGCGGCGGGAGCGGCAGTAGTTGAAGCTACGATGCCGAGCTTGCCCATCACCTTCTTGGTAACATCTTCGCTCAGTGTTTCGTTGAAGAAGATGCCGGCAGCCTGAGAGGCAGACTTGTCGATGATGTACACATAGCCACCTTCGCGAGCCACGCTGTTTACAGCCTCAACAACCTTCTGAATGACGGGCTGCATTTTGGTCTGCTGAGCCTGCTGGAAAGCCTGTGAGTTGTCCTGCACAGCTTGCTCGTAGCGCTGGCGCAAGTCCATGATTTCTTGCTCTTTACGCTGGCGGATGTTGGCAGGGGTAGAGTCGTTTACCTCAGTCTGATATTTCTCATACTTGGTCTGGATTTCCTTCTCCATATCGGCAAGGTCAGCCTGGAATTTCTTACCCATGTTTTCAAGCTCAGTTTGGGCAGTTTTGTAAGCGGGCAATGCCTGCATTACGTCTGCATAGTTGAAGTGAGCAAACTTCTGTGCCGCGAGGCTCAAGGGGGCTGCTACGAGGAGCAGCATCAAGATTTTCTTCATCATTTTCTTTTATAGTTTTAAGTTGATATTCTGGTTTCTGACATGCAGCGGAGAAAACTCTGCGTTGCAAAGATAGTGATTTTATCTGGAATAGCCGAGCTTGGTCAGCACATCGTTGCTGATGTCGATGCTGGGCGAGGCGAAGATGATGCCGTTGTCGGCGGCGCGGTCGAGCACCAATTGGTAGCCCTTGCTCTGCGAGATGCCCTTCACAGCATTGTAGATTTCTTCTTGGATAGGCTCAATCAGGGCTACGCGCTTTTTGTAGAGCTCGCCTTGCGGACCAAAGTATTTCTTACGCAGTTCGGCCGCCTCTTTCTCTTTCTCTACGATGGCCTCTTCCTGCTCTTTCTTTTGGGCTTCGGAGAGGAACACGGCTTCGTTCTGATAGTTCTTGTAGAGGGTCTGTGCCTGGTTGTTGAGGGCTTCGATTTCAGCCTGCCATTTCTTAGAAACTTGGTTGAGCTGTTCGTTGGCACGCTCATAGGCCGGGATGTTGCTCAGTATGTACTCCATGTCGATGAGTGCATATTTCTGCGCTGCGGCATTGAGGCCGATGGCCAGGAATAGGAGGATGAAAATTTTTCTCATAGCTATGTCTATTATAATAATGTGTTGCTGTTGCTTAGAACTCTTGTCCGATGATAAAGTGGAACTGGCTGCCGCCGGCGTTCATGCCGTTCACCTGTTTCTGGAAACCGTAGGCCCAGTCGATACCCATCAAACCAACCATCGGCAGAAGGATACGCACGCCGACACCGGCTGAGCGCTTCATGTCGAAGGGGTTGAACTTGTTGATGTCGCTCCAGGCATTACCACCCTCCACAAAAGCCAAGGCGTAGATGTTGGTGGAGCCTTCGAGCATCAGCGGGTAGCGCAACTCGAGCGTCATGCGGCTGTAGGCATAAGCGTTGCCACCGTTAGCGCCGGCGATGCTTCCATTGTCGTAACCGCGCAGACCGATGGTCTCAGTGGCATAGCCGGTAGAGTAGCCCGACATTCCGTCGCCACCCACATAGTAAGTTTCAAAGGGCGATTTCTTGTAGCGGTTGTAGGCACCGAGCAAGCCAAACTCTATGCGTGTCATCAGCACAGGGGCTTTTACGATGCTGGCCAAGGGAGTGAAGGTGCGGAACTTAAACTTCCACTTGTGGTATTCTATCCAGCGGTATTTCTCTTGGGCCTCGGCCTGATAGGTAGAACTTTGATAGTTGTTGGCCAAATCCTTGTAGTTCTTTCCGTCCCACAAAGAGTAGGGGGGAGTGGCTGAAACCGAGAAGAGCAACTCCGAACCGTGGCGCGGATAGAAGGGGTGGTCGGTAGAGTTACGGCTGAGCGAGAGCGAGAGGTTGATGTTGTTGCAAGTACCGTCGGTGATGAGGAAGTACTGCCATGACTTCAAGATGTAGCGGGTGTAAGCCAACTCGGCCATGAAGGAGAAGTAGTCGTCGGGCCAGCGCAGACGCTTACCAAAGCCTACGGAGATTCCGAACATCTTTACATACTTGTCAGGGTCGTAGTAGTTGGTGTAGTTGTAGTAGCTGCTGCTGCTTCCGTAGCCATACATATAATTATAATAGTTATTGTAGTAGCTGCTGCCGTAATAGCTGTCGCTGACGTCGGTCTGTTTTGAGTAGTAAGCCGATACGGAGAACTGGTTAGGACGCTTGCCGCCAAACCAAGGGTCGAGGAACGAGATCGAGTAGCTCTGATAATACGTACCGTTAGTCTGTCCGCTGATAGAAAGCGTCTGTCCATCTCCCTGAGGGATAAAACCGGCGCGCTTAGAACCTTTGCCAAAAAGATTTTGCATGGAGAAGTTGGTAAACTTCAGACCGATGCGGCCCACAATACCTGTTTGTCCCCAACCGGCTGAGAGTTCCACCTGGTCGCCGCCTTTGGTCACCAAGGGATAGGTCACATCGACCGTTCCGGTTGTGGGGTCGGGGCGGATGCCTTTGGAGATGCCGCTCTGCAAAGCTTCGGGGTCAAACTGGTTCATGTTGGCCAACTCGCGAACGGAGCGTTGGATAGCCTCCATGCTGAAGAGATCGCCGGGCTTGGTGCGCAATTCGCGGCGGATAACATTTTCGTAGACACGGTCGTTGCCGCTGATGCGGATGTTGTTGAAGGTAGCCTGGCGGCCTTCGTCCAAGCGCATTTCAAGGTCTACGGAGTCGCCTTCAATGTTGATTTCCACTGGGTCAAGGCGGTAGAATACATAGCCGTTGTTGTAGTACTGCTGGCCGATAGCGTCTTCGTCTTCGTTGAGTCGCTTGTTGAGCAAGGAGAGGTCGTAGACGTCGCCCTTCTTCATCTTAAGCGTGTGGGCAAGGGCTTCGGTCGGGTAGACAGTGTTGCCGACCCATTCGATGTTGCGCACATAATATTTCTGACCTTCGTAGAGATTCAGGTAGATGTTGATGCGTTTTTCGTCGAGGGTTTCTATGCTGTCGCTCTTGATAAGGGCGTCGCGGTAGCCCCATGAGTTTAATTTGTCAATCAGCAGTCCCTTGTCCTCCTCGTATTTTTCCGGGATGAACTTCTTGGAGCGGAAGATGTTGAGGATATGTTTCTCGTGGGTCTTCTTCATGGCGCGCTTCAGTTTACCGATATGTTCCTCGGCAACGCCGGTGATGTAGATTTTATTGACCTTTATCTTCTCGTGCTTGTTGATATTGATGTCCACCAGTTCGCGGTTGTCGCCGGTCACATCTTCGCGGCGCAGAATTTCCACCTCGGCATTCTTAAAGCCCTTCTCGTCGAAGTAGCGCTTGATGATAATCTTGGCGCGGTCCACGATGTCGGGCGTGATAGGACTTCCGATGGTCAATCCAAGGCGTGCTTCCAAGTCTTCCCTTTCCGATTTTTTCACACCGCTATAGCTGATGCTGGAGATGCGAGGTTGTGCGGTGAGTTTGATGTGGAGGTAGATTTTGTTGCCTACGATGCTGTCGGCTTCAATGCTGACATTGGAGAAGAGCTTCTGCTCCCAATAGTTCTGAATAGCCTCGCTCATGTCGGCGCCTGGCACTTCGTAGGTCTTGCCTATTTCGAGTCCGGAGATGCTGAGCAGGAGAGATTCGTCAAAGCCTTTTACGCCGTCTACAGTCAGTCCGCCGAGGATGTATTTAGGATGGTCGGCGGTGTAGACTATTTCGGGCTTGTTGTCGTCGCTCTGTTCTTGTGCGTAGCTGTTGGCAGTGAAGAGCGTAAGCGCTGCTGTCAGTAGTAGTTTGATAGGTGATATGTGTCTCATGTTTACAATCTTCGGTTAGGGCTTCACAACCTGTTCGCTGGTCTTGCCGAATCGGCGTTCTCTGCTTTGGTAGTCCCAGATGG
Source organism: uncultured Bacteroidales bacterium (assembly GCA_937901185.1). GTDB lineage: Bacteria > Bacteroidota > Bacteroidia > Bacteroidales > Bacteroidaceae > Alloprevotella. Next base: position 15,612 of record CALCHR010000205.1, read on the forward strand.
CTTGGCAGAGCGATTCGGTGCTGAAGTCGGGCCAGTAGGTATCGCAGAAATAAAGTTCCGAGTAAGCGCATTGCCACAGCAGGTAGTTGCTGAGTCGCACTTCGCCTCCTGTGCGGATGAGCAGTTCAGGGTCGGGCATGCCCACAGTAGCCAGGTGGCTGTCGATGGTCTTGTCGGAGATTTCTTCGGGCTTTATTTTTCCCTCGGCGGCTTCTTGTGCGATGTGGCGCACGGCTTCTGTGATTTCCCATTTAGAGGAGTAGCTCAATGCCACGACCATGGTCATGCCGGTATTTATCGAGGTGTTTTTTTCGCAGTTGAGGATAGAGGCCTTCACGTGTTCGGGCACTCTGGTCAGGTCGCCGATGATTTTTAGGCGCACGTTGTTCTTCATGAACAGCTCTTCTTCGAGCGAGGTTAATATGAGCGACATGAGTGCGGCTACTTCTTCCACCGGTCGGTTCCAGTTTTCGGTAGAGAAGGTGTAGAGCGTCAGGAACTTCACTCCCAGGTTTGAGGCGGCCTCTGTGATTTCTCTTACGGCCACTACTCCTTGCTGGTGTCCCATGCTGCGGCTCATTCCTCTAGCCTTTGCCCATCGCCCGTTACCATCCATGATGATGGCGATGTGGGTGGGGATGCGCGTCATGTCTATTTGTTCTTTATAGGTCATAGTGTATATTTTTTTGCTACTTATGGGAGTTGCCTACGGGCTTCAGTCTTTGTTGCAGGTAGGACATTTGGGCGCCAGGTCGTAGGTCAGTGTCAGCATAGTCACAGAGAACTGGTCTTTGTTGCGCATGCCTGTCGACTTGATGCCGTGGGGCGCTTCGAGGTTATCCAGCTTGTCGCTGAAGGTGAGGTGCATTCTCCATTCCAGGCCCAGGTTGAGACGGCGGCCCACTTTGTATTTCAGGCCGACGCCTATGGGGATGTTGGGCGTAAAGGCTTTTCCTGCCGAGGAGTAAGTCAGGCCAAATCCGGCTTGGATGTAGGGCACGATGCGACTGTATCCTTGATAGCCCTGTTCGTATCCGTAGGGCAGGAAGTGGAGTTCGTAGAGCGCAGAGAGGTCGAAGAGGCCTCCGGAGAATTTGTGTTTCAGCGTCTCTGTTGTTACGCCGTCGGGCGTAGCGGGATAGAAGTTGTCAATGCCTTCTGTCTTTCCGCTGATGTTGGCGTAGGTGAGTGCTGTCTTTACGGCCATGCGTGGGTTGAGCGGGAAGCGTGCCATGAGGCCTCCGGCAAGGTTTGTGCCGCCGTAGAAGGCAGAGTTGGCATCGTTCAGCATGAAGTTCACGCCGGCTGCGGCTCCGAGTTCAAGGCGGTATTCCACCTCGTCTTGTGCCGTCGCTTTCCGGGCACCGACAATCAGGAGGGCTGTAACGAGCAGCAGTATGTGCAGCGTTGGTCTCATCTTACGGCTGTTGGTTCTTGATGAAAGAGGTGGGCGGAGTTTGCCAGCCCAGTCTGTTCAGTCGGCCGCGCCACACTTCGCCTGTGCCGCCGCAAACGAGCCAGATAAAGTTGTCCTTATCTGCGAAGGCGGATACAGAGGAGGGGCGTGCCATATCTTTGGGTGCTTCAAAGTCATTCTTTTTCCAGGTGCGTCCGTTGTCGCGGCTGGTGTAGAAGTCCACAGCGTCTTGGCCCGTGCCGAGTCCTACGAGGAGCGAGGCTTTGTCGTAGGTGAAGAGTGAGGGCGATGTGATGGTCGGACAGTTGTATGGATTGTCGGCAGCAGCCGGATAGTAGGTCCAGGCAAAGCTTTCGCCTCCGGTGAGGTCTATGTTGTGTTTCCACACAG
>CALCHR010000206.1 GCA_937901185.1 uncultured Bacteroidales bacterium
AGAGGGCGCCGAAATCCACTACGAAGACAACCCTCTGCTCATCCCCGAGGTATGTCGTAACCCCGAGCACACACTCGTGGTCTACACACCCGCCATCCCTGCCGACCATAAAGAGCTCAACTGGTTCAGAGCCGGCGGATTCGACATCCGTAAGCGCGCCGCCGTACTCGGATTGCTCACTCAGCAGCTCAAAGGCCTCTCCGTGGCCGGCACACATGGAAAGACCAGCACCTCGGCCATGACAGCCCACCTGCTCCACCAAAGCCATGTGGACTGCAACGCCTTCCTTGGCGGCATCACCAAAAACTACGGCACCAACTACCTGTACGCCGCAGAGAGCCCCTACGTGGTGATTGAGGCCGACGAGTTCGACCGCTCGTTCCACCAACTAAGGCCCTACGCCACCGTCATCACCTCGGCCGACGCCGACCACCTTGACATCTACGGCACAGAAGAGGCCTACCTCGAAAGCTTCAGCCACTACACCAGTCTGATACAACCGGGCGGCGCACTCGTGGTACACCAGGGCTTGCGCTTCAAGGAAGCACTACAAGAAGGTGTGCGTCGCTACGAATACAGTCGCGACGGCGGCGACTTCCATGCCGAGAACATCCGCATCGGCAACGGCCGCATCGTCTTCGACCTCATCTCGCCCTTCGAGAACATAGCCAACGTGGAACTCGGCGTTCCCGTCAGCATCAACATAGAAAACGGCATCGCCGCCATGGCCCTGGCGCAGATAGCCGGAGCCTCGGCCGAGGAAATCCGCAACGCCATGCTGAGCTTCGGAGGCGTAGACCGCCGCTTCGACTTCAGCATCAAGAACGACCGCCACGTATTGCTGAGCGACTACGCACACCATCCCGAGGAAATCAAACAGAGCATCCTCTCCATCCGCGAAGTTTTTGCCGGACGTAAAATCAGCGGCATCTTCCAACCTCACCTCTTCAGCCGCACACGCGACTTCTACAAAGAGTTTGCCCAGAGCCTCTCGCTACTGGACGAGGCCATCCTCATAGACATCTACCCCGCACGCGAGCAACCCATCCCCGGTGTCACCAGTGAGATAATCCTCAACGAGATGCGCCCCGAGATGAAAAAAATGCTCTGCAAAAAAGAAGAGCTCCCCGAAGTGGTGGAACGCGGCGACTTCGACGTGCTGGTAGTGCTCGGTGCCGGCGATGTGGAAAGCTACATGCCACACTTCACAGAGATACTGACCCGTAAACAATAATCCCACACTCAAAATCCGAAGACCTTGAAAACATTCTTCAAACTGCTCTTGCTCATCGTCTTGGTTGTCTACCTGGGATTTGCCTTCTGCTATTTTCCGCATAAGGTAAAAGGTTCCGTATGCAGCTCCGTCGAATTGGCCATAGCAGACAGCTCACGCGCCGGTTTTATCTCAGAAAAAGAGATAGACCACCTGCTGAAGACAGCCCATCTCTATCCGCTCGGACAAATGATGGACTCCGTTTCGAGCACTCGGATAGAAGAATTTCTGGAAAAGAACCCCTTCATCAAAGAAGTGGTGTGCTACAAAAGTCCCGGCGGTCGCATCAACATTATTATCAGCCAGCGCCTACCGGTGATACGCGTCATGACCAACAACGGAGAGGATTATTACATCGACGAGAATGGCTTCACCATGAAGCCCGGAAAATACATGACCAACCTCTTAGTGGCCACCGGTAATATTGACAACAACTTTACCAAGAAGCATCTGATTCCCATAGGTCGTCACATCAAGGAAAGCGCCTTCTGGAATAACCAGATTGAACAAGTGCACGTCACCGAAGACAAAAAACTGGAGATAGTGCCTCGCGTAGGTAACCAAATCATTTACCTGGGCTCTCCCACCAATCTGGAAAAGAAACTAGGCAACTTGGAAATCTTCTACAAAAAGGTGATGCCCACCGTAGGGTGGAACAAATATTCTCGCATCAACTTAGAATTTGAGAACCAAATCATCTGTACAAAAAATAAGAACTAAATATGGCAGCAGAAGACAATTTTATCGTAGCAATTGAAATCGGCTCTTCCAAAGTGACCGGTCTGGCAGGCCGCAAACAACCCGATGGCGCAATCCAAATATTGGCCTATGCGCAAGAACCATCTTCTACCTTCATCCACAAAGGACATATCTTCAATGTCGACAAGATGACACAGTGCATCAGCAACGTAAAGGAGAAGCTGGAGAAGTCTCTTAAGAAATCTATCAACCAAGTCTACGTCGGCATAGGCGGTATGGGAATGCATACCGTGGGCCACAACATCTCCCGCAACTTCAGCGAGAAAACTGTTATCACCCAGGAAATTATCGACGAGATTCTGGACACCAACCTCAACACGTCCTCTCCCCACAGAGAGATTCTCGATGTACATCCCCAAGAATACAAACTGGGTACACAGCAACAGATAGACCCTGTGGGCGTATTCTCCGACAACATAGAGGGCTGCTTCTTGAACATCATCTCCAGCGCCTCATACCGCGAACAGGTAGAAAACTGCTTCCATACAGCCGGAGTGGCCATAGCTGATATGCCCATCACCATTATTGACCTGGCCGACTCCATGCTGACCGAGTCGGAAAAACGCTCAGGCTGCGTCTTTGTAGATATGGGCGCCGAAACCACTTCTGTGGCCATCTACAAAAACAACATTCTGCGCCACCTGGCCGTACTTCCTCTCGGAGGTGCAAATGTGACCCGCGACATCACCAGCTTTAACATAGACGAAGAAGAAGCCGAGAGCCTTAAACTGCAATACGCTGTGGCATACCAGGATGAGAACAAACAGACAGAACCTTTGCAGTTACACGACGGCCGCAGCATCAGCTACGAAGAATTCAGCGAGATTGTGGAAGCTCGTATGGAAGAAATTATCTTGAACATCGCCAACCAGATAAAAATATCTAAGATAGATAGCGGAAAACTTGTCTGCGGCATCGTTGTAACCGGCGGCGCGGCTAATATGAAAGAAATAGAAAAAGCCTTTGCCAAATATACAGAATTTCAGAAGTTCCGCTTTGTAAAAAGCCTGCGCATGGCGCTCCGTTCCGCCTCTTCAGAGTTCAATAAGAACGGCTCCTACAACGCAGCCCTTGCATTGATTGAACACGGAGAGCACAACTGCTGCGGAGGCGATTTGGGAGCAGCACCCAGTAACCTCTTCCCCACAGAAGAAGAACTGAAAGCCAAACGCGAGGCTGAAGAAAAAGCTAAGCGAGAAGCCGAAGAAAAACTACGCTTGGAACAAGAAGAACAAGCCAGACTGGAAGAAGAACAGAGAGTCGCCGAAGAAGCCCAGAGAGAAGAAGAGGAAAGACTCAGAAGGGAAAAGAAAAAGAAAAATGGCTTCTGGAAACCAGTCAAGGATTTGTTCAACAGAATGAGTACCCTCGTAAGCGAAGAAGGCGAGGAGGTAAACTCAGAAAACAAAGACTCCAAAGAATAATAACCTATCCTCAAACACATTTAATATATATAGAATATGTCTGACAACAAATATAACGACCTCCTTATTGACATGGGTGTACCTTCTACCACTCCTTCCATCATTAAAGTGATTGGTGTAGGCGGCGGAGGCGGTAACGCTGTCAACCATATGTATCGCGAAGGCATACATGATGTGAACTTTGTAGTCTGCAACACAGACAGCAAAGCACTTTGCGACTCGCCCGTCCCCACACGTCTGCAATTGGGTAAAGAAGGTCTTGGTGCAGGCAACAATCCTCAGGCCGCTCTTTTAGCTGCAGAAGAAAGTGTAGAAGACATCCGCCGAGAATTACAAGATGGCACCAAGATGGTCTTCGTCACTGCAGGTATGGGTGGAGGTACCGGAACAGGCGCCGCACCGGTTATTGCCCGCGAAGCAAAAGCCTTGGGTATTCTCACCGTGGGCATCGTGACCATCCCCTTTGCCTTTGAGGGTATCAAGAAGATTGACCAGGCACTTGAAGGTGTTGAGCAAATAGCCAAACATGTGGATGCACTGCTTGTTATCAACAACGAGCGCCTGCGCAATATCTACACAGACCTCAACGTGCTTTCCGCCTTTGAAAAAGCTGATAACACTCTGAGCGTAGCAGCCCGTAGCATTGCCGAGATTATTACCATGCACGGCATTATCAACTTAGACTTCCGCGATGTCTGCACCGTACTGAAAGACGGTGGCGTAGCCCTTATGTCAACCGGCTACGGAGAAGGAGAAAGTCGCGTAACCAAGGCTATAGATGATGCACTCCACTCTCCGCTTCTGAACAACAATGACATCTTCAACTCCAAAAAAGTGCTGCTCAGCATCTCCTTCTGCAAGGAGAATGAGAGCGACCTCATGATGGAGGAGATGAATGAGGTGCATGAGTTCATGTCCAAATTCCATAAGGACGTAGAAACAAAATGGGGTCTCTCCATCGATCCGTCCCTGGGCAAAAAAGTAAAGATTACCATCTTGGCAACCGGATTTGGCATCAGTTCTCTCCCCGGACTTAAAGAAAAAATAGAAGCACGCGACGAAGAGCAGGCTGCTGATGAAGCCGAGCGCGAGGATGAGAGAAAAGAAAAGCGAGATATGTACTATCCCACCAACGAGAAAGAATCCGGAAAGCGCAAACGCTCTAAGGTATTCCTCTTCAGGTTGGAAGATCTCGACAATGAAGAAATCATCTCCCTCGTAGAGGTCACACCAACCGCTAAGCGTTCCAAAGAACTTTTCAATGAGATAAGAAATAAAGCCCAAGGCTCTGTAGCTATCGAGCCTATGAGCACAGAAAATGCCACCATTATCTCCTTCAACTAATTTTTAACATACACACATTTATATATTATATATATGAGTCTCTCTGAACAAATAAACAAAGACATACCTGCAGCAATGAAGGCCAAAGATAAAGTACGCCTCGAGACATTGCGCAATATAAAAAAGTATTTTCTTGAAGCGCTGACAGCTCCTGGTGCTTCAGATACACTAAGCGACGACAGCGCTCTGAAAATCTTGGCAAAGCTTGCCAAGCAAGGCCGCGACACCGCAGCTCTCTACAAAGAGCAAGGTCGTCCCGACTTGGCCGAAGCAGAGTTGGCACAAGTTGCCGTCATCGAGGAGTATCTGCCCCAACCTCTTTCTGCCGAGCAACTCGAAGCCGAGGTAAAAAATATCATCCAAAGCGTCGGTGCCGCAGGTCCTAAGGATATGGGAAAAGTGATGGGGGTGGCATCAAAAACTTTGGCAGGCCGCGCCGAAGGTAAGGCTATCTCCGAACTCGTAAAAAAATTGCTTGCACAATGATTTACTGATTCATAGCGCAGCGCCTCTATATAAAATATAAGCTAAAAGACCACACATGAAACAATACAGACTGATTAACAATTTATTAGGATGGACAGTCTTTGCAATAGCTGCTATCACCTATTGCCTTACGGTCGAACCTACTGCCAGTTTTTGGGATTGTCCGGAGTTTATCACTACGGCCAACAAGTTAGAAGTGGGCCACCCTCCCGGAGCACCGTTTTTTATGCTAACGGGTAACTTCTTTACACAGTTTGCTTCCGATGCCTCGCAGATTGCTTATATGATCAACATCATGTCGGCGCTGCTGTCGGCTTTCTGTATTCTATTCCTATTCTGGAGCATCACGCACCTGGCTCGCAAGTTGATTTGCACAGATGGCGTAGTTACCTCCTGGACGCAGACTTTAACCATTATGGCTTGCGGTATGACCGGAGCCTTGGCCTATACCTGGAGCGACACGTTTTGGTACTCGGCTGTTGAGGGAGAAGTTTATGCATACTCTTCTATGTTCACCGCCTTGGTGTTCTGGTTGATTCTCAAGTGGGAAGATAATGCAGACAACCCACATTCTGACCGCTGGTTGATACTTATTTTCTATCTGACAGGACTCTCTATCGGCGTCCACTTGCTCAACCTGCTTTGCTTGCCGGCCATTGGTTTGGTCTACTACTTCAAGAAGAACCCTTCAGCCACAGCCAAAGGTTCTTTAATGGCACTTTGCGTATCCGGTTTGCTTGTAGCCGCAGTGCTCTATGGTGTTGTGCCCGGCATCGTAAAGGTAGGCGGTTGGTTTGAGTTACTCTTTGTCAACCTCATGGGCTTGCCGTTCAACAGCGGTTTGGTGGTCTACATCCTCATCCTTATCGCAGTGGTGCTTGCCGGCATTTGGTTCACCAATGACACCAACCGCAAGCGCATGGTCGTATTCTTCTGCCTTTCAGTGGCCCTTTTAGGTATTCCTTTCTATGGTCACGGTGCCACATCCATCGTTATCGGCTTGATAGTTCTTGGTCTGCTCGTGGCACTCTTATTCTATAAGAACGGCGAGGGCAAATACATTGTCCGTCCTCGCTTTATGAACACAGCTTTGCTCTGTATGTTGATGCTGATGATAGGCTACTCCTCTTACGCTGTCATCGTGATCCGCTCCACACAAAACACGCCGATGGACCAAAACTCTCCGGAAGACATCTTTACACTCGGCACCTACCTCAACCGTGAGCAGTATGGTTCTCGTCCTTTGTTCTATGGCGAAGCCTTCACTTCTCAGCCCACCGACATCTCCCAAGAAGAGCGCATCCAGCGCCACGAAAAGATAGACCCCAACGAGCCCGACAAATACGACATTGTGGAGGTCAGCGGAAACTACGTCTATCCTTCTCAGATGAAGATGTTCTTCCCGCGCATCTACTCTTCCAGCCACACCAACGCCTATAGAGAGTGGGAGGGCAATATCAAGATGAAAGACGTAACCTTCTATGCCGAAGACGAGAACGGCAACTTGCAAGGACCATACACCGGGCAGATGCCTTCGCAGTGGAACAACCTCCACTTCTTTATGTCCTATCAGGTCAACTTTATGTACTGGCGCTACTTCATGTGGAACTTTGCCGGTCGCCAAAACGACGTACAAGGCCATGGCGAGTACGAGCACGGCAACTGGATTACGGGTATCGACTTCCTTGACAATTTCCGTTTGGGCGACCAAAGTTTGCTGCCCGATACACTGAAAGAAAACAAGGGCCACAACGTCTTCTACTGCCTGCCCCTTCTGCTCGGTCTGTTGGGCTTGTGCTGGCAAGCCTTCGCTCGCGGCGAACAAGGCATCCGCCAGTTCTGGGTAGTGTTCTTCCTGTTCTTTATGACCGGCCTTGCCATCGTTTTATACCTCAACCAGACACCGCTGCAACCTCGTGAGCGCGACTATGCTTATGCCGGTTCGTTCTACGCCTTCGCTATCTGGATTGGTTTAGGTGTGGCCGCATTGGTCGAGATGCTGAAGAACTTCAGACTCAAGGAGAAGCACGCTGTCGTCTTAGCCACCGTCCTTGGCATCTGTGTTCCCTTGCAAATGGTAAGCCAAACCTGGGACGACCACGACCGCTCGGACCGCTATGCCTGCCGCGACTTCGGAGCCAACTATCTGCACACGCTGACCGAGGAGGGCCACCCCGTCATCTTTACCAATGGCGACAACGACACCTTCCCTCTCTGGTATAACCAAGAGATTGAAGGCGTGCGTACCGATACCCGTGTTTGCAACCTCTCCTATCTGCAAACAGACTGGTACACCGACCAGATGCGTCGCCCCGCCTACGATTCGCCCGCTCTGCCTATCACCTGGGAGCGCTATGAATATGTAGACAACATGGGCCACGACTTCTTCTACGTCCATCCGCAGAAAGCAGAGCTTGATAAGCTCAAAGCCGAAAACCCCTCGGTAGATCCTTACGAGCTGAGCTATATCATAGACAACTTCATCCGCAATCCGAGAATCGGATACTTCCCCACCGACTCCATTGTGGTCAAAGTAGACAAAGAAGCCGTACTGGCTTCGGGCATGCACTTGCCCTATGGCCCCGACTCCATTCCCTCTCACATGCACATCTCTCTGAAAGGCAAGCGAGCCATTGCCAAAAACGACATGATGGTCTACGAGATGCTGGCCCGTGCCAACTGGAAACGCCCGCTCTATATGTCCGTTACGCTCGGCGAGAGCAACTATGCCGGACTGAGAGAATATTGCGTGCTCGAGGGCTTGGCTTATCGCGTCACTCCTTTTAAGGTGGGCGGCAACTATATCGACACCGAGACCATGTATAAGAACGTGATGCACAAGTTCAAGTTTGGAAATATAGGCCAGCCCGGCATCTATCTCGACGAGACCACGATACGCATGTGCAACACCCACCGCGGCATGCTCGTTGCGCTGGCCTCTGCTCTCTATGCCGAGGGCAAGCCCGAAAAGGCGCTCGACATTCTGCTCAAGTGCGAAGAGATGATTCCCGGCAGCAACGTTCCCTACGAATATCTTGGCGTGGGCTACAACCACGAGGAAGGTCTCTTCGAGATGCCCGACCTCTTCCAGAAGATGGGCCACAACAAAGAAGCCGAGCGCATTTTGCTCTCGCTCATCAAGGAGGCACATCAGAATCTTGAATGGTACAACTCTCTGAATGATGGAGTGGGCTGGGAATACATAATAAGAACCATCTTCAAAAAGGTCGGTATCAACGACCTATCCTCCTCTCTAAAAGGCTACGGCCGCAATGCAGAGCGCAACTGGATATTCTACTCTTCTGCTTTGCAGGGATTGGAAAACTGCGGTTCGGAGCATGCTAAGTTCTACCGCGACTATCTGAACAACCTTATCAACACGCCCGTGGGCAACTTGATTGCTCAGCGCATGATGGGCGATATGCCCCAGCAGTAGTCTATGTTCATCGAGCAACCCTCCACCTTCCTGCGTTGGCTCTATCCGCACGCCCTTTGGCGGATGAGCCGCAAGGAGAAGGCCGTCTATCTCACCTTCGACGACGGACCCATCCCGGAAGTTACCCCGTGGGTGCTCGATGTGCTCGACCATTACGGTGTGAAGGCCACCTTTTTCATGGTGGGCGACAATATCCGCAAGCACCCTGAGGAGTTTGAGATGGTCAAGGCCCGCGGTCACCGACTGGGCAACCACACGTTCAACCACATCGGAGGATTCCGCCACGGCATTCGCAGCTATGTGCGCAATGTGGACAAGGCCAACGAGTATCTGCACACCGACCTCTTCCGCCCACCCCACGGATGGATGAAGTGGGACCAGTACATCATGGTAAGCCAGCGCTACAAAGTGGTGATGTGGGACCTCGTCACGCGCGACTACTCCACGCGCCTCAACGGCCGCGACGTCTTGCTCAACGTGCGCCGCTATGCCCGCCCGGGCAGCATCATCACCTTCCACGACTCGCTCAAGAGCCACGACAAACTGCTCTACGCACTGCCGCGTGCCATCGAGTGGCTGCAATCGCAGGGCTATGCTTTCAAGGTGTTCGACTAAGGCGCCACACATTATTATATATATAAGATGAAGCAGCAGCTACTACTCTCTTCTGAAAAAATAAAAGCCGAGGCCCTGAGTCTCGGCTTTTCTGCTTGCGGCCTGGCCCCTGCCGAGCCGGTGGCCGATTGGCGCATGGAGAAAATGAGCCGATGGCTGGCTGAGGGCAAGCAGGGCGAGATGGACTATCTCCTGCGCCACGCCCCGCTGCGCACAGACCCTTGCCACGTGATGGAGGGTGTGCAGACCGTCATCTCCGTGGCACTCAACTACTACCCTGCCGCTTCGCTCTCGCCCGAGGGATATGCCCTGGCGCGCTATGCCTATGGGCGCGACTACCACGACGTGGTGCGCGAGAAACTGCGCCTGCTGCTCCAGGCGCTCTCGCTAGAAGAGCACGTGGAGGCTCGCATCTGCTGCGACACGGCCCCGCTCGACGAGCGCTATTGGGCCTGGCGCTGCGGACTGGGATGGCAGGGGCGCAACGCGCTCTTTATCATCCCCGGCCGGGGCACCTACCATTTTCTGGGCGAGATTCTTTGCCGCTACAAGGCCGATGCCTACGACCTTCCCCTGACTGCTGCCGATGCCTCGCCCTGCAAGGACTGCCGCCGCTGCATCGATGCCTGCCCCGCCGGCGCTCTGAGCGAGCACGAAGGCCTCGACGCCCGCCGCTGCCTCTCTTATCTCACCATCGAGCACCACGGCCCGTTACCTCCCGGCGCCGCACGACAGATGGGGCGCTGCATCTACGGGTGCGACCGCTGTGCTGAGGCCTGCCCCCACAACCATGCTCCACGCCCCACCGGCGAGCCGGCCTTCGCCCCCTCTGAAGAGTTGTGCCGGATGACTACTGCCGACTGGCAAAGCCTCAGCCCCGACACCTACCGCCGCCTTTTCAAAGGCAGCGCCGTGAAGCGCGCCAAGTACGAAGGCCTCGTGCGCAACATCCGCACCCTCGGCGAACAAGAGTAGCGCCACGCCGGCCCATCCTTCCCTTTCCTCTCTATCCAAAGGCTCAACCCCAAGGCCATGAATGGTTCAAAAAGCACCTTTATAATCCTTTGAAAATCAAGGGTCATTTTCGGGCATTTCTTAGGTAAAAGCTAGGTGAATTT
>CALCHR010000207.1 GCA_937901185.1 uncultured Bacteroidales bacterium
AACCTCCCCTTCCTCTTGGCGGACACCGTGGGCTTCATCCGCAAGCTCCCCACCGACTTGGTCGACTCCTTCAAGAGCACCCTCGACGAGGTGCGCGAGGCCGACTTGCTCATCCACGTGGTCGACGTATCGCACCCCGACTTTGAGGACCAGATTAAGGTGGTGGACAAAACGCTGCTCGACTTGGGCTGCTCCGACAAGCCTCAGCTCCTCGTGTTCAACAAGGTGGATGCCTACCGATGGGTGGAGAAGGACGAAGACGACCTCACGCCCGCCACGAAGGAGAACATCTCGCTCGGCCAACTGATGAACACCTGGATGGCACGCATGGGCCACGACTGCATCTTTATCTCTGCCCGCGAGCGCAGCAACATCGAGGCCCTCAAGGAACTGATGTACAACCGCGTGCGCGAACTCCACGTACAGAAATATCCTTACAACGACTTCCTCTTCCAAAGCTACGACGAGGCGGGCGAAGAGCAGTAAGCCTTGGCGCTTTATTTTTTAGAAATCCATGGTATAATTTTTGAGAACTTAATATGTGTGCCATAATAAAGAAATTCATTTGGGAGCCCTTTAAGGCATCTCCTGTCACTTGTTTGGTGCGACTCATCACGGCCGGCTTTCTGGGCTATGTTTTGTACGATGGCATAGATAAAGTGTTTTTTGAAAGCGGCGGTGCTCGTCGGGGCTTTGTGATTGTGATGCTTTACATGATCTTAAGAGTCTTGGGCTTGTGGTCTTATGATTCCGATTCCATATTATCTTCGAAACAGAAAGTCTGCGATGTCTTAGTGTTTTTTTGTGGGCTCCAATATTGCTACTACTTTTTCAAGAGCAATACTTTACCTATATGGATTTACTTCTTTCTCGCTGTGGTTTTTGGTGTAGGTCTTGTTTTGCTATGTGAGCGCTTTAATAATAAAGAATAAGTTTATCCTCTTACAGAATATACATTTTCCCGTAAAAACAGAGAGCGATGAAGAAGAAACTGATAGAGATGCTGAGTGCCGGCCTGGTGTATGGCGCGTTCATGTATGGCATAGACCATTGCCTTGACAAGGTAAAGCCCGCATGGGCCTACGCCTTGGACATCGTGCTCTTCGGTGTGCTCTTCGTTTCTTTGATGTCCCTTGTAAAAAGGTTTAAGAAGAAAAAATAGGGGCTCTCTTTCCTACAATCAGACACCTCGATACAAGCAATCGGCGGTTCGCAAAAGAAATGCGGGCCGCCGTTTGTTTATCTCCTCAGCAGAGAGCCAAGTAGGGGGCTGAGAGAGCTAACTTCGGCGGCAGAAAAACGCCCTTTGTAAGCCATTGAAAATCAAGGGTCATTTTCGGGCGTTTCTTAGTAAACTTCTAGGAAAAACTTGGAGTTTACTAGGAAAAACTAGAAGTTTACTAAGTTTTCCTAGAAAGCTACTAAG
>CALCHR010000208.1 GCA_937901185.1 uncultured Bacteroidales bacterium
TCTGTTTAATGGGGCTGAACTTGTTTCAACTCTTTGTCAGATAGTCGGTGCAGTCGGTTTCGGCTTTATGTGTGTGATGATTTTTATTAAAAGTAAATCTCTTTTGCCTTGCATCATAACACATTCCGTGTTCAATACATTCAGTGTATTTGCCGCAGAAACTGAAATGCTGACAGATATAATTGTGTCAGTTATTATGCTGATTATCACAGTAGGATATGCAATTATGATTACTCGTTTAGATAAAAAATTCAATAACCGCCCTTAGCTCAGCCCGGATAGAGTACCGGATTCCGATTCCGATGGTCGTGGGTTCAAATCCCTCAGCGAGTACCAGCATCCTAAGTAATTAGGACAGCCGACTACAAGATAGGTTCGGCGCAGTGATGAAGCAACATTTCCCGACCACTTTGGGTATGTTGTGGAGCTTAATCGAGGGTTGTGTGGTTTCCACCCAGTGGTGTAGGAGAAATCTGAAAGAAAACACTCGGCGATGAAGCAGTGTCTCGTCATGGGAGTAGCTGTGGAGCCTCTACCAGAGTTTGCAGGCCCAAGTAATGAGGGGGTAACTTTTATCCATGACTACGCCTTGAATGGGTGAAAAACTGCATCGCTAAGTCGGCGTAAATTTGGGCTGGTAACCCTAGGCCTAACGGTTAAGATGTGAAAAAGCATCGCGATAACTTAGACTTGTCGTAAATAACTGACTAGGGGTGGATTGTTTAACCCGTGCCGAGTCGGCTTAGCAGAAATGCCTCGATAGCTCAGTTGGTTAGAGCGTCGGCCTCATATTCCGAAGGTCAGTAGTTCAAATCTACTTCGAGGTACCATATGCCTGGGTAGCTCAGCAGGTAGCAGCAGGGGACTGAAAATCCCCGTGTCGGCGGTTCGATTCCGTCCCCAGGCACCATACATATGCTTCCAACAGTATGTAAGATGTCCTCCCTCTGGAAATAATCCTCATAAACAGTATCAGCTGCCGCTGGTTGGATGAATAAAGCTGTTTGAATGGTTATGGTGAGTGTAGTTCAGTTGGTTAGAACGCCAGATTGTGGCTCTGGAGGTCGGCAGTTCGAGTCTGCTCACTTACCCCATGAATGAGAAAGAAGTGTCGTTATTATGAAAGCTAAACTAGAATGCCCTAAATGTGGACATGTATGGGAATACGGCTATTGGCAGTGGATATGGAAAGCACAGTTTCACTGGCTTGTTTTCAAATGTAATCCAGCTAATATTCGTGATTATAGAAAGACTAAGTGTCCTAATTGTGGCGAAAAGTCTTGGATTGCTCGCAATAAATAAGAATAGGGGATTGGTGTAATCGGTTAGCATAGCTGTCTCCAAAATAGTTGGTCAGGGTTCGAGTCCTTGGTCCCCTGCCAAAATTTAGTTTATTTTGGCGTGATTATTTGCTAAGAATAGCTGTATAATAATTATGTCGGCAGCGTAGTCAAATGGTAAGGCGCAGGCCTGCAAAGCCTTGAGTTGGCGGTTCAAATCCGTCCGCTGCCTCCAAATTAATATGCGCCAGTAGCTCAGCTGGTAGAGCAGCGCCCTTTTAAGGCGTGGGTCGGGGGTTCGAGTCCCTTCTGGCGCACCAACATATGTGGAATTCAAGCGGGTCCACCTCAAGGGCCTCCTGTAATAGCCAGTTATATGCGGGATTGGTGTTTAATGGCTAGCACGTCAGTCTTCCAAACTGAATGTACGGGTTCGAATCCCGTATCTCGCTCCATGTTTGGTGATAAGGTAGAATGGTTCTACTCCTCGCAGAATGAGCAGTCTGTTGAGATACAAAAAGTTCGCTACTTTGGAAACGTTTGCAGATAGGAAAAGCAAGTTCAATTCTTGCTATCACCTTAGGCATACAGAGGATACGTTCGATACGGTAAGCATCGGGTGATGCGTCTTCCGTCCTGAGAGCGCGTGAAGGAGAGCTGGTTCGAGTCCAATGGTGTAGTGGTTGCATACTGTATGGCTCTCTTAATTAAAATTATTTAGTGAAAATTCGCTAAATATATTGTATAATAATATATGTCTGCGTTGTGTAAGTGACAGCACGGTTTAAAACAGGTGTAGGTTTACAGCCTACCGTAGACACCATGGTTCCACGTGAAACGATATATCGTGGTATAAATCCACCGGATGAGAATGGCTATAAGCACCGGAGAAATGCAAACGCGATCCCGTAGGAGAGTTACAAGGGTGTAAGAGCTTAGTGATGGTACTTATCGAAATAATTAAAAGAAGGTAACCTAGCACACTAAGTAGCGTAAACCCATACGCAGTTGACCACATGGTAAGGTAAGGGACACAACTAACTGGAGGTCAACCATGATTTGTAGCGATCATGAGGCTGTAATAGTCACTCCAACAGCTACAGCAAAAGCGGTGAGGCGAGGAATGCAATAATACTGTGTTTTGAGTAATGATGCGTAATCTAATGTCTGAAACATGCCAAGGTTACAAAAGTTGTTCAAAAGGTGAGGTTCTTGCAGAGCTTTGTTCTAGGCAAGAGTGTAACCGCTGCGTTGATTGGAGAATTAGTATGAAAAAATTTCCTAAGCTTAAAATGGAAAAAGATGAGCTTCGTGAGTATCTTGTGTTTAAGCACAGAGGTAAGAAAGTAGAAGCGAAAAAAGGCAAAGGTTCTAAATATAGCCGAAGCCGTATGAAACAAGATAATACAACATGGTAGTAAAAGTACGATCCATTAAAATAGCTACGACCCTTTTGTTACACCAAAAAGACTCTAATTAAATGGGTAGAGTGTGGGGTTGTCCTGCTTGGAGAATCGGGAGTGCAGGTGTTGTGTTACATAAATATCCGGGTGTAGCTCAGTTTGGCTAGAGCGCGTGATTTGGGATCACGAGGCCGCGAGTTCGAGTCTCGCCACTCGGACCAGTATACAGGCATGACGTCCTTCCTGTGGGTAAAGCTGTCAAGAACAAACTAAGAGCAAGGAGTTCCAATCTACCCCTGCCTGCACGGGTTAAAGTTTTAGACTTGCTCCATTAGTACTAGGTACAACAAAGCACTGACATGAGGGGCTCGGGTGCGATGTCTGTGAGGCCCTACGCAGATATGATGGCAACATTAATCGCTATAGGATTGGTTGCAAACAATCCTATTATTTCCTATATACCATGTGTATAAAAGGATCTCGGTAATGACTAATTATCATTACTCGTTGGTGCTTAGAGGTACGGCGTAAGGCTAAGCGTTTTGACCAGACCAAAACTCGAAACGAAATACGTAATAAAGGAGTACTATTTATGGCTCTTGGTTTTAGCGATTTGCTTGAAAGCTATGAAAATGACTCTGAATTATATGATACTGGTTGTTCTTTGCTAGCAACTTCTGATGATAAGGAATATGCAGAAATTCAGAGTGAAAAGCATGAACAGTCTGTGTCACCTTTAGGTACTTCAACATAATATTTGCCGACGTAGCTCAATAGGCAGAGCAACTGATTTGTCAATCAAACTCAGCGAGAAATAAAAATGGAATTGTCAAGTAAACAGAAAGGCAACTTAACTGAGTTGCAGTGTATCGCTGCAGCTTGTGCTTGTGGTTGTCAGGTAAGTATCCCTTATGGTGACAATGCCAAGTACGATTTTATCGCAGACATTGATGGCAGCCTGATTAAAATTCAGGTAAAAACTTCTTCACCAAAAGGTCCGGAAGCGTTTAAATTTTCTTGTAGAACCACGCATGTAAACTGTGCGGGTGTAAAAAATGAACGATATTCTGAAAAAGATGTTGATTATTTTGCTACATACTATCAAGGAAAAAGTTATCTGGTTCCTGTACGTGAGTGTTCAGTAGAAAAGGTTTTAAGATTTGTTTATCCATCAAATGGCCAAAAACAAGGAATAACCCTTGCTTTTGAATATGAGATAGAAAAACAAATACAAAAGATCAAGGAGAGAATTGCTGAGCATTGATAGATAAATCAGTAGGTTGCAGGTTCGATTCCTGTCGTCGGCTCCAGCCCTGTTGGCTATTTGGGGCTTTAAGTGTACGGCGGAGCATGCACAATAAAATCCACCCACCCAGGCAACAAGATAATGCGAGCTAACCGCAAAAAGGCTTAGGTTGCCATTTACTATAATAAATCCACAAGGAGTTATGTATGAGAAAGTCCGTTAAAAGATTTTATGAAATTGACCGCTCCTATGACTACGGAGATGCTTGTGGGTTTAAGAATACAAAACGAAATGTTGGGTTTGTCAAACATCGGTCTCACAAGAGATTAAGACAGCAATTAAAGAAATTTATTTGATATGGGTAGCTCCTCACGGGGTAGGATAAGTAGTATAACGAGCTATGAGAGTAAAAACTGTGGAAATAACCACCGAAAGCTTGCGCAAACCGGTGTAGCGTGGATGGGACTCCTCAGAAAGTTATGCGAAAGAAGAGAGGTTCGAGTCCTCTAGTACCCACCATAAGACAGGCATGATAATGGCTAATGGCAGTTGAATCAGCAAGTAGTTGAGATTAGACGGGTCAGGGTCTTCATAGAAAGGTTGACAGGAAGTACGGCGGTAGGTAAGAAATCCGCTATGCGAAATTAGTCAGGAAAACTGAATGATACGCTAAGGCTGCTCTCGCACCAGTTTGGTGCGTCTAAGGAGAGACTTTAAGGTCGCTGGTAACAACTGCGGGATGCTCCTTTGTAAAGCCACCATGAAACTTGGTCATAGCTTCCACATTATCACGTGTTGTCTTAATTTAATATGCAGGTATAGTATAGTTGGTTAGTATTTCAGTTTGCCATACTGACTGCGCGGGTTCGAATCCCGCTACTTGCTCCAGGCGCTGATGTGAAGCAAATAGAGAGGCAGCGACATGGGCAACCCCAGGAGCGGTTGTAACAAACCTCAATGTGCGGTCGGAGCCATAAGGACCTTAACTTGGCTTATATGCACATATATCACAATTGGTAATGAGGAGTGCGAACTTTTAACCACTATAGGTGAAGTCATAACCTACAAGTTATAAGAAGGCGCTCTGCGATGATGGTTCGAATCCATCTGTGTGCACCAAATAGGTAAGCTACCTACCGAGGTACCCACGAGGACTGGAGCAACGTGGAAAAATAAAGTCCCCAGGATGTTTTCCGGTGTTCAGGACACAACCGGCATAGAGCGGAAGTGTTAGTAGGTCGGCAGCCCGTGTAGCATTAGGGCCGAGGGTAAGGACAAGGCGTGGAAATCCGCAGAAGCGCGAGAAACCTACATTTTATCTGAGGTGTTGGTTCGATTCCAACCATTGAGTAAGTGTCGTATAATATGGATAGTACGCAGATTAACTATATGGAGCGGTGGAGTAATGGTATCTCAGCAGATTGCTAATCTGCCCTAGGTTTGCGCCTAGTCTGGGTTCGAGTCCCGGTCGCTCCGCCATTATGCCTGACGAAGGCGAGCCCGCCTCGGGGATAACAAGAGGTGCCCAGCGGGAGGGTATGCCGGCCGTAAGAAATATCCCGCACTGAAAAGGAATTAACTATGGAGCAAATGACGCCAGAACTTGAAGAATTTTTAGAAAGTTCTTTTAAGCTACGTAAGCTGTTAGAGCAAGTGCTTCCAAAAGAAGCTGTTGATTATATTTTAGTGCTAATAGCAAAAGACGGCGCACATAGAAAGTTTTTAAAGATTACTGAGGAGATTTAAGATGATTTATCCTTATAAAATTAACTCTAAAGAAGATTTGATTAAGCTAAGTGAGCTTGCATGTAAAGAAGATTTTCCCGTTTATATCAGCACTCCTTATGGACAGCTGGATGCGAGAAGCTTGCTTGGTTTATTTACTATTGTTGGCCAGGAAATTAATTTAGTGGCACCTGACCACTCCTGTGCAAAAGAGTTTTCTAAGTTTATTAATAAACTGGAAGCATAATATGCAGGATTAGCTCAGTAGGAATAGAGCAACGGTCTTCTAAACCGTAGGTCATTGGTTCGAGTCCAATATCCTGTGCCAGTCAAGTCCCTCTTAATGCTAGCAATAAGGGATAACAAAGCCGTCGCTCTACAGCGGCCTAGTGTGCGAAAGGATGTTCCCCGGAGTGGTTCGAAACACAATGGGTAAGAAAGGTATGTAGTCCGCTTGATGCCATAAATATTGGGGTGTGGTGTAATGGTAACACACATGACTTTGACTCATGCGTTGTAGGTTCGAGTCCTGCCACCCCAGCCAGAAATTAGCAACTGTAAAAACAGTTGCTTTTTATTTTATTTGCTAAATTAATTAGATTTATTTTAAAACAAAGGAGTTAGTTCTTTCATGGATAGACGTAGATTTTTTACGAGTAAGACCCTAACCGAAAGTGTCTTGTCTGATAATCAAAAAAGAAGCTTATTTGAGGACACTTTTGCAGAGCTGAATAAGCTTTATGAAGAGGATGAGCAAAAAGATACTGGTACTGCTGTGGCAGACAAACAAGAGACCCCTGCAGATACATCAGCCAACACAGCCGATAGTACTAATGCTGGTAATTCTGACCCTGGTAGTTCCGATGTTGGTACTGCAAAGGAAATTTTAGCTGATCTTAGGGATAGTGACTATGTAGAATTTGTTAAGGTGCTAAATAGTGATGGCAAGTCCAAGGCTTTCCTAGACTACTTAAGAAAGCATTACAAACTAGGTGATGACTCTATTAAGACTATTAAACAGTCTGGAGCACAGGTAGGTACAATTAAATGCTCTTCACTGTCGCCTACACAGGCAAACATTTCCCTAAGTAAATCGTTAGGCATGATCAACAAGCCAGGCTGGTCTGAAAAGATTATTAATACTCCAGAAGCTGCTTTTGATACTCCAACG
>CALCHR010000209.1 GCA_937901185.1 uncultured Bacteroidales bacterium
GGGCATTTTCGGGCATTTCTTAGGTAAAAGCTAGGTGAATTTCGGTAACTACTAAGAAAAACTAGGTAACTACTAAGTTTTCTAAAGTAACTACTAAGAAAACGCCCTACACACACATTTCAAAAATGCGCTCTATGTCGGCCTGGCGGAGCGGCTTGAATCCGTTCAAGACGCCGTCGCCGCAAGCCTTGCGAGCCATCACGGGGAAGTCGGCAGCCTGAATGCCCACCTCGGTAAAGCTGCGCTGCAAGCCCAGCGTGTCGAAGAAAAAGGCGGAGAGGCGGCGAATGCCCTCACGAGCTATCTCCATCGGCGGCAAAGCGGCGTCGATGCCGAAGACGTTTACGCCAAACTGCACATACTTGCTCACCGTCGTCTCGTCAAGGCAATACTCCATCCAGCGCGGTGTGACGATGGCCAAACCCAAGCCGTGGGTGATGTCGTAGATGGCTGAGAGCTCGTGCTCAATGGGGTGGCAGCTCCAAGCCTTGCGCTTGCCGCCATTGACAAAGCCGTTGATGGCCCAGGAAGAGGTCCACATCAAGTTGGCGCGTGCCTCGTAGTTGTCCGGCTCTTGCAAAGCCACGGGGGTGTACTTGATGATGGTCTTCATCATACCCTCCATGAAACAGTCGAGCATATAGAGATCCTGGTCCATATTGAAATACACCTCGAGGATGTGCGACATCATGTCGGCAGCACCGCAGGCCGTCTGATAGGCATTCACGCTATACGTCAGCGTAGGGTCGAGGAAAGAAACCTTGGGCAGCATGGCGGGCGCAAGGCGACCTATCTTGTCCTTCGTTTCGAGGTTGGTGATTACGCCGCCGCAGTCCATCTCTGAGCCTGTGGCCGAGAGCGTCAACACAGAAACGATGGGCAAGGCCTTCTCTATCGGAGCCTGCACCTTGCTGAGGAAATCCCAGGGGTCGTGGTCGACCATCGCACCGGCTGCCATAAATTTCGTAGCATCGATGGTGGAACCGCCGCCCACTGCCAGCAACACGTCTATCTGTTCCTGCTTGCAGATTTCAGCACCGCGGCGCACGGAGTCAATACGCGGATTTGGCTCGATGCCTCCCAACTCGTAGACCTCAAGGCCGGCTTTCTTCAGTTCGGCCATGATGTTGTCGTAGAGACCGATGCGCTTGATAGAACCGCCACCGTAGGTGAGCAACACCTTGCGGCCAAACTTCTGCAACTCGCCACCGAGGTGCTTCAACTGGTCTTTTCCAAAATAGACCTTGACGGGAATGTCGTAGATAAAGCTATTCATGTTCTTCGTATTAGGTATTAAAAAAATAAGAGTTCCTGCCGATGTGACAAGAACTCTTAGCGCTTCAGGATGGGCTTGAACCAACGACCCCCTGATTAACAGTCAGGTGCTCTA
>CALCHR010000210.1 GCA_937901185.1 uncultured Bacteroidales bacterium
CCACCTTGGTGGCTTTTTTACCGGGAGCTACCCAGCCGAGGAAGGTGGCTTCGGCCGCCGCATAGTCTATCGCCGGCACAGAAATCACCGTAGGCTGCGATTTGTCGAGCACCGAGCCATAAACGTTGCGCACCACTTCGCCATTCTTGTCTACTACGACAAGGCAACCCTGCAGATATTCCAAGGCATCGAAGGTCTTGACGGCTACCTGGTCGGCATCAGACGTCGGATTGTGTGGGTCCTCTGCCGGAGGAGTTTCCTGTGGATCGTCATCATTGTCACATGAAGTCAATGGCATCGCTACGATGGCCATCGACAGGAGTAAGTAAATCCAATTCTTTTTCATATTTCTTATTATTAAAATAAATAAAATTTCTACGCTCTATACAGCAAACTTGAAGATTTTAACAGATGCTCAGGCTAAATTTTTCACAAAGTTAATTCTATGATTTCAAAGTAACTTAAAATCACGATTCACATTTTGGTCTATATTGGGTGGTTTAATATACAAACTTAACAAATATAAACAGGTTTGTAAACAGGAAAAGTCCCAGAAACGCACCATTTACCGTTTTACAAACGCAATTAAAAGAAGTTTGAAAGCCAAAACAATGTTGTTTCAAGTACAGTTTTTAGAGTACAGAGAACAACAGTTGAGCTGAATGCGAACAGGCTCGCGAAAGTATGTGTAAGTCTGAGTATTCCGTGTGAGAAAATTTGCACTGTGCATTTCGTATAGCGTATACAGCAGTGCGCAGAGACGTCCCATCGGGGCATCTATCAATCAATTACATTTTTGGGTAGGTGGTGCATTAGGGAGACGCCCCATTGGGACGTCTCTACGTTGGGTGCAGCGTGCAAACCAGCGTTTGAGTCTAACCATCTTGTCTACTTGCCTACTAAAATTTTGACAAAATTCTTTTGTTGAAATTTTTAATATCCTCTAACACTGCTCAAAAAGTAAAAAATAAACTTCTGTTAAGAAGAACTTAGAAAGTTCCGAGGTTTCCCTATAGATTCCTTTCTTTTTCTTAGTAGTTACTTTCGCGTTCTTAGTAGTTACCGAATTTTTCCTAGTAGTTACCGAAATTTACCTAGCTTTTACCTAAGAAACGGCTGAAAATGACTACTGATTTTCAGATGGTTACAAAACGACAGAATAGGATAAAGAAACCCATGGTTTTCTTCTATTGGGAGTTTTCCCGGATGCGCCTATTTAGAACGTTTCGCCTATAGGACGAGGAGAAATATAACATTCTTCTGCATCTCTTACCTACTCTTTCATATCTTTGTTGTATATTTGCAGCCTATATCATCTCCGAAAAGGAGAAAATCTAAGCTAGAGGCTATACAATAATATATATATAATAAGTATGGTGAAATTATTTCTGCTCATTGCGGCTATCTGCGCTGCAGCTATCGCGCTATTGTGTGTCAAAGTGCTCTTTGGCAAGAAGTTTGTACATACACACGTGGACGGCAACGGGGCTCTCAACAAACAAGGTATCCACTGCGTACAGGCGCAGGACGAGGAAGCCAGAGCCGTGAGCGGCAGAGGAGTGAGAGAGAGAAGCAGAGAGAAGTGACAGAGAAAGATAGTTTTTTTAGCATTTAATTTTTTAAGAGATAAAAAGTATGATGAAGTATTTAAGAAATTTCGCAGTCTGCGCTGCAGCGCTTGTACTGTGTGCGGCTTGTGCTGACAAGAAAAACGAACCGGCCTCGGCGGTCAATGCTCAGACCCCTCAGGAGAAAGCTGAAGGACTGAAGGTGGCTTATGTGGAAATTGACAGCATCATGTCAAAATATACTTACTGCGTGGAGCAAGCTAAGGTGCTCGAACAGCACAGCAAGAACTATCAGAACCAGCTTGCGTCTAAGGGACAGGCTCTGCAGAACGCAGCGATGAGTTTCCAGCAGAAAGTGCAGCAGGGCACCATCACCGAAGAAGAGGCCATGAAGGAACAGGCTTCGCTGCAGAAACAGCAGGAGAACTTGCAGCGCTTGCAGGAAAACCTCGCAGTAAAGTTTGACGAGGAGCAACAGGCTTTCAACCAAGCATTGAGAGACAGCGTACACCATTTCCTGGCCGACTATAACAAAGAGAAGAAGTATAACTTGATTCTGACAAAGTCGGGCGATAATATTTTGTATGCCGACCAGACAATGGACATCACCGAAGAAGTGGTAACCGGTCTGAACAACAGATATAAGAAGAAATAAGAGGTGCCTGGAGGAGCCTCGCAGGCTTGAGACTCCTCCCCGCTCCTTCTATAAGAAGAATAATTGGTTTACTAAATTATATACATTATGAGAAAATTTTTACTTTTCAACTTGATGCTGTGCTGCGCTTTGGCAGCCGGCGCTCAGACGCTTGCCAAGCTTGGCAAGGTCAACATGACTCCTAAGCCGGAGACCGTTATCGAAAAGAGCACAACGCCTCTTCAGAAGATGGAAGCCAAAGGTCTCTCTCTCGCAGGAAAAGACACTCGCGCAGTAGAGGACTACGTGATGAACCCCCAAATCCTGACAAACAACGCTATGTATCTGGACATCTATGGTGCACAGGTAGGTCTTAGCGGCCAGGTAGCTGTGGGTACTTACTACAATTCGTATCTCGTTTCTCGCTTTGGCAATAACAAGATTAAAAAAATTCACACCGTTTTCGGCACCGGCACTCAAGAGGCTACCGTATGGATTAAGAAGAACATCAACGGCCAGAGCCTTTGGGAGACCACTTTGACCAACATGGAAACAAACAAGATGGTATCTATCGACTGCGACTATGAGTTGGATGGCGAAGGCTTCTTCCTTGGCTATACAGCTACCGGTAATTTCCAGTCTGCTATTATCTTCTTCACAGAGAACACAGTAGGCGACTACACCTTAATTGTGGGTGACGGCAGACAATGGCAGGACTTCTCTTCAGAGGGTAGCACCATCTTCCTTTGCGAGACAGAAGGCGACTACGGCTTGCCCAAGAACGATATCGTTTTGACAAACATTTCTTTCGTGGACCGCGCTATGGCAGGCGAGAAGTATAATATGGTAGGTGAGTTTGTAAACTTTGGTTGCTACCCCGTAATGTCATACAACGCCAAACTTACCATCGACGGCAAAGAGCAGATGGTAGAGGTTAAGTGTGACACCACCGGCTACATGGGTCTTTGCGAGTTTTCTATCCCCGGTATAGCTCCCGAACATAGCGGCCGCTACGAGAGCATTCTCGAAGTGACCGAGGTAAACGGTGAGCCCGACACCTATGCTTCTAACAACATCGCCGAATGCGAGTTGATTGCCCTGAGCCAATCATTCCCGCGCAAGGCTGTGATGGAAGAATTGACCGGTACTTGGTGCGGCTGGTGTCCTCGCGGAGCCGTGGCTATCGAAAACTTGAAGAGAGACTACCCCAACGACTTCATCGCTATCGCTATCCACGGACCTTCTGATTCAAACGACCCCTTCAAGGCAGCCTCTTATATGGAACTGGCTGATGCCGGATTCGGTTTCCCCTCAGCTATCTTGAACCGCCTCACTGTGGTAGACCCCTACTACGGCTTTGATACCAACGTAAACTATGGCATCAAGGACGTTGTCGACATCATCACCAAGCTCCCCACCGAGGCTCAAATGGGTATTAGCAGTACTCTCTCTGACGACGAGAGCCAGTTGGAGGTGACTTCTCACATTAGATTTGCTCTGAACCACGACGAGTGTCCTTACATGGTGGGCTATGTTCTCCTTGAAGACAAATTGACCGGAGTACAGGCCAACTACTACTCAAACCAAGTGGCTCAACAATACGGAATCACTGAAGCCGGACTTCCCGCAGACTTGAAGCCCTTGTATCAGAAGAAGTATCAATACACCAACATCTTCGAAGATGTGGCAAGAGGTATCTACGACTGCTTCGGCATTGAAGGCAGCTTGAGCGGAGCCATCTCAAGAGACCAAGTGAAAACACACACCTGCACCATCGAGTTGCCCGCTAATATTAAAAATATCGACAACGTTTCTGTAGTAGCTCTTCTCTTCGACAACATCACCGGCGAAATCATCGCAGCAGAGAAAGCTTTCGTAGGCGAAGCTGTATTGACCGGAATCGAGACTGTAACAGAAAACGAGATGAACGCCAGCGTGAAAGCTGTAGCAGGCAATCTGGTCATTGCGGCCCAAAATGCTACTGCCAACATCTATAACGCTGAAGGTAAGTTGCTCCATTCTGAAGCTGTGAACGGCGAGGCTACCGTATCCACCCAGAACATGCATGGCACCATCATTGTAAGAGTAGAGAACGGTAATGACGCCTTCGTAAAGAAGATCGCTCTCTAAGGTAACTCTCTCTTAAAATACACAAAGCAGCCGGTTAGGGTCACACCTAAGCCGGTTGCTTTTTTATTGTCTACACCCGATAGAGAAAGTAGCGACCAGTGCGTAATGAGAACATAGGCTGTACCGAGTAAGGATAAAAAAAACATAGTTTTTTATTGCCTCTTCTCTCTCCTTTCTGTAATTTTGCAGAACGACTATTTACTTTCAGAGATGCTTATAAAAAGAAAATACATATATATTATAGTTGCCCTGTCGCTGCTGTTCGGTCTGTTAGCTTGTGCCGTGGCAGGATATTCTTATGTTGCTCTTACCTCTTTCAACAAGAGCGAAAAGCCCTATCACCTGTATATTGACAGAGATGATTCAGCAGATTCTGTCCTCAATAAACTCCGCCCCATTAGTGGACACTGGGAATATAAAGCCTTAGAACTAATAACCAAGGCCGACCGCTACGAGCAAATGGTGAAGACCGGACATTACATAATTCCAAACGGGGAAAGCACATTTAACCTATACAGAAAATTGAGAGGGGGAATAGAAACGCCCGTCATGTTAGTGGTGCCCGCAGTGAGAACAATGAACGACATGGCCCTCCGACTGTCAAAATCCCTGATGGTCGACTCGGCAGAACTTGCTCGGAATTTTGCAGACAGCAGTTTCTGTGGCATATTTAAGAAAACACCGGAAACCATCAGCTGCTTGTTTATCCCCAACAGCTATGAGGTATATTGGGACATTACCCCGGCCGAACTGCTCCAGCGTATGCAAAAAGAGAGCAACCGTTTCTGGACTGAGAAAAGAAAGAAGCAGGCCGAAGTTCTTGGCCTTAGTCTGGAAGAGGTGATTACCCTGGCCTCCATAGTAGAACAAGAAACTATCTATGCTCC
Source organism: uncultured Bacteroidales bacterium (assembly GCA_937901185.1). Taxonomy (GTDB): domain Bacteria; phylum Bacteroidota; class Bacteroidia; order Bacteroidales; family Bacteroidaceae; genus Alloprevotella. Next base: position 5,220 of record CALCHR010000210.1, read on the forward strand.
TGAAAAAAGCACCGTAGCCGGAATGTATCTCAATCGTCTACGGCGAGGCATGTTGCTACAAGCTGACCCCACAGTAAAGTTTGCCCTTAAAGATTTCCAGCTTCGCCGCATCCTGCATAAACACCTTGCGGTAGAAAGTCCCTACAACACTTATTTATATCCGGGACTTCCTCCGGGCCCAATATGTGTTCCCTCCATTCAATCCATTGATGCCGTACTAAATGCTGCCACACATAATTATATATATATGTGTGCCAAAGAAGATTTCTCCGGCTCTCACAATTTTGCTACAAACTACGCCCAGCATCAGCGCAATGCCCGCAAATATGCTGCAGCCCTCAATGCCAAAAAGATAAAATAGCCCCTCTTTCTACACCCTATGATAGACAGACAAACGATTGACCGCGTGATGAACGCCACGGATATTGTAGACGTGGTGAAAGAGTTTGTGACACTACGCAAAGCGGGCGTGAACTACAAAGGCCTCTGCCCTTTTCACGAAGAAAAGACCCCGAGTTTTGTAGTATCACCCTCCAAACAACTCTGCAAGTGTTTCTCCTGCGGAAAGGGAGGGAATGCGGTCCACTTTGTCATGGAGCATGAGCAACTCACCTACCCCGAAGCAATCAAATGGTTAGGGAAAAAATACGGCATTGAAGTGCAGGACATAGAGCTCACTGACGAGGAGCGAGAAGCGTCCAACGAGCGCGAGAGTATGTTTGTCCTAAATGAATGGGCACGGCAGTATTTTGAAGAAACCCTCTCCTCTACTCCTGACGGCATTGCCATCGGCATGGCCTACTTCAGAAGCCGCGGATTCCGCGACGACATCATCCGTAAATTCCAATTAGGCTATTCCTCTTCCGAAAGAGACCTTTTGGCAAAAACCGCCATTCAAAAAGGATATAGCGAAGAACTGCTACTAAAAACCGGTTTGTGTTATCGCACAGACGACGGACGCCTGCTTGACAGATATCACGGACGTGTTATCTTCCCCGTTCATACCATCTCCGGAAAGGTGGTAGCCTTCGGTGGCCGCATACTTGGTTCTGATAAGAAAATAGCCAAGTATGTCAACTCACCAGAATCAGAAATCTACAGTAAGAGCCATGAACTCTATGGTCTCTATCAAGCCAAGCATGCCATAGTGAAACAAGGTCGTTGCTTTCTTGTAGAAGGTTACACCGACGTCATCTCCATGCACCAGAGTGGCATAGAAAACGTAGTTGCATCTTCCGGAACCTCTCTTACTCAAGGCCAGATTCGTCTGCTTCATCGTTTCACCACCGACATCACCGTACTTTACGACGGCGACAGCGCAGGTATCAAAGCCAGTTTGCGAGGTATCGACATGCTTCTTGCTGAAGGGCTCAATGTAAAAGTGCTATTGCTGCCCGACGGAGAAGACCCCGACAGCTTCGCACGAGGTCGAAGTGCTTCCGAGTTTCAAGCCTATATAGACGAGCACCAAACGGACTTTATCAAGTTTAAGACAAACTTACTACTTGCCGACTGCGGCCAAGATCCCATCAAGCGCTCTAAGCTCATCACGGATATTGTAAACAGCATTGCTGCTATTCCAAGTTCGATAGTGCGACAGATGTATATCCGCCAATGTGCTACCTTGCTCGATGTTGAAGAACGTCTCATCGCCAATGAAGTCAGCATAGTTATTCGCGCAGCCGCTAATGGAGAAACACCGGCTTCCACATCAGACAAGACAGACAAGGAAGAAGAACAAAAAGCCGCAGCCACCACTCCTCTCATCATCCGTACATCTTGTGAAAATGAAGAACGGCTCTTAGTGCAAGTCATTATTAAATATGGCGAACAAATTTTATTTCAAGGAGCAGAAGATGGGAATACAGAAACAGCCCCTTATTGCGTAGTGCGTTTCGTAGCAGAAGAACTAGCCACCGATGGTTTAGCCTTTAGCAATCCCCACTATGCTGCTATTCTAAAAGAAGCGCTATCTGCTTGTCAAAACCCACAGTTTGTAGCCTTAAACCATTTTCTCCGTCATCCAGACCCCACCGTCAGCCAAATAGCTGCAGATCTAGCCGACGACAAATACAGACTTAGCACCAGGCAACAAGAAATGTATAAAGACGAAGCTGACAGACTTGACGAACTGGTACCTCGTCTGCTCCACGATTTCAAACACAGCGCTCTACGTCAGTTGATGAAGCAAGTGCTCACCCAGCTTCAAGACCCTGAGGTCCTAAAGGATACAGAAAGAGCCACATCTCTGATGCAGCAATACAAACAGTTATCTGAGACAGAAAAACAATTTGCCCAAGTACTCGGACAGCGAGTTGTATTGCTATAAAAGAATCACTAAGATTTTTTTCTTCCAATAGTTGGAATTCCTCCCCGAATCTCTATAAACCCCGTACATAAATAGCGCCATTTATGTACGACTGGGATTTTATTCTTTACTCTCAACAACCCTTCATTTAATACCTATCAAAACTTAGTAGGCTTCTAGGAAAAACTCGGAGTTTACTAGGAAAATTTTGTAGTTTACTAGTTTCACCTAGTAAACTACGAAGAAACGGTAGAAAATGGCTACTGATTTTCAAGCAATTACTAAAGGTATTTCCAACCCGTTATTACGTCTTACAAAATTAGGGCCATCATGATAACTTATCTATAAGCAACCTATCAAAAAGTATACAAAAAAGAGAGTCGCATCAGCAACTCTCTTTTAGAGGTACCCAGCAGATTCGAACTGCTGTACACGGTTTTGCAGACCGCTACCTAGCCACTCGGTCAGGGTACCTTTATTTTTCGCATGCAAAGTTAGCACTTTTTTCTTTCTTGCCAAATTTTTGTGAACCTTTTTTTAGATTTTTCAATGGACACGACTGCTGACAATCGTTACAAGCCTTTTTCCCCATTGTACATCCTCTAAAAAATGCAATAATTTTATACCCTCCATAAACTACAGAAGCTACAACCAATATAATGGAGATATATGTTTGCATAGAGAAACAACTATATTTTTATCACGGCAAAAGTTTGGCAGATAAGAATAAAAAGCCTCTACTCCAGTTCATAAATCAGCGATGGTTGCTTACGCTTCAAGACCTCAATAGCAGGCGGAGCATCTGGTATATTTTGATAGTAGGCTGCCTCTATTGTTTTACGTACCAACTCCGGATGATTGTTTTCTTCGCTGGTGTGGCATAGCCATACTCGTTTTGTTTCTGGTGTGTTGCTCTCTACCAGAGTCGTGGCTGCCTCATAGTTACTTAAATGACCTTTAGGACCGGCTATTCTTCTTTTCAGATAAGCAGGATACGGACCGGCCTCCAACATCATCGGGTCGTAGTTTGCTTCAAGCACGATATAATTAGCAGCCTTCAAATGGCTCATCATCTCAGGGGTGACACAACCTGCATCTGTTATAAGACAGAACTTAACGTTGCCCTCTTGTACAAAATAACCTTGGCAGCTGGAGCTGTCATGGGGAACATGAAACGGTGTTACCATAAACGTCCCTAGCTGGATAGGTGTATCCGCCTCTATCACTTTTTTATTTTCCCGCTCCACTTTCTTAGACATAAAATAGTTATGATCCATCCCGGCATGCACACTTTCTGTAGCATAAACCGGAATATGGAATTCTCGGCTCAGAACTCCGACAGCTTTGATGTGGTCGGTATGGTCGTGAGTAACCAATATGCCTTTTATCCTATCGAAGGAAAAGCCATAGTCTTTGAAATATTTTTTGAAAGTTCGTATGCCTATTCCTAGGTCGATGACTATACCATAGTTGTCCGATTGCAGATAATAGCAATTACCACTACTTCCACTTCCAAAACATATAAATTTTATCATAAAGTTTTCAACATTCTCTATATTAACAATAACTTCGCCACAAACTATCTCGCCCATCTAGAACGGGAGACCTACAGCAAAGTGGAAAGTAAAATCGCGTTTCCACTTAGGGCAGATTAGCGGATAGTGCAAACGCCCTTTCTCCACACCTGGATTTATGGCTTTCATACCTCCATCAAATCTCAAAATAAAGTAGTCTAAATTGACACGGAGACCCAGTCCATAGGACAAGGCTATCTGTTTGTAGAACTTATCAAACTTGAATTGTCCTTCTTCCAGTCCTACATACTTTCGAGTGTTCCAAACATTGCCGGCATCAACAAAGAAAGCTCCATGTATCTTCCAGAAGAGACGGGTTCTATATTCTAGGCTTAAGTCCAATTTTAAGTTACCGGTCTGATTGATAAAGTCAACCTTTCCATCTTTGCCGACATATTTACCCGGACCAAGTCCTCTTGCACTCCAACCTCTCACGCTGTTGGCACCACCAGAGAAATAGCGTTTTTCATATGGAACGATAGACGAATTACCATAAGGAAGAGCTAACCCCAAAGCCGCATGGACGGCTACAGAGTTTCTTTCGTTGATAAGGAAACTCTTAGAATAGTCGAAGTCTATTTTGGCATACTGCGAATAAGCTATATTAAACAAGCTATACTGCCCACTGCTGTTCTTTGAGGTATGAAACAACTTGGACATACCATAAAGCAGATTGCCGGCTGTCTCTATATTAAACCTAATCTGATAGCCATTCTTTTGATACAACCCCATAGCACTTCCCGTTCGCAGAGAATTGTACACAAAACTATATCCTAAACGCATAATAAACAAGTCTTCATAACTATAACGCAGGATAGAATTTCGAGAATCATTATCCTCTAAATACTCTTTTCTAAAAGTATCTGATATCCATGGCATAAAGATATAGTTCAAACTGAGCAAATCCAGCTTATGCTGTAGCTGCGGATTCCTATTATGACTCCATCTGTAGGACCAAGATGCAGTTAACATACGTCGGTGAAACTCCGGACGATCCTGAGAGTTATACATCACACCAATCTCTGAAGTAGCTTTCAGAGATTGCTTATGCTGATTATAAACAATGGGTAATAAGAATGTAGGGAAACGCAAATTGCTCTCTATACTATATTCTATATAGTTCTGATTACGATATCCTTCAAGACCTGTAATAGCTTCGTAAGCACCACGCAATTTTAGAGAAAAACTTTCCGAGCCGCCAAAAGTATTCAGATTGGAATAGGTCAAAGCCACCGCAGCTCCCAAGTTGCCCGCTGTATTTGTTCCTTCCAGTTCGGCACTTACTGTATGAGGTCTGTTGCGCTTCACCATAACATCGCAATCTAGGAGCGCACTATCTTTATCCACCTCCTTAAAATGGATTGTAGAATAGTTGATAGCCGACAAAGCGTTCAACACTCCATAAGTGTTCTGGGTCTTAACATTACTATAAAGACTATCGGGACGGATATATGTATTGTTAGAGTAAATCCTTGGATGGACTCTCAGTTTATCTTTATAAAAGAATTTGAGTCCTCTATATTTTAAGGAGTCGGAATATACTTGTTCTGAAACATCTTCATAGACTCTGACATCTCTCAAACGATAGGCTCGATATGCCTTATCGGCTATCACACCCGGTGGACACACCAAAGACAAAGTCAACTCCACCCCATAATCGCCAGCCAAAGTATCCACTTTGTAAGAAAGAAACTCTCGGTTTATATTGTAGTAGCCTTGATTTTGCAATGACTGAATAATGCGGTTACGCTCTTCATTGAGTATCTGAACAGAAAGAGGCATACCTTTATACAACTTGGTAGCATCCATCTCCTCCATCACAATACGCTCCACTTCTGTGTCATCAAATTCATAGTTGATAGCTGTGACATAAGAAAGACGTCCCGGCGACATGGCATAAGATACCTTTTTCTTTTTCTTTTTAGAAACCACAGTAGCTTCTACATCCGCATGCAAATAGCCTTTATTTTGTAAAGCCAATGACAAAGAGTTTATAGATTGACTCATCAAGAGAGAGTCATACACTACGGGAGCCTCTCCTATTCTATGAATAAATTTATTAAAACGCTTATCTGGGTTCTTTCCTGAGAGGCAATAAATGCCTAAAGGCACTTTCAGAAGATTGAACCATTTAGAATTGGCCTCTTGTCGAACATAGGAGCGATAGTCTGAAGCTTTGACATGCTTATCTGAGGATGTTAAACTTACATTAGACAATAAAAACTCTTCCTCCGACAAAAAACGAGTCGGAGAACAGCTTGCCAAAACCAACAAGGAAATAATTGTACAAGCTATCTTACTAGAGCTAAAAAGCCTTCTACTATGAAAAGTTTCTACCATTTCACTGCAAAGTTAAAAATAACTTCGTAGCTTTGCTTGGTAAATTAAACTAAAAGCCCAATGCTTAGCAAAAATAAACTAAAATATATACGTTCTTTAGCACTTAAGAAATTTAGAGACCAAGAAAAGGCCTTCGTGGCAGAGGGTCCTAAACTGGTAGAAGAACTCTTCAAGTACTATGAATGTATCTTGCTTGTCGGTGTTCCTGAATACCTTCAGAAGGTTTCAGCTCCCCTAAATGCTGAGGTCATTGAGGTCAACCAAGAAGAATTGGCCCGTGCATCAAACTTGAAGACGCCCCAATCTGTTCTTGCTGTTTTTAAGATGCCCAACAGGCCCGAAATAAACTTCCCAACCATTTGTAAACAATTATGCTTAGGCTTAGACGCAATACAAGACCCAGGAAATCTAGGTACAATTATTAGGATAGCCGATTGGTTTGGGATTGAGCATATTTTTTGTTCGTTGGACACGGTAGATGCCTTTTCGCCCAAAACGATTCAAGCTACTATGGGAGCCATAGGTAGAGTAACCATCCACTATGTAGCCCTTGAAGATTTTCTAGACAAATTGCCCAAGGACTTCCCTATTTATGGAACATTCCTTGATGGCCAAAATATTTACTCTTATCAATTACCCTCGCAAGCCTTAATTGTTATGGGGAATGAGGGTAAAGGAATATCTCCCAAGATTGAGGCCCTTATTTCAGACAGATTGTTTATCCCCAACTTCCCTCTTGACCGAGAAACCAGCGAGAGCCTCAATGTTGCTGTAGCTACAGCCATCACTTGTGCAGAGTTTCGCAGGCAAACACTTCTTTAGGCCCTTATATTTCTTGACAAAAGCATGCCAGTCTCTCTACCCTTAGTCATACTTTTAGCCATTTCTTTATCATCCCTCTTAGGTATGATAATTTTCCGATGGTCTGACTATATCCTGCCCTATAGAGCCTTCCGCAAACAGCAAAAAATGCAAGCTCCGGAAAGCGCAAACTCTGAAGGAATAAGCATCATCGTAACCAGCTATAACCAAGCTCACTACTTAGAAAAAAACATACCTATATTATTCCAACAGGATTATCCAAACTTTGAGGTAATAATTGTGGATGAGTCATCTATCGACAATACAACTTCCATCATCCAACAGCTAGAGACTGAATTTGAGTATTTGCGCCACACCTTTATCCCCCAAACTTCCAGATTTATTTCTAAAAGGAAACTTGCCATTACTTTGGGAATCAAAGCCGCACACCATCCTTGGGCTGTTCTTATAGAAGCCGATTGCATTCCTAAAAGCAATTCTTGGTTGCAGACTGTGTCTCAGCAGTTTGCCAAAGACAAGGATTTCATTCTTGGATACACCAACTATACGGATAATAAAACTGCACATGCTAGAAATGCCATATTCGAGCGTATGAAGCGTCAATTCCATTTCCTAAGTTTCGCAAGAAGAGAGAAAGCCTTCGGAGCTGATAGCTGCAATCTGTTTATCCGTAAGAAATATTTTATAGAGCAGAAAGGATACGCCGACACATTCCAGATTCCATTGGGCGAAGGTAGTCTTCTAGTTTCACACTTAGCCCAAAAGGAAAACACCACAATATGCCTTCACCCCCGGGCCATCCTCCTGCAATCACTGCCCGACACAAAAGCAATAAAAGACAATAAGATACTAAGAGAAGAAGAAAGCCGTCACTGGAACTTCTATGGAAAAGTTTTTACCCTGAAAGAAAATCTCAGCAACATCATTTCCATACTTTTCACAGCCAGCATCATCGGTTATTTATATCTTAGAATCAAAGAATTAGGAGAAATCAATTTCACCTATCCCCTATTCTACTTATACTATGACACCCCTTTCATCCTTTTCGTGTCGCTCTATATAGCCCTACCTATTCTATTCTTAAGAAAGTGCACTACGGCCTTATCCGAAAGGCGCTTTGGGATTTCTGTCACATACTACGAGTTAGTACAACCTTATAAAGACCTGATGTACAGACTCAAGTGGTGGTTCAGAAGAAAAGACTACAAGAGAAGATAAGTGGAATTCTTATTTTAGGATACCCTCTAAATACATTTTACAGAGACCCTCCAAGGGATTATTCAAGACCTGCGCTACACGATAGCCTTTTTCTGAAGCAACATCCCTGAGTTCTTTCTCAAAATGGAAAGCCAATCCCCCCACAAAGCCAATCGGAAGGTCGGGCACAGCATAATGGCGTATATTCCTATCAAAGAATTTATCAAATTCAGCCTTCAACAACTTCTGTATCTCTGGATTATCCCTGTGTGGAGCTACAACAGAAGATACAAGAGATGCCAAAAAACGATTGGGGAATGGTTCTTTATAAACCCGTTGCAACACATCGGACACCCCATTGGGACATATTTTTATAAAGCTATCATATATCTCAGAAGGTAAATCTCCCTTAAACAACTCGTTTACCAAAGCCCGTCCTATTACAGCACCACTTCCCTCATCTCCCAATATATAGCCTAGACTTGGTACATTCTTGACAATCTGCATTCCATCATAATGGCAACTAGCTGAACCTGTGCCAAGAATACAAGCAATGCCGGATTTATCTCCCCACAAAGCATGCGCAGCTCCCAACAAATCAGAATAGACAGACACATTCTCAACCGACAGCATTGTCTTAAGCGCATCTGCAACGCTCCGGCTCTCTTCGCCACCTCTACAACCGGCACCATAGAAAAAGACCTTCCCAACAGTAGATGAACAAGCATTTACCTGAGGACATACCTCCTTAAGTAAAAGCATTTCAATCTCAGCCTGAGATAGCATAAAAGGATTTATCCCCGTCCCAGTAAAAGTATTCAGTTCACCAGTTGGCAACAACAATGCCCATGCTGTCTTTGTAGAACCGCTATCAGCTATTAGAATAGATTTTCCCATGTCTTAATCATTATAGAAGCAAGGCTATAACCACTTCAGATTGCAAATATACAATGATATAGGTATCCTTTGTTATATCCAGCTCCAATATTTTTAGAACAAAGCGATATTTTCTTGTAAGACACATCTTATATATATAGCCCAACCAATAATAAACTTTGTGCAGCAGAAAAATAATTCCAGATACTTGTTTTATCCCCGCGATTTTTCAAAGAGACCTACCCCGGTTTTTCTTCTGCTTTATCTAGGAGAATTTAGGTAAAAGCTAGGTAAATCTAGTAGTTACCGAATTTCACCTAGCTTTTACCGAAGAAATAGCCAAAAATGACTACTGGTTATCAACAACTTACAAAATCTTTTTTTAGGTTCAAGAAACTACAAAATAGAATACTACGAGAAAGCGGGTATGTCCATTGATGGACATACCCGCTTTCCTATTCCTTTTTATTCTGTATTTCTTAGAACTCTGCAGTCTTGGGAGTACGTGGGAAAGGTATTACATCACGGATGTTCTGCATACCTGTTACGAACAAAATGAGGCGCTCAAAGCCAAGACCAAATCCGCTGTGAGGACAAGTTCCAAAACGACGAGTGTCAAGATACCACCACATGTCTTTCATGGGGATGCCTAGCTCTGTAATGCGGGCCATCAGTTTGTCATAGCTTTCCTCGCGCTCGGAACCTCCAATTATTTCTCCAATCTGCGGGAAGAGCACATCCATAGCACGCACAGTGCGACCGTCAGCATTTTGCTTCATATAGAAAGCCTTGATATCCTTTGGATAGTCGGTCAGAATAACCGGTTTCTTGAAATGCTCCTCTACGAGATAGCGTTCATGCTCTCCTGAAAGGTCTGTTCCCCAATGTACAGGGAATTCGAATTTACGACCATTCGCAATCGCCTTTTCCAAGATTTCAATACCCTCGGTATAGCTGAGACGAACAAAGTCATGGTCCACCACAAAATGGAGACGCTCAATAAGAGTGGGGTCTATCATTTTGTTCAAGAACTCAAGGTCGTCCTTGCAGTGTTCCAAAGCATGACGTACACAGTACTTGATAAAGTCTTCTGCCAAGTCCATATTGTCTGTGATGTCGGCAAAAGCTACTTCCGGTTCTATCATCCAAAACTCTGCGAGGTGGCGCGGGGTGTTGGAGTTTTCGGCGCGGAATGTGGGACCAAAAGTATAGATTGCTCCCAAGGCTGTAGCTCCAAGTTCGCCTTCGAGCTGTCCGCTCACTGTGAGCGAGGTAGGCTTACCAAAGAAGTCGTCGCTATAATCAACGGCGCCTTCCGGTGTACGCGTGGGGTTGTCGAGGCTTTTTGTTGTGACCTGGAACATTTGTCCTGCGCCCTCACAGTCGCTTGCTGTTATTATCGGGGTATGGAAATAACAGAATCCGTGTTGGTGGAAATAGTTATGGATAGCCATTGCCATGTGGTGGCGTATGCGGAAGACTGCTCCAAACGTGTTGGTACGCAAACGCATGTGGGCATGTTGGCGCATATATTCAAATGTCTGACCTTTCTTTTGCATCGGGTAGTCTGAACCGCAAGTGCCCAACACGTCAATCTCTTCGGCTTGAATCTCTACGCTCTGCTCAGCACCTTGGCTTTGCACCAACGTACCGCAAACACTAAGGCAAGCTCCGGTGGTGATTTGCTTTAACACTTCGGCATCAAACTTATCAACATCGGCGACTATCTGAATGTTCTTAATGGTAGAGCCATCGTTGAGAGCTATGAAGTTGACAGCTTTACTGCCACGACGGGTGCGTACCCATCCTTTGACTACAATGGTGGAGCCATAGTCTTTACGGGCAAGGGCTTCGACTATTCTGGTTCGTTTAATCGTTTCCATATTTATATAAATATATGTATTGATAGAGTTTCTATAATATGTATATACTTTATTCGTAAGCCCCCATACGTAACATATTGAGTTCCTTTTCTGTCAAGAAACGCCAATCGCCACGCTGAAGATTTTTCTTGGTGAGGCCTGCAAAATATACGCGGTCAAGTTTTATCACTTGATAGCCTAGGCTCTCAAAAATACGACGTACGATGCGATTCTTACCACTATGAATTTCAATACCTACTTGTTTTTTATCTGTAGGGCTTGCATATTCAATAGCGTCGGCCTTGATGTCGCCATCTTCTAATGTAACGCCTTCTGCAATACGACGAATGTCGGCAGCTGTTACATTTTTATCTGTATATACATGATAAATTTTCTTCTTCAAGAATTTCGGGTGTGTCAGTTTAGAGGCCAACTCTCCATCATTGGTGAGCAAGAGGACACCTGTTGTGTTTCTGTCAAGACGTCCTACTGGATAGATTCGCTCAGGGCATGCATTTGCTACAAGGTCCATCACAGTCTTACGGTTCTGGGGGTCCTCGCTAGTAGTGACATAACCTTTGGGCTTATTCAGCAAAACATATACTTTCTTTTCCGGCTTAATAGCATTGTCGTGGAACTTTACAACATCAGTGCGCAAGACTTTCGTTCCTAGCTCTGTTACAATTTCTCCATTTACACTTACCACACCAGCGGCTATATATTTATCGGCATCACGGCGAGAACAAACTCCGGCATTTGCCAAAAACTTATTCAAGCGCAACGGCTGGTTAGGATCGAAGTTAGCCTCTTTATACTCTAGTCTCTTCTTGTGGCTGTATTTTGCATTGGGGTTGTAATCAGAAGTGCGTCGTCCTTTTCCATAAGGAGTTGAGTTAGACTCTCTGTGAACATAAAAATCTTTAGAAGAATGAGATTCTCTATTTTCTCTCATAGCATCTTCTCCGAAGCGTGGTCTTTCAAAGCGACGCTCAGACGTAAATCCTCCACTCTTAAAAGTAGGACGCTGAGAACGAGGCTGAAAATCCCGATGTTCATAGTTTCTCTCTCCATGAGAAGCACTTCTTTCAAAGGAGCGTTCCCGACCTGAGGAACCTCCGGCAGAACGCGGAGCATATCCACGATTATTTATCCCTCCTTCTCTACGCTCAAAGCGCTGACGAGGCGCATCGCCTCCTTGGCCTCCATTGTACTTGCGGCCTTCATTCTTGTCTCTAAAATTCTTGTACATGTTGTAACTGTATTATAGCCTCACGGCTATTAAAATATTATTTTTAATATACTCCGGTATAGTTGTGCGGAGTAATGGCTTTCAGTTCTTGCTTAACGGCATCGCTTACCTCTAAGGTTTCAATAAAGTTGTGGATGCTTTCGCTCGTGATAGTCTCGTTGGTTCTTGTCAATGCTTTAAGCGCTTCATAGGGGTGAGGATAGGCTTCACGACGCAAAACCGTTTGGATAGCTTCGGCCACTACTGCCCAGCATGAATCCAAGTCGGCATCTATACGTTCCTTGTTCAGCAAGAGTTTGCGCAAGCCCTTAATTGTACTGCTAAAAGCAATCACCGCATGCCCCATAGGGACACCGATATTGCGTACCACAGTTGAGTCTGTCAAATCGCGCTGCAAACGAGATACCGGCAACTTGCGGCTTAGGAACTCCAATACTGCATTTGCCAAACCTAAGTTACCTTCTGAGTTTTCAAAATCAATGGGGTTCACCTTGTGAGGCATGGCACTGGAGCCAACCTCGCCTTTTTTGATTTTCTGCTTGAAGTACTCCATTGAAACGTATTGCCAAAAGTCTCTGTCCAAATCTAAGACAATGGTATGCAAACGTTTCATGGCATCAAACATTGCGCTCAAATTGTCATAGTTACTAATCTGAGTTGTATACTCTTCTCTTTGCAAACCCAACTTGTTAGCTACAAACTGATTGGTGAAACTGGCCCAGTCAAAATTGGGATATGCCACATTGTGAGCATTAAGATTTCCGGTAGCACCACCAAACTTGGCTGTGATGGGCACTTGCTTCAACAAATCCAATTGTCGCTGCAAACGATATACATAGACCTTAACCTCTTTACCAAGTTTGGTAGGAGAAGCCGGTTGGCCATGTGTCTTGGCCAACATAGAGATGTCTGCCCATTCATTTGCATATTCATCCAACTGAGCTATCAATTCTTCCAACAATGGTAGATAAACCTGCTCCAAAGAATCTTTTAGCATCAATGGGATAGAGGTATTATTGATATCCTGCGAGGTCAAGCCAAAATGTATAAATTCCTTGAACTTATCTAATCCGCCTATCTCATCAAACTTTTCTTTGATGAAATATTCAATAGCCTTTACATCGTGATTAGTTACCGATTCGATATCCTTTACGCGCTTGGCATCTTCTAAAGAGAAGTTATTATAAATAGCTCTCAATCTGTCGAACAAAGCAGCATCAAAGCCTACCAATTGGGGCAACGGCAATTCGCAGAGAGAAATAAAATATTCAATTTCTACCTGTACGCGATATTTCATCAAGGCATACTCTGAATAGAATGGAGCTAATGTCTCGGTCTTACCATGGTAACGTCCATCAATTGGAGACACGGCTGTTAAAGCATCTAAAACCATAAACAGATAATTTTATTGTAGATTATATAAATATGACTGCAAATTTAAGAGAAAATATTCAATAGTTACCTATCCTCTTCTTTTTTATTAGTGGATTTTTATACTTTCACCATCTGAGAATCCCATATTCTTAAATTATGGGTATCAAGACTTGTGGATTTAGCTAAACAGAGTCAAACTAACTCGCTTTATATTAGGCATTCATTCTGCGCTTAATAGGGAAAGAAATAATGACATGGTTTTCTATGCCGACTAGCTGTGTTAAAAAGAATTTATATAATTGATATTTCTGTGTCAACTATGCTTGACACTCGAGTGTCAAGCGCTTGAAATTTTTGTGTCAACTGCTTGAAATTTTCTTCAGATTTGAAAATACCATTCACAAATATTCTATTTATAATTTTACTCGCTCAGCGGAAATCTTTATCTTTGCAAAATAAGCTAACATGGCATTTACATAAAAAAGTAAACAAACAAGTTATAAGTAATAAAAAATCAAACTATTATATTATTACATTATGAAAAAAATCTTTTTTTCTATTCTCCTTTCTTCATTCATTGGGTGTTTTGCACCGGTGGAAGCAAAGAAGAATCACATTTTGCCTATCCCTCAAAAGATAGAAACGTTATCGGAAGGGACTTATTCCATTCCTGAGAAAAGTAGCATAACGATTGCAGGTATTAAAGAAAATCCTACCCTAAAGAGATTTTTCAATGAGTTCGGCATTACCGATGTCACGTTTAATGCGGAAGCTACGACTGGGCATGTGGTAGTAGAAATGGTAAACAGCATTTCCGGCTCTCACAACCATGATTTAGCCGGTTATGACAATGAGGCTTACACGATTGAAGTATCTTCAAATGGTGTCAGAATCACAGCTATGACAGAAATAGGCGTAACACGCGCGGCTCAGACTCTAACCCAGTTGGCTGAAGGATATGACGCCACAGGTATCCATCTTGAATTTGTAAAAATCACAGACTGGCCGGCCTTTAAGTTGCGTGGCTTCATGCACGACATAGGAAGATCATACATTGACGTGGCCACTATCAAAAAACACATTGATTTGTTATCCCGCTTCAAGGTAAACACTTTCCATTGGCATTTCACAGAAAACCAAGCCTGGCGTTTTGAGGTAAAAGCCTATCCCGAATTGACGTTGAGCAAGAACATGACGCGCCACGAAGGCAAATTCTACACCCAAGAAGAATGTAAGGAGGTGCAAGAATATGCCTACGAAAGAGGTGTGTTCATCATTCCGGAAATAGATATGCCCGGCCACTCTGAAGCTTTCAAGAGAGCTATGGGAGTAGACATGCAAAGTGCTCAAGGCAAAGTAATCCTGAAAAAAATCCTAGATGAAGTAGGACTTGTTTTTGACCGTGCGCCTTACATTCACATCGGCGCTGACGAGAAAGCCACTACAGCTGAATACGTAAATGAGATGATCAATTATGTAAAGAACAATGTGGGTAAAAGATGTATGGTTTGGAATCCCATATCCGGAGTTTCTGGTAGCAACACTAATGCCGATATGTGTCAGTTATGGAGCACCAGTGGTACATCTGTCAGCGGTAAATATAATATTGACTGCCGTTACAACTACACCAACCACTTTGATGTCTTTGCAGACCTCGTGGGCATCTACAAAAGTACTATCTATTATAAAGAGAAAGGAGACGAAACTATCTCTGGAACCATCTCTGGTATGTGGAATGACCGCAAACTTGAGTCGCAAGAAGATATTATTGCCCAGAACAACTTTTTTGCAAACGTCATAGCTTCTACCAGCCGCGCTTGGCAGGGAGGCGGCAAACGCTACATTGACAATGGCACAAAAGGAGGTACGAATTTTGGTGGTGGAGTAATGCTGCCCTCTAACGGAGAAGAATACAACGACTTCTTGGATTGGGAAACTCGTTTCTTATTCCATAAGGCTCATTCTCTGAAAGAACAACCCATTCCCTATGTAAAGCAAACCAATGTACGCTGGCGCATATCTGATGCATTCCCCAACAATGGAAATATTGCAGCAGTGTTCCCTCCCGAAGAACAAATGGAAAGCAACAATGTTCTTCCCGACACTTATACTTATAATGGTACGACCTACAACACCGGAATGGTTACCGGTGCCGGTATTTATCTGCGTCACACTTGGGGTGAAAGCATTATCAACGCCTACTATGCGGCTCCGGCTTACAACCAAACAGCTTATGCTTGGACTTATGTGTATTCTCCTAAAGCTCAAACTGTTGGCGCACAAATAGAATTCCAAAACTATAGTCGTTCAGAGCAAGACCCTGCTCCCTCTGTGGGAAATTGGGACTTAATGGGTTCTAAGATCTGGATAAACAACAAAGAAATTCCGGCTCCTTCTTATCAGAATAGTGGTGTTTCTATCAGCAGCAAAGAAGTTACATTGAAGAATGAGAATTTCCCTGCTCGACAACCCATACAGGTCGAATTAAAAGAAGGGTGGAATTTTGTATTCTTGAAGTTACCTTATATCAATGCTGCTACCCGACTTGACAAATGGATGTTCACTTGTGTTTTCACAGATACCAAAGGTGTGGCTGCAGTTGAGGACCTTATCTATTCCCCCAATCAATGCATGGATAATGCAGCCGAGAATGTAGCTGCAAAAATTTCTGAAGCAAAGAAGCTGCGCAATAGCAAAGTCCGCAACCAACCCGGATATTACAGCGAAGAAGTTGCAACCGAACTTGATGCAACAATAGCCAACATACAGGCAACACTCTCACAAGAACTATCTGAGAGTGAACGCCTTCAGCAACTTGCCGATTTAGACAATGCCATAAAAGACTTTAATGCGTCTTTAGCTAAAGCAAAACTTATTCAGCCCACAGTTAGCAATGGCACAAAAGAATATTTCTATACACTAAGCACTCCTCTTCGCGGCAATCGATACGCCACATCTCATGGTGCTAATGCCGATATGGTAGGCGAAACCTCGGTTTCAAAAGCTTCTTATTGGAAATTTGTAACTCGCACCGATGGCAGTTTTGACATTGTAAACAGCGCTGATGGTACATTTATATCTCCCAATAGTAATAACAACACCGCTCTCAAAACCCAATCCACATCTCCCAATAAAGGTTGGACATTAAGCCCAGCCAACGAAGTAGGTTACTTTATCATCACAAGTGGCAATGTTCAGTTCAACCAAACTAACAATGCACAATTAGGCTGGAAAGTTTACAACTGGGGAGATGGTACCAACACAGACGACACTGGCTGCAAGTATAGCATCCAAGCTGTAGAGGAAGAAGAAACTCCCGAAGAAGTTGTTGATCCTAATCTTCCCGTCGTAGGAAAGACCTATTATCTCTGCAACAAGCACCAAAAGGGTGACGTTTTCTTCTACGACAATGGAGGCAGCGTAGGCTTTGGTTCTTCTGCCGCCAAGAATAATATTTATGGTTGGAAGTGTGTGGCCAACACCAACAACACCTATGACTTTGTAAACATATCTACCGGAAAATATTTTGTATGGAAAGCTTTAGGAACCAGCGCTTATGGTTGGACTCTTGATACCACAGTAGGAAGTCAAAAAGTAGTCAACGAAGGATGCTTCACGATGAAGGCCCCAATCTCTGGTTCTAATTATCTGGTAGTAAAAAATGCCTCTGGTTTCGACCAAGCCAATATCGCTGGTTATTATAACGAGACCTATTCTAGCGACTACTATGTACTTCCTTTTGAAGAGAAAGAGGATGTTGCTGTGAATATCTATAGCAAAAGCTACGGCGAAAACTGGGTACGTATATTATGGAAGAACGACAGCAATGACGCTGCAGGTTTTGTAGCCTCTTCTGAAACAGACTATACCAAACGTACCACTCAATCTATGGATATTGATATGACTGATGAAGAGCAACTTTGGTGTCTCGTTGGCTCAGAAAGTAAAGGGGTGAAAATTTACAATCGCGCTGCTGGCGAACAATATGCACTCCACGTAGCCAACACCTCTGAAGCTACTCCGGCCAAATTAGTTGCCGCAAGTTCTGCATGCCAATGGAAACTTGTGGCAAAGAATGGTTTCTATGCCATCACTCCTGCTAGCAACACCAATATGAGCATCAACTCTTACGGAGGCCCCAACTCTCCTTTGAAACTCTACAATGCCAATGACAATGGTAGTTTGTGGAACTTTGAAGTAGTGACCGAAGGTATGAAAATGACCACCATAATTGAAGGCGAGAATCCGTATGCAGAAAACAACATTTGGGCCGGCGACCTTGCTTTCTCCATCGATGGAGTAAAAACTACAAGTCGTGTTGCGGCTAACACCGAAGCCATTGAAGCTACCTATTATCTACGCAAAGGTGCCGAAGTGATACTCACACAAGAAAAGTCTTATCGTGGATTCCGTTTGGGTGGTTTCATTGTAGACGGCAACCCGGCAGAGAGTGTAACAATCTCCGTAGGAAACGACTCAAAAACTATCTCTACAATCTTCAACGTAGCCCCAGAAACAGGCCAATACCTTTATCACACTCCCGACATTTACGGCAAGCCCTATCGTATCCCAGCTATAGCCCAAGCTTTCAATGGCGACATCATTGCCATCTCCGACAATCGTCCCTGCGGTAGCGATATCGGCTATGGAGAAGTGGATATCAAATGCCGCATCTCTACCGACCAAGGAGAGACCTGGGGTAAAGAATTTATGCTCGCTAACGGCCTTGGCATTGGTAACAAAGAGGGCGTTTGGAAAACCGGATTTGGCGATGCTGCTGTAGTAGCAGATGCTGAAAGAAACGAGATCCTTGTAATGATGGTCTGTGGATATACTGTTTGCTGGAACGGAAACTACCTCCCCAACTCACCGGAAAGCAACCCCAACCGTGTAGCTCGTATCTATGGTACACTCAATGAGAACACCGGCAAATGGGAATGGAGCGAACCCGAAGAAGTGACTGAAACAATCTATCCTCTCTTTGTAAAAAACGGAACTCCCACTGTTCAATCCTTATTCATTGGTTCAGGCCGCATCTGTCAAAGCCGTATTGTTAAGGTGAAAGACTACTATCGTCTCTACTGCTCCGTTTGGACCAAAAACCAAGGCAACCGTGTTATCTACTCTGACGACTTTGGTCGCTCTTGGCACATCCTTGGAACCGTAGACGACCGCCCTGCCACTGGAGGCGATGAGCCTAAGTGCGAGGAAATGCCCGACGGCAGTGTGATACTTAGCAGCCGCACATCTGGTCGCGTGTTCAATATCTACAAATATAGCGATGTTGAAAACGGTAAAGGTAGATGGCTTGGCGCCGTCACCTCTAACGGTAGCAACTCCGGCATCGCAGTGGGTAACTCCACCAACGGAGAAATCATGCTTGTTGAGGCTATCCGCAAAAGCGACAATCAACCCGTCACCCTAGCTCTGCAGTCTGTTCCCTTTGCCTCTTCCAGAGCCAATGTGGGTATCTTCTATAAAGAAATACCTGCCTCTGTTTACAACAATGTAACAGCCCTGGCATCTAATTGGACCAAAGGATTGCAAGTCTCAAAACTTGGCTCTGCCTATTCTACCATGGCCTTACAACACGACCACCGCATCGGTTTCCTCTTTGAAGAAGAACCCGGAGGCTATAGTATTGTCTATTTGCCACTCACCATTGAGGATATCACTTTTGGCAATTATGCGCTTAACAAAGATAAGTACATCACAGGCATTATTTCCAACAAAACGTATCCCACGGCTTCAACCGGATTCTATTATGATTTACAGGGACGTCGCGTAGAACAGCCAAGCCAAGGGCTTTACATCGTTGATGGAAAAAAAGTGCTTATAAAATAACCCCTCATGTAGGGCTATAGCCGCATAGCCCTTTCAAACTTAACAGAGCGAGAGGGATATACATTAACAAATTCCTCTCGCTCATTTTTTAACTAAACAAATTATTTTGATATGAACACAAAACACATTTCTCCCACCATCCGACAAATAGGGGTAGACGATCTCAGCATAGATTTGTTTGAAAATCAATATCCCGTCCCCCATGGCATCTCTTACAATTCTTACCTGCTCTTTGGAGATAACAATGCCATAGCCATCATAGACACCGTAGACCGTCGCTACCTCGATAGCTGGTTTGCCAACCTCGAAACCGAACTGCAGGGTCGCACTCCCCACTATCTCATCGTCGAACACCTTGAACCGGACCACTCTGCCGGAATTGCAGCCATCTGCCATCGCTACCCTTCATTGCAGATAGTATGCACAGAGCGTGCAGCGCAAATGCTTCCCCAGTTTTTTGAAGACGACTCTCTCCCCTCTCGCCTGCTCACCGTAGGCGAAGGCGACGTGCTTCCCCTGGGCAGCATGACTCTTCGTTTCATCATGGCCCCAATGGTCCACTGGCCCGAAGTGATGACCGTCTACGAAGAAAGCCAGCAGGTGCTCTTCTCTGCCGACGCTTTTGGCACTTTCGGAGCCTTGGTACACACTCCCAAGGACATCACCCCCACCCTTTGGGCCTCCGAGGCACGTCGCTACTACACCAACATCTGCGGGAAATATGGCGTCCCCGTTCAGACACTTCTCAAAAAAGTAGCCACCCTCCCCATAAATACTATTTGTCCCCTCCATGGCCCCGTGCTCCGCACAGACCTAGGAGAATACGTATCCCTCTACGATGCATGGAGTCAATGCCGCCCCGAGATAGGAACAATCTTGATAGCCCACGCCTCTATCCACGGTCACACAGCCGAAGCCGCCACCTATCTTCACAACCGGCTATTGGAAGAAGGCATCCCTGGCGAGCGCGTGGTTCTTTTAGACCTCTGCCGCACACCAATATCCGAAGCCGTAAGCCAAGCCTATCACGCTGAGAGCTTAGTTTTTGCTGCATCGAGCTACGACGCCTCCGTCTTCCCTCCAATGCATAAATTCCTACACACACTCCACGCCAAAGGTCTGCGCAACCGCAAAGTAGCCCTTATTGAAAACGGCTCATGGAGCCCCACAGCCGGACGCGTCATGCAGCAAATGCTGGGAGAGATGAAAGACATAGAAGTCATTGCCCCGCTACTCTCACTCCGCGCAGCCATGAAGTCCGCAGACCAAGAAGCACTCAAAGCGCTGGCCCAAAAGCTCATAGCATAAAAACAGAGCCCAGGCCCCGGAAGCTCTCAATACAAAATAGCCCTTCCGTTCTTAAAACTATACGGAGGGGTTATTTTTATTTCTAAATATCATAGAGTGGGAGTAATAAAAACCCCTTTTAAAGCATATTTGAATAACCTCTGCCCTCAAAAAGCAGAGGTTATTTCATTGATATATACCCTCCAGACCTCTCTGGAGGGATTTTTAACATAATAGCTAATAAATGTAAATTGACACCAGTTTTTGACACCAGTAGCAGTTGCCACCATTTGAGCAAATGAGATTTTCCAGATACCTTTGAAAAAAAATTAAAAAAAATTGCTTTTGCCCCTTGACTTTTCTATATGCCACCCATATACTTTAGAAAATAATGAGTCAAAAACAGTTTTTATATGGTAGAAAATATTTTTTATATAGACCGTAAATTTACTATGAGAGTCAATTTCAATCTCAAATCTGTAGGCAACAAATCTCAAATTTGGTTGACAACTACAATCGACAAGCAAAGAGCAAGAGTCTTTACTAAACTACTCATTGAGCCACAGTATTGGTTAAAGACAACAAGAACACAAGTAGGCGAAAAGGCAACAGAGGACACAAGCATTGGAGCAGTTCAGTTACGCTATAATAAAGGAGTGAACAAGGAACTGAAACAGATACTCTCCTACTGCGATGAATACGCAAAGGCAACCACAGAGGGCATACTTGAACACACGAAAGAGAACTTTGAGAACTACCTCAAGAACAAAATCAATGGCAAGGAAACCGACATCAAGAAAAGACCTTTAACATTCATACAAGACTACATTGAACGCAAAAAGCAAATGGTAAACAAGACAACCCAACGCAAGATAGTCAGCGGTACAATCTACAACCATTGCACGCCTTGAAACGCTTGCAAGAGTTCTGTAACGACAATCACCTTGCTTTTACTTGGCAACTGTTTGACAATCGCCTTGAAGAACGCTTGACTGCTTGGTTGTTGGGACAAGAGTATTCAGCAAATACCATTGCAAGCACATTCAGCATAATAAAGGTATGGTTGAAAGAGGCAGAACTTAACAACATTGAGATAGACAAGTGCTATCACTCCTACACCACCAAATGCCAAGATGTTGAAAACATCTATCTCACAGAGGAAGAAATAAATCGCTTGTACGCTATCAACTTTGAGGATGAAGCGGTCAAGGCAGTTGTCGGCGATAAAGCAAAGGTAGAGGAAACACGGGACCTGTTCATTGTCGCTTGTTGGACTGGACTACGCTTTGGCGATTGGC
>CALCHR010000211.1 GCA_937901185.1 uncultured Bacteroidales bacterium
TACAACCCGTATGGCGTGCTGACCGTCCGCAGAAAGGTCGCTACCGCGAGTTCTACCAATGTGATGCCGACGTCGTAGGCTCCGACTCTCTGCTCAACGAAGTGGAGTTGATGCAGATAGTAGACGAGGTGTTCACCCGCTTTGGCATCCGCGTCTGCATCAAGATTAACAACCGCAAAATCCTCACCGGCATTGCCGAAGTGATAGGCGCTGCCGACAAGATAGTAGACATCACCGTGGCCATCGATAAGCTCGACAAGATTGGCCTCGACAAGGTGAACGAAGAGCTGCGCAGCGTGGGCCTCGACGATGCGGCTGTGGAGAAACTCCAGCCCATCATCTCGCTCAGCGGCACCAATGCCGAGAAGTTGCAGACCATGCGCACCGTGCTGGCCGAGAGCGAAACGGGCCTCAAGGGCTGCGACGAAGTGGAGTTCGTGCTCTCTGCGCTCGACGACTTGCGCAACCCCATCGAGCTCGACCTTACGCTGGCGCGCGGTCTTAACTACTACACCGGCTGCATCTTCGAGGTAAAGGCCCTCGATGTGCAAATCGGCTCCATCACCGGCGGCGGTCGCTACGATAACCTCACCGGCATCTTCGGCCTGCCCGGCCTCAGCGGTGTGGGCATCTCCTTCGGTGCCGACCGCATCTACGACGTGCTCAACCAGCTCGAACTCTATCCCAAAGACGCAACCAGCGCCACCCGCCTGCTCTTCATCAACTTCGGCGAGCGCGAGGCGGCCCACTGCCTCAAGTTGGCCACCGCCTGCCGCCGTGCCGGTATTGCCACAGAGGTTTATCCGGATAGTGTGAAGATGAAGAAGCAGATGGCTTATGCCAACGCGCAGCAAGTGCCCTTCGTGGCGCTCGTGGGCGAGACAGAGATGAACGAAGGCCGTATCGCACTGAAAGACATGCTTTCCGGCGAGCAAAGCGTGCTCACCCTCGACGAGGCCATCGCTCGCTTGCAACAAGCCTAAGCCTTTTCCCTCAGCGGCCTGCTGCCGCAGTTTGAACATAGTAAGAATAGGACACTCCGCAGGGTGTCCCATTCTCGTTTTGTAAGCGCCTGAAAATCAATAGTGATTTTCGGGCGTTTCTTAGGTAAAAGCTAGGTGAATTTC
>CALCHR010000212.1 GCA_937901185.1 uncultured Bacteroidales bacterium
AAAGTTTCTTGCGCTTGACACTGTAGTTTCAAGCGCAAGAAACTTTTATGTCAAGCACTTGAAATTTTTGTGTCAAGCGCTTGAAATTTTTGCTACAAAACTCGGAGATGCAAACCAAAGTGATGTAGCAGCAAGAGTAGCAAAACCCATTTAAGGAAACCCTTGAGTTCTCTTCTTCCCATCAAGTGGCATATTTTTTCTTCCAAAAATCCATAAATAGCGCTTTGGCCAAACCTATTTTTCTAAGAAAGCATTATCTTTGCACATATATTTAATAAACAAAAACATTTATGGGAGGTTTTTTTGGTACCGTTTCAACCCAAGAATCTGTAGCCGATTTATTTTACGGAACAGACTACAATTCCCACATGGGAACCCGTCGTGGCGGTATGGCCATGTACAACAACACAGAAAAGAGTTTCACTCGCTCCATCCACAACCTGGAGAGTTCTTATTTCCGCACAAAGTTTGAATCTACTCTCGGCCGATTCAAAGGATGCACTTCCGGTATAGGAATCATCAGCGACACCGACGCCCAGCCTTTGGTAATCAACTCCCACTTAGGGCGCTTTGCCATAGTGACCGTGGCCAAGGTGAACAACATGGAGCAGCTCACCGAAAAACTGCTCAAGCAGAATATGCACTTTGCCGAGCTGTCTTCCGGCAAGACCAACCAGACAGAACTCATCTCCCTGCTCATCATCCAAGGCAAGAATTTTGTAGAGGGCATCGAGAACGTGTTCAACAACATTGAGGGCTCCTGCTCCATGTTGCTGCTTACAGAAGACGGCATTATCGCCGCCCGCGACAAATGGGGCCGCACACCCATTGTCATAGGAAAAAAAGATGGCGCCTATGCTGCCACCACCGAAAGCACGGCCTTCACCAACCTGGATTATGAAATAGAATCCTTCATCGGCCCCGGAGAAAATGTGTCCGTTGATTATCTGCTGGGGAGAACAAACAACCCCGTTATAAATAAGTAAGAGCAAATCTGTAGAGATGCAGATTTGCTCTTTCTTGTGGGTGTACTACGGATTCCCCACCTCCACCTACGAAGGGCGCAATGTGGAACAAGTGCGCTTTGAATGCGGCCGCCTGATGGGCGAAGAAGATCCAACGGAAGTGGACTGCGTTTGCGGCATCCCCGACTCAGGCGTCGGCATGGCTTTGGGATACTCCAACAGTTCGGGCAAGCCTTACCACCGAGCCATCTCGAAATACACACCTACCTGGCCGCGCAGTTTTACCCCTGTGAACCAAGACATGCGTTCGCTCGTAGCAAAAATGAAGCTCATCTCCAACAAAGCCATGCTTCGCGACAAGCGCATCCTCTTTTGCGACGACAGCATCGTACGCGGCACGCAGCTCCGCGACAACGTAAAGGTGCTCTTCGACGATGGCGCCAAAGAAGTACACATGCGCATCGCTTGTCCTCCCCTTGTATACAGCTGCCCGTTCATTGGATTCACATCACAGAAAAGCGACTCCGAACTCATCACCCGCCGCATCATTGAAGAGATAGAGGGGCCGGACTTCAAGGACCTATACAAATATGCCCAGACGGGTTCGCCCGAATACAACAAGATGGTAGAGATTCTACGCGAACGGCTTGGGCTTACCTCCCTGCAGTTCAGCAAACTCGAAACTCTTGTCAAGGCCATCGGACTTCCTAAGTGCAAGCTCTGCACCTATTGTTTCGACGGCTGCCGATGCCATAAATAATTCACAGATAAATAAACCATTCTTTTACCTCACACCCTCCTTCTACCACTTATGAAGAAAATATTTTCGCTGCTCCTCCTATTTTGCCTTGCAGGCTCCTTCGTAAAAGCAGAATCTGCTCCTAAAAGAGAATTCCGCGGTGCGTGGATACAAATTATCAATGGACAATTTCAAGGTATGAGCCGCGAAACGATGCAGGCCAATCTGACCAACCAGCTCAACAAGTTGCAAGACTGCGGTGTCAACACCATTCTCTTCCAAGTGCGCGGCGAGGCCGATGCCCTTTATGAAAGCCCCTACGAGCCTTGGAGCCGTTTTCTCAGCGGCACACAGGGAGTAGCGCCCAATCCCTACTGGGACCCCCTGGCCTGGATGGTAAAAGAATGTCACAAGCGCGGCATGGAAATCCATGCCTGGATTAACCCTTACAGAGCTAAAACCAAAGGCACTTCAAAGCTATCAGGAAGACACCCTTATGTAAAAAATCCGGAACGCTTTTTCTCTTACGACGGGCTACTACTATTTGACCCCGGACTACCTGAAAACCGAACCTACATCTGTCAGGTAGCTTCCGACATTGTGCGCCGCTACGACGTAGACGGTCTGCACATCGACGACTATTTTTATCCCTATCCTGCCGGCGGTCTTGAGATTCCCGACGATGCTACCTTCCAGAAATACAAAGGCAACTTTGACGACCGCGACGATTGGCGCCGCCACAACGTAAACCTCTTTATAGAAATGCTGAACGACTCTATCAAAGCCGTTAAACCCTGGGTAAAATTTGGCGTCTCTCCCTTCGGCATCTACCACAACCTGAAAGTAGGCTCTAACATTCCGGGTAGCAAGACCAAAGGCCTGCAAAACTACGATGACCTCTACGCCGACGTACTCCTTTGGATCAAAGAAGGATGGGTGGACTACAACATCCCACAAATTTACTGGGAGATTGGACACAAGGCCGCAGACTATGATTGCTTGATTCATTGGTGGTCACAATATGCCTCACGCCGCCCACTTATCATCGGCCAAGACATAGAGCGCACCGTGAAAGCCAAGGACTTGAAGCAGCCCCACAAAAACCAGATGGAAGAAAAATTCCGCCTGCAGCGAACGCTCCACGGCATAGATGGCAGTTGCCTATGGTACTCTGCTGCAGCCGTACGCGATGAGGGCGGATACGCCACTGAGCTACGCAAAAACTACCACCGCTATCCGGCACTCCAGCCTGAGATGCCCTTCATCGACGATAAGGCTCCGGGCAAGCCAAAGAAGCTTGAAGCTATCTGGATGGAGGACGGCTATTATTTATTCTGGACTGCTCCTAAAGCAAAGAAGGCCGGCGAAATGGATATCGCCAAGCAATATGTAGTATATCGCTTTGCGAAGAAAGAGAAAATAAATCTCGACGACCCTGCTCATATTGTCGGCATCACCAGCAACACCTTCTACAAACTTCCTTACGAAAAAGGCAAGCAGAAATACACCTACGTAGTGACAGCCCTTGACCGTCTGCAAAACGAGTCGAAGCCAGGTAAAAAGAAGGTGAAGCTATAAGCCATAGCAGAGTAAGAACAACCACTTAGACTAAACCACACACTTATGAAAGTTCTAAAATTCGGAGGCTCATCTGTTGGTTCAAGCGCCAGTATTCTCAATGTAAAAAAGATTGTAGAGTCAACCTCACGCCCTGTGGTTGTCATCGTCTCGGCCCTTGGTGGAGTCACCGACCAGCTCATTGACATTTCTGCCAAAGCAGCCGAAGGCAATGAAAGCTATAAAGAGGCAGTAAACCTGCTTGCAGAGCGCCACTTCAAGATGATAGACGAAGTGATAGCCGCCGACAAGAAAGACAAACTTTGTTCCGACATAAATATACTATTAGAGGATTTGAGAAGCATCCTCCACGGAGTTTTTCTCATCCAAGACTTGACTCGCAAGACCGCCGACGCCATCGTAGCCTATGGCGAGCGCTTGTCGTCCTTGATTTGTGCGGCACTCATAGATAACGCCTGCCACTACGACTCGCGTACCTTTATAAAGACTACTCTTGAGAATGGCAAACACGTAGTTGACTTCGATTCCACCAACCGCCTCATCCTCGATGCCTTTGCTGAGCCTCGACAAATCGTTGTGGCCGGCGGATTTATCTCTACCGACTTGCAAACCGGCGTGACCACCAACCTGGGCCGCGGCGGCTCTGACTACACTGCCGCTATTCTTGCTGCAGCCCTCGGAGCCGAAGCGCTTGAGATATGGACCGATGTGGATGGTTTTATGACTGCCGACCCAAGAGTCATTCCTACTGCCTACACCATAGATGCTTTGAGCTATAGCGAGGCTATGGAACTCTGTAACTTCGGAGCCAAAGTGATCTATCCGCCTACCATTTATCCGGTGTGTGTGAAGAACATACCCATCTTTGTCAAGAACACCTTCAACCCCGAAGCCTCCGGCAGCATCATCAGCCGCGACGCAGCAGTTTCCGACCGTCCTATCCGAGGCATCTCTTCAGTCAACGAGATGAGCATGGTAACGGTGTCGGGCCCCTCCATGGTGGGTGTGATTGGTGTGAACCGCCGCATTTTTACCACGCTGGCTTCCGGTGGCATCAGCGTATTTATGGTGGCACAGACTTCCTCTGAAACGAGTACGTCTATCTGTATGACGCCCACCGACGCCCGCAAAGCGTGCCAACTTCTCGACGAGGAATTCTCCAAAGAGATTACCGACGGGGCTATGAATAAGACCCAGTTGCTCGATGGTTTGGCTACGGTGGCTGTGGTAGGCGAGCGTATGCGACAGACCCCCGGCATCGCAGGAAAGCTCTTTAGTGTGTTGGGCCGCAATGGTATCAGCATCTGCGCCCTGGCTCAGGGAGCGCCCGAGATGAACATCTCCTTTGTCGTAGAGCGCACGCAGCTCCGTAAATCGCTGAACGTTCTGCACGACAGCTTTTTCCTCAGCGAGCACCAAGAGCTCAACCTCTTTCTCTGCGGTACAGGCACCGTAGGCGGGAGCCTCCTGGAGCAAATAGCCTCGCAGCGCGAATTGCTGATGAAGGAGCGCGGGCTGAAACTCAATCTTGTCGGAGTCAGCGGCCGCCGCAACGCAGCCTTCGACCCTAACGGCATTGACCCCGCCGTTTATCGTCAAGCCATGGAAGAGGGCGGACCGGGCGGTGTGGACCGCATGATGCGCGAGATTCTTGACATGAATATTTTTAACTCCGTCTTTGTTGACTGTACAGCCAGCGAAGAAGTGGCCTCGCAATACGAGAAATTGCTGCGCCACAACGTGTCGGTCGTAGCAGCCAACAAGGTGGCAGCATCTTCCTCTTACGACAACTATCAGCAACTCAAGCAGACTGCCCGCGAGCGCGGCGTGAAATACCTCTTTGAAACCAACGTAGGAGCCGGCTTACCCATCATCAATACCATCAACGACCTCATCAACTCCGGCGACCGCATCTTGCGCATAGAGGCCGTGTTGAGCGGCACGCTCAACTACGTGTTCAACACCCTTTCAGAAGAAATTTCTCTCAGTCAAGCCGTGCGCCTAGCTCAAGAGAACGGCTACAGCGAGCCCGATCCGCGCATCGACCTCTCCGGAAAGGACGTTATCCGTAAGTTGACCATCCTGGCACGTGAGAGCGGTTATCGCGTAGAGGCCGAGCAGGTGGAGCGCAAGCTCTTCATCCCCGAAGCGCTCTTTGAAGGCTCGCTCGACAACTTCTGGAAAGAGCTCCCCTCCCTTGATGCTCACTTCGAAGCGGAGCGCCGTCGCCTTTTGGAAGAGAACAAGCGCTGGCGCTTTGTGGCGCGCTGGGCCGAAGGTAAGGGCAGCGTGGCGCTCGAAGAGATTTGCTTAGGCCATCCCTTCTACGATTTGGAAGGCTCTAACAACATCATTCTGCTCACCACCGAGCGCTACAAAGAATATCCCATGCTCATTCAGGGATATGGTGCCGGAGCCGACGTCACAGCCGCCGGCGTATTTGCCGACATCATGCGCATCGCCAACATCTAATAGAAACAACAACGACCGGACAGGTAGCTACCCGTAGCCCTTGTCCGGTCTTTTCTTATCATTTTCCCGTAGCATCTATTTACTATGAAGCAACACGTACTTATTATCAGCCTCGCCCTCATCGGCTCCTTCCTCACGGCAAAGGCCCAGCAGGTGAACTCCATCTCGCAACTACAACCTGAGCAAAAGGCTGCAGCAAAAAGCATTGTCCTCACCGGCACACCTACCCTCTCCGGCAATTCCGACTTCCGCCAGCTGCGCGACCTCTGCTTTAGGCTGAACCACCTCGACCTTAGCCGCGCCAACTGCCCTGTCATTCCTAAGAATGCGCTCTACTCCCACCACCGCCTGCAGACTATACTGCTGCCACAGGGTGTGGAAGAAATTGGCTCGCAGGCTTTCTTTGCTTGCGACTCTCTGCAAACGCTCCGCCTACCCGCTTCGCTACGCACCGTAGGCACTGCGGCATTCTCCGGTTGCAAGCGCTTGAGCGAACTACGCATTGAGGGAACGCCCGAACTGGGCGCTTACGCCTTTGCCCATTGCTGCGGGCTACGTCGTATAGTGGTCAACTCGCCCGTTCCTCCCACGGCCCAAGCCAACACCTTTGCCGGCATCGACCCCAAGCGTTGCCAACTCGTTCTGCCCAAAGGGGCTCGCAAAGCCTATCGCACCGCCGAGGGCTGGCGCCATTTCTTCCAAGCAGAAAGCACCGCCCTGGTACCCGACTCGCTCTATCTCACACCGGCACCCCAATCTTTGCGCTACACCGGCCGTGAGCCGCTGCTTTGGAAAAACGTGGGCCGCATCGTCGTAGAGGACGGTTTGGAAAACGAGTACACCCACTTGAAGCGCATCCTCTCCGAGCGCACCACCTTCAAGTCCGGACGCGGAAAAGGCACTGTCCGCCTCAGCCTCAACCCCTCTTTGGAGAACGAGGAGGCCTATATATTAAATGTGTCAGCCTCGGGCATCACGCTGCAAGGCTGCACGCCGCAAGCCGTGTTCTGGGGGTTGATGACACTGGAGCAGATGCTCATCGTAGGCGATGGAGAAATCTGCGCCGGCCTTCCCGCCGTCGAGATTGTCGATGCACCGCGCACCCGTATGCGTGAGTTGATGGTAGACCCTGCCCGCATCTTCATCCCGCTGCAAACACTGAAGGACTTTGTCGTGGAGATGGCACGCTACAAGTTCAATGCGCTCCACCTACACTTGGTGGACGACCAAGCCTGGCGCATCGAGATAAAGTCCTATCCGCTGCTGACGGAGCTGGGTGCTTCGCGTGTGGGCATGGACGACATGCTGCTGCCCACCTCAGGCTTCTACACACAGACCGAGATGCGCGAACTGGTGGACTTCGCCGCGCGCTACCACGTAGAAATTATCCCCGAAATAGAGATGCCCGGCCATGAGGTGGCAGCTATCCACTGCTATCCGCAACTCACCTGCGGCAGCCGCCAAGTGCCCATCCGTCTGACGTGTGGTGTGTCCAACGAACTGCTGTGCCCTGGCGAAGAATTTATATATGAGTTTCTGGGAAATGTGTTCCGCGAGTTGGCCGATGTATTCCCCAGCCGCTACATTCACTTGGGCGGCGACGAGGCCGGCAATCCTGCGCTCGACTGCTGGACGCATTGTAAGAAATGCCAAGCCCTCAAGCAGCGCCTCGGCATCACCACCACCGACCGCAGCGAGAACTGGCGCTTGCAGGAATATATGTTCCAGCGTGCCATCGACACGCTGCGCACCCGCCACGGCAAGACGCCGATGTTCTGGTACGAGACCGACTTCAAAAACATACCCGAAGGCTGCATCACCTTTGCCTGGCGCCACGGACTGACCAATGCTGCCATCGACGCAGCTATGGCCAACGGCGCACACATCATGCTCTGCCCGGGCGAACATTGTTATCTGGACTACCCCATGGCCCGCGGCGACATGCCGGAGGTGAACTGGGGAATGCCCACCACCTCGCTGAAGCAAACCTACAGCCTTGAGCCTTCATGGGGCAGAGAGAAGAAATTTGAAGAGAACCATCTCTACGGAGTGGCCGGCACGCTGTGGAGCGAATGTATCACCTCGCCCGAGCGCCTCTTCTATCAGGCCTACCCCCGTGCGTTGGCTCTTTCCGAAGCCGGTTGGAGCGAAGCGCGCCACCGCTCCTGGCCTTCTTTCCAAAAGCGGATAGCGCCCTTACTACACGACATGTTGCGCCGCGGACTTCCCTTCTCCATGCAATATGAAGGGGCAGCCGACCGAAAGAACAAGCCGTAGGCGAGTGGAAATAAAGAACACTTTTCTGTCGACACAAAAAGTAGGCACACTGCTATCGGAAAAATATTCCTCTTTCAAAAGAAATTCTTAGACGTTTACTAGGAAAACTTAGTAGTTACCAAAATTTTCTTAGTAGTTACCGAATTTTTCCTAGTAGTTACCGAAGAAATGGCCAAAAATAGCCCTTGATTTTCAGATAATTACAAAGGACATTTTTTACCTTCGGAAAGGGTTACGAAAAAAGGGAAGCACCTGTTTCTACACAAGTGCTTCCCTTATTGTTATCTCTAAAGGCGAGGATGTTTAGAACATCTTTTCGGGATAAACGCCCTCTTCGCCGAGCTTCTTGAATTTCTCTACCACTTCAGGACGGTCTTCGGGATAGGTAACGCCGAACCACTTAGAAGTAGTGTCGAGCACTTCGCAAGTAGCTGTGCCGTCGTTGATGAGCTTATCTACCATGAGGGGGATAAAGAACTCGCTCTTCAAGTTCTCCATGTTCTTAGGATCAGAAAGGAAAGTCTTGAAGTACTCAACGCTGTGCTCGAAATAGTCGGGGGTGAAGCCCCAGAAGTTCATAGAAACGGGAGTGCTATCGGGGATGGCAACCCATTCTTCGTTCTCGTCGAGGTATTTCACCACGCCGTCGAAGCGCTGAATCTTGGTGCGCTCTACTACGCTGGTGAGGAGGTTTTGGTCGTTGGTTTCGCAAACACCACGGCTCACAGTACCGCTCTCAGAGAGGGTGTTTCCTACACGGAATCCCACCATGGCATACTTTCCTGTGCTGCCTTCGGGAAGCTCGCTCAAGAACTTACCCATCACCTTGAAGGCGTCGCGATCATAGAAGTCGTCGCAGTTGAGCACTGCAAACGGTTCCTTGATGGCATCTTTACCCATCATCACAGCGTGGTTAGTACCCCAGGGCTTCACACGGTCGGCAGGACAGGTAAAGCCTTCGGGCAGTGCGTCCAAAGCCTGGAACACCAATTCGCAAGGGATATGGCCTTCGTACTTAGAGAGCACGATGCGGCGGAAATCTTCTTCGAAATCTTTACGGATAACAAAAACGAGCTTACCAAAGCCTGCATTGATAGCGTCATAGATAGAATAGTCCATGATGGTTTCACCGTGAGGGCCAAGGCTATCAAGCTGCTTCAAACCGCCATAGCGGCTGCCCATACCTGCTGCGAGGAGGAATAGAGTTGGTTTCATAGTATAAATATGTTTAGATAATAAATAGAATCTGCATACTAAGTTTTTGCAAAGCTACAAATAAAAAAGATATGGGTGGACTTTTTCCTGTGAAAAGTTTGTCCCAACCTCAGCATCATGCTGCTGCTACTTAGAAATATAGCCTGCAGCGGCCTCAGCACAACGCTCGCCATCGATGGCAGCAGAAACAATGCCGCCGGCATATCCGGCTCCTTCGCCACAAGGGAAAAGGCCTTCGAGCGCCACGTGTTGCAGCGTCTCGTCGTTGCGGAGAATACGCACAGGAGCCGAGGTGCGGGTTTCGGCGGCGATGAGCACGGCCTCGTTGGTCAGAAAGCCGCGGCTCTTGCGCCCAAACTGACCGAAGGCATCTTGCAGGCGAGACGTAATAAACTTGGGCATCCAGAAATGGAGCGGCGAGGCGAGCAAACCGGGAGCATAGCTCGAGGCGGGAAGTTCGCTGCTCAAGCGACGATTGACAAAATCGGCCATTCGCTGTGCCGGGGCGGTTTGGCGGCGCCCTCCTTGCAACCAGCAAGCGCGCTCAATCGCCTCCTGCAAATACATCATCCGCAAAGGATGGGCGGCGTCGAAACAGTTGTCGGCATGCGCTGCGGCAAAGGTTTCGTCGTTCATGGCCTCTTGCATAAACGGAGCCAACTCGCCTTCTAAATCTTCGGGCCTCGTCTCTACCACCATACCCGAGTTGCTCCAACGCGAAGAACGACCTGAGGGACTCATGCCATTCACTACCACCTGTTCCGGACCGCTGGCTGCCGGAACGACGAAGCCTCCGGGACACATGCAGAAGCTATACACGCCGCGGCCGCCCGATTGGGTGACAAAACTGTATTCGGCGGCGGGAAGATACTTGCCACGTCCGTTGGAATTGTGGTACTGTATGCGGTCGATGATGGCTGAGGGATGCTCCAAGCGAACTCCTACGGCGATGCCTTTGGCTTCGATGGCGATGCCGGCGTTGTGGAGGTAGCGGTAGACGTCGCGGGCGGAGTGGCCGGTGGCTAAGATG
>CALCHR010000213.1 GCA_937901185.1 uncultured Bacteroidales bacterium
CTACTAAGAAAAATTCGGTAACTACTAAGAACGCGAAAGTAACTACTAAGAAAAAGCCCTGCATCATCATATAAAAAACGAGGCGCTGCGTGCGCCCCTTTGTCCCACTCAAAATATATTTACAATGTCCTTACTACGCGTACTCCTCTCCATCATCTTCCCACCCCTTGCCGTCTGCGACAAAGGATGTGGCTCCGTCCTCATCGTGTTTCTGCTGACCCTCGCAGGATGGGTGCCCGGAGTCATCGCCGCTTTGGTGATACTGAACAAGAACAACTAAGGCCCCTCGCCCCTATAACAACAGCATCTCCTTCTGCCTGAGCAAAAGGAGATGCTGTTGTTTTTATCATCGGACCGCTTAGTCCTTAATCTCTCGGATGAGCATACCGGGCATGAATTCGCCGCCGCTCACTTTCTTAAAGGTGGTGCATCCCAATCCGGCTGTGGGTGCGCCTTCCTCAACTGCCATGTAGCGGTTGTCCCAAATAAGGCTTTCGATGGGAGCGATAATGCCCACACGCTTATACTCGCGCGAGCCGTCTTCGTTCTCTATAGTCTCCAGCACCTCGAAGCGGGTGTCTTCGTCCACGCCTTCTTTCATGCCCACATAGGCTGTGAGGGGTGTGGTGCTTACGAGAGGCATCTTGACGCGAAACTCTTCAAACTCGCTTTGCAGACTGGCGATATTCTCGTCGAGCGCACGCTGACAGGCCTTGCGCACCATGATGATGGGCTCGTTTTCCTTTACGCCCATAAAGGACGTGGTGCTGCCGCTGCTCTCCACCTTGCCTACGTACTTCAGTTTGTAGCCGCCGCGGCCTTTTTCAAAAGCCTGTCGCTTGGCGTCGTCGGGCTGAGCCGCATATTGTTCCTTGTAGAAAGTGTTGGCCGTAGCCTCGTCCCACTCCAAGCGATAGAGGAAGGAGTTGATTTTTACGCGGAAGCCCTTCAGCGTCTCGGCCATCTTACCGAGGTTGTCGCCCATGTCCATCAAGTCGGAGCTTCCCATAGCCGCACCGGCCACTGCACCCACTATTCTCAAGATAGAACCGGCCACCTTGGCTGCCTTCGACTTGTCGATGTAGCGGATATCGTTGACCACCACGAAGGTGTTGTCAATCAGTTCCTCGCCGGCGTCCATCAGCAATGCCTGGCTGCGGGCAGACTTCTCGGCAAGGATGCGGTCGTACTCCGTAGCGTTGTAGAGTCCGCGCTCCTTTACCATCTCCATGTCGCAAACACCGGTGCTCATGTCGCGGTTAAACCATTTTCCGACCAAGCGGCTGGCCACGTGATTGCGCTCCAAGAAGTCTGTGATGTCCTTGTTTTCTCTATCAGAGGAAGCACGGCGGAGCTTCTTGTTCATGGTCAGCGTCTTGATGTTCAAATCATGGTCGTTGAACTTATCGGGGGTGGGGATATTCAAAAAGGCGTCTCTAATCTCTGTAGCAAACTTTTGCTCCTCGTGGTTGATGAGCAGCGTGTAGAGAGAGCTGCGGCGATACTTCAAATCTTCCTCTTGAGCCTGGGCCTGTATGGCTACACCGAAAAGCAGTGCACCACACAATATATTATATATGTATTTATTCATAGCCTTATATTTTTAGAATAGATATTAGAATTCCCAATCTTCGTTGGGGATGGTAGATTGCAACTCGTACTTGAACTCATTGCGGATAAGCTTATAGAGGAAGGAGATCTCTTCTCTCAGAGAAATCTTACCACCGTTCTCCTTCACCTTGGCTGCCATTATTGGGAAGAGGCTTTGCGGTATCGGGTAGGAAGTCACGGGCTGACCTTCCTTGTTTACCAAGACACCCAAAGTATATAAACTCAAATCCACATTAAATTTATACACAGCGGCCAGCTTAGCCAAGAGGTTTATGTTAGTGGGGTATTTCAAATCTGTAGGCACAGCCCAAGCATAGTCGCCTACATAGCTCACCACCGCCTTGTAGGAACGACCTACCGTAGCTTGCTTGGCAAGGTCATAGCTCTGCCAGAACGTAAAAGCATCTTTGAATACCCAGATGTTGCTTACGTTCTTTCCTTGGTCCATCCATACGCCGAAGTAGTCGAATGGGATAAGCACCTTGTTCTGCGCATCTATCACACCGGATTTATTATTTTTCTTACCCCAGAGCAAACCGTTTCCTTCCTTGTTCTGTTGGTTGTATTCCTGCAGTTGGCTGTATTCAAGCGGCAGGATTTCTTTTCCGTCTCTATCTACTACACCATAAAGGCCCTCTTGGTTTCTTACCACAAAAGTCTCACCGTCTTGACGCGGCATGATATCGAGATACTTACCAAAGTCGAAAACACACTGGCCGTTTCCGTCTAACAATCTAACAGCTTCGGGATTGTACTTAGAGCCTGCTACCTGATAGGATGTACTACCATCGGTGGGACGCAGAGCTACAGATGTATTAAACTTTGATATTTCTGTAACTGTCACCCCATCCTTAGTATAAGAATTAGCACCATCCTTATCATAAACCATCCAATAGCCACTCTTCTGCTTATATACTGCCACATAATTCTCCGAAACCTTTTCGCCTTTCTTATTTATAAAATAAAGCGGAGTAAGATTTTGAGGGTCCTGTTTATTCTTATTGTTGAGGCAAACCACGGGAGCTATATTTCCGGCAAATGGCGCACAAGAGTAGCCCACTTTCTTTGTGTCTATCTTCTTAGCGATGAGCAAGTCCTTGTTGTTCTCAAAATCCCAATAGCCAATTGTTGGCTTTTTCTCCATCAGTTGGTACAAGCACATACCTGAAGTGGGATAATTGAACTTTACATTTTTGTAGAAGGGGGTCATTGCGCCATTGTCGGCCATCACTGCGGATTTATTTCCTTTCTGCACTTGGAAATATTTGCAGTCTGTCTTCAGCGTATCAGTCACGCTGATACCATACGGCTGAGGTTGTGAGATGGTTACATTGATACCATTTTTCTTATTATTGGCATTGGCTTTTGCGATACCACTGGCTTGGGCCTCGCGCACCTTTAACTCTGTTCCACTAAGTTTGCCAAGGAACATGCCGCCATCAAATTCAAATAACTTTTCATACGCCGGCTTCACCAACACTTTTCCGGTGGCGTCGATAAGGCCGATTTTTGTGCCGATAACGCGGCCGTCTTTATCTTTGCCTCCGCTGGTAAGCAAGGCCTTGCCATACTGGTTCAAGTTGCCGATAACGGAGTACTGGGGCTTGAGCACGGTGTAGTCTTTCGCAAAGAAGAGGCCGTACTTACCTCCGCTCTTGATGCGGTAGATGCCTTCTGCCCAGGGGGTGATTTCTTCGTAGTTTATAGGGAGCACTTCTTTTCCTGTGGCATCTATAAAGCCGAATTTGTCACCTTTGCCCACCTTGGCTAACCCATCTTTGAAAGGAAAGGCCAATGTGTACTTGCATTTTACCACTTCGTTACCATCTTGGTCAACGTAGCCACACTTTCCTTTCTCGCTGACAGAAACTTTCAGATTCTGTGCGGAGAGCGTCCCCACAAGGAGCAGGGCGCTGAAGAAGAGAATAAATTTACGCATGTGTTTTGGTTTTTGGTATTAGATTATTTCAGATATTTAGAGGGCGCTGAGCTATTTCTGCTCGGCCTTTGCTTTGTTGTAGCAAGCGCGGCAGAGGGGTTCGTATTCGCCTTGCTCGCCGAGTAGCACGCGGCGGTCGCCGTCTACGATGCGGTGGCTCACGTAGGCCAGTCCGCCGCAGCGCACACAGATGGCGTGGACCTTGGTCACATCTTCGGCGATGGCGCAGAGAGCGGGCATGGGGCCGAAGGGCACTCCTTTGTAGTCCATGTCAAGGCCGGCCACGATGACGCGCTTGCCGCGGTCGGCCAGCGTGTTGCACACTTCGGCCAGGCCTTCGTCGAAGAATTGTGCCTCGTCGATGCCCACCACTTCGGCATCGTCGGCCAGCAGCAGCAAGCCGGCGGAGTTTTCCACGGGCGTGGAAGCGATGGCGTTGTGGTCGTGCGACACGACATCTTCCTCCGAGTAGCGGGTGTCGATAGTGGGTTTATAGATTTCCACACGCTGACGGGCTATCTTGGCGCGTTTCAGGCGGCGGATGAGCTCTTCGGTTTTTCCGGAGAACATGGAGCCACAAATCACCTCGATGCGGCCACGGCGCTGAGATTCTTCTTGGTATAGGTGCATGATAAATATTTTTGTATTCTTTAACTTTGGCAAAGTTAAAACTTTTGATAGGATAAAAGGAATATTTTATGGTAAAAAAAGTGGGTCTGTTTTTTTTCTTTTGCATAGCTGCGCAGATATTTTTTCAGTTCTCTTTTTTACCCCTACATCTCGGTGGTTTTCTTAGTAGCTTTCTAGGAAAACTTAGTAAACTACAAATTTTTCCTAGTAAACTCCGAGTTTTTCCTAGAAGTTTACTAAGAAACGGCCCAAAATGACCTTTGAAAATCAGGCGATTACAAAGGGCTTTTTTCAGCCTTCAGACTCCCCTTGCTCATGACTGGGAAAGAACTGTGACCGGGGGAAAAGAAAAAGCCGAGGCCCTTCCGATGATTCGGAGTGGGCCTCGGCCTGTGGGATATGGACGGAGCGCGCGGTCTACTTCATGCGCAACTTTCCGCCTTGGATGTAGAGTGTGCCGGAGGGCAACTGGCGCTCGTTTACGATGCGGCCTTGCAGGTCGTAGGCTTGACCGGCTGCCTCATGGTTCACACCGAGCACAGGGGCAGTGATGGCGGTGGGCAGTTCCACATAGCGCACTTCGGTATAGGGACTTTCCATCGTACTTTCCAGCACCTGTTCGCCGTCATAGTCTTTCCAGAAGTTTTTCACGCCGCGCACCTTGTAGCTCACCTTGTCGCCACGATAGATCTCGGGCACTACGACATCGATAGAGGTTTCTTCGATGGTGGCGAAGAGGAACTGATGAGTGTAGACAGTGCCTTCGGGCATTTGCTGCGTGAGCACCACGTCGTCGAGCAGCATGATGTTGCTGCCGCCATAGACAATCTGCACGCAGGAGAACTCTGCACCGCCGCCGATGGTGGTCTTGATTTCTTGCCACTCGCCGTTGGTCTCGTAGGCCTTAGAGTCGACAAACTGGTAGCCCTCGTCGGTGAGCGAGAGCATGGCTACCGCCACGCGTTCGCCGGCTCCGGCCTTCACGCGGAAGCTCAGTTCCACCTCTCCGCCATTGGCTGAGAAGTCCATCTCGGGCGAAGAGAGATAGCCAAACTGCTCGTAGGCTGAATAGGTGCCGTGCACACCCACTGCGCCTTCCAGATAGACGGGCATGAAGATGAACCAGCCGGGATAGTTGCTGGGACATACTTGGTCAAGACCCATTT
Organism: uncultured Bacteroidales bacterium; assembly: GCA_937901185.1. Taxonomy (GTDB): domain Bacteria; phylum Bacteroidota; class Bacteroidia; order Bacteroidales; family Bacteroidaceae; genus Alloprevotella. The sequence continues at coordinate 5,347 of CALCHR010000213.1, forward strand.
CCCAGTTTTCCTGGTCCACTTCGGGAGAATCCTCAGTGGCGGCAGACTTCATATTGGCAAAGTCTAAGGAAGCAATCGTGCATACGCCGTCGGCGCCTACCTTGTGGTCGGCATAGGCGCATACGTCGTAGAGTTCAGCGCTCTCCACAGCGTCCCAGCTTGCGGTGAAGCCGTCGGCAGAGAGGTTGGTCTCTTCGCGAAGTACGGGGGCTGCCATCTGAGCCGATTCGATCTTGATGTCGTCGATGAACATCTCTTCCATCTCTGTAAAGAAGTACATGTAAGAGGTAGAGGTGCCAAAGGTGGTGGTAAATTCCAATGTGGTCCACTCGGAGCTAACCGGAGCATAGTTGACATCAACGGCCTGGAAGGTGGCTTCGTCGATGATGTTGTAGTTGAAATAGTCGCCCATAGGGCTGGCGCTGCGCACGCGCATGGAGATTTTCACCAAGCCTGTGAGGTCGAGCGTGGGGGTGATGATGAGACCGGTGGCATATTCTGCTTCGCTGAAAGCCACATAGGCCATACCGCCGGCTTGGTACACTTCGAGTCCGCCCCAACCGGGAGTGTTGAAATACTTGTCGTCGATGCTGTAGTATTCATCGTCGAGGCGCAACTTGTCGGGAGCGCTCTCGCTGCCGGCTGTAAATTTGGAGAAGTCCTCAGCGACTACCAGTTTCATAGGCATGTCTTGCTTTGCGGCATCCAGGAGCTGTGCTTGGCTCTTGAGCTGTGGCATGCCGATGCGCTGCATTTTTTCAGACACAGCAGCATGACGCTTGGCAAAGGGGTTGGCCGCCGAGCGTGCATTGATGCGCTGGGGCAGGTTTTGTGCAAAGGCTGTTGCCATAAAGGCCAAAGCCACGAGGCAAAGGGTAAAGATTTTCTTCATAAGCTACATTAGTTTGTTTAAGTCCATATAATCTATCGGGAGCAAATATACTCCATTATATATATATAGAAGACTCCGAAGGGCTGTAATTACTTTTTCTTATAAGTTTTTAACTTATGGCAAGGATATACTTGCAGCTCAGGGCATCAAAGGGCCGCCGCCAGGGTAAATTTCCGGTGCGGTTCTGACCATCTCCGAGGGGCCCTTTTTCCTATCTGTTTTTTCAGAGTCATCACCCCGTTTTTCTTAGTAGTTACTTTAGGAATCTTAGTAGTTACCGAAATTTTCCTAGTAGTTACCGAAATTCACCTAGCTTTTACCTAAGAAATGCTCGAAAATGACTATTGAAAATCAGATAGTTACAAAGGCCATTTTTGAAGCCTCTCCTGTCTCTGCGAAGTGGGTGGGAGAAAAGAAAAGAGGCAGCGCTTTTCGGCACTGCCTCTTCGGCTATATTATATAAATGTGTTCTTAGAGCAACTTGGCTGAGAGTTTCTCGAGCATGTCGCGTGTCATGCTGTCGAGGTTGTACTGGGGATTCCAGTCCCACTCCTGACGGGCGCAGATGTCGTCGAGGCTGTTGGGCCAGCTGTCTGCGTTGGCCTGCTTGAGGGGCTCAACCTTGTAGTCCATCTGGAATTCGGGCTTGTACTTCTTGATGGCTGCCAAGATGCCTTCGGGGTCAAAGCTCATAGAGGCAATGTTGAAGGCGTTGCGGTGGATGAGGCGCGCGGGGTCTGCTTCCATCAACTGCACACAAGCGTTGAGCGCGTCGGGCATGTACATCATGTCCATATAAGTGCCTGCGGCAATGGGGCAGGTGAACTTTTCGCCACGCACGGCGCTGTAGTAGATGTCCACAGCATAGTCGGTGGTGCCGCCGCCCGGAGGAGTTACATAGGAAATGAGACCGGGGAAGCGCACGGCGCGGGTGTCTACGCCATACTTCTTGAAGTAATAGTCAGAGAGCAACTCGGTGGTCACCTTGCTCACGCCGTAGATGGTGATGGGGCGCTGGATGGTGTCCTGCGGAGTATGGTCACGCGGAGTCTCAGGACCGAACGAGCCGATAGAGCTGGGAGTGAAGACGGCGCATCCGTTTTGACGGGCCACCTCAAGCACGTTCCACAAACCATCCACACCGATTTTCCAAGCAAGCATGGGCTTGCCCTCGGCCACTACGCTGAGCAACGCCGCAAGGTTATAGATGGTATCAATGTTGTACTTTTTCACTACGCCTTCGATGACGGCACCGTTGGTAACGTCGCAGATTTCGGCAGGGCCGCTTTCTTTCAATTCGCCCTTAGGCTCTGCTCCGGGGATATAGCCCGCAACCACATGGTCACCACCATAAATGCTGCGCAGTCTCATTGTGAGCTCCGAACCAATCTGTCCGGTGGCTCCGATAACCAGGATATTTTTCATTGTCTTTGTTATATGAAAATAGGGTTGTATCAAATTGACACTGCAAAGGAACACTTTTTTTTTATAAATTAAGAGAAAAGATGGGTATATTTTCAAAAAAATCCCTTCCTTTGTGTCGGCTTACAAAGCCTTAAGGGCATGCAGGAAGTGCAAGCCCGCCCCGTTCACGTCAAATCTTAATCTCAAAAACATACCACTATGTACGGAAATTTCCAACAGCACTTACAAAACGAGCTTGAAGAAATCAGACAAGCCGGTCTCTACAAAAACGAGCGCCTCATCGAAGGCCCCCAGCAAGCTGCCATCCAGGTAGCCGGTAAAGAGGTGTTAAACTTCTGCGCCAACAACTATCTCGGCCTCTCTAACCATCCGCGCCTTGTGCAGGCTGCGAAAGACATGATGGACGCCCGCGGCTATGGTATGTCGTCTGTGCGTTTCATCTGCGGTACGCAGGACATGCACAAGACCCTCGAGGCTGCAATCTCTAAGTTCTTCAAGACCGAAGATACTATCCTCTACGCTGCCTGCTTTGATGCCAACGGCGGTGTGTTTGAGCCGCTGCTCACAGCCGACGATGCCATCATCTCCGACGCCTTGAACCACGCCTCTATCATTGACGGCGTGCGCCTCTGCAAGGCTAAGCGCTATCGCTATGCCAACGCCGACATGGCAGACCTCGAGCGCTGCCTCCAGGAAGCTCAGGAACAGCGCTTCCGCATCATCGTGACCGACGGTGTGTTCTCAATGGACGGCAACGTGGCTCCGATGGATAAAATCTGCGACTTGGCAGAAAAATACAACGCTCTTGTGATGGTAGACGAAAGCCACTCTGCCGGCGTGGTAGGCGCTACAGGCCGCGGCGTAAGCGAATTCTACAACACCTATGGCCGTGTAGACATCTACACAGGCACTCTCGGAAAAGCCTTTGGTGGTGCTATGGGCGGATTTACTACCGGCCGCAAAGAGATTATCGACATGTTGCGCCAACGCAGCCGTCCGTATCTCTTCTCCAACTCTTTGGCCCCCGCCATCGTAGGTGCGTCTATCGAGATGTTCAAGATGCTCGACGAGTCAAACGAGCTGCACGACCGCCTCGTTGACAACGTGGAATACTTCCGCACCAAGATGATGGAAGCCGGCTTCGACATCAAGCCCACACAGAGCGCCATCTGCGCCGTGATGCTCTACGACGCCAAACTCTCGCAAGTGTATGCACAGAAGATGCAGGAAGAGGGTATCTATGTGACCGGATTCTACTATCCTGTTGTGCCGAAAGACCAAGCCCGCATCCGCGTGCAACTTTCTGCCGGTCACAACCGCGAGCAGCTCGACAAGTGTATCGCTGCCTTTATCAAGGTGGGCAAGGAACTTGGCGTGTTGAAGTAAGACCTCTCTGACATTCTTACAGGCAAGGCCGACGGTTCAGCCGGCTTTGCTTTCCTACAAGCTTCCCCTATGCCATGGCTCGGGGGAAGCTGTTTTTATTTCTTTACCACACAAGCAGTTACCGTCATGCTACCACAAACCGACTCGCGCGCCGTCTGGCTCGACCTAGTGCGCCTCGTGGCCTTCCTGCTCCTTTTGGGCTGCCACGCCACCGACCCTATCAACGCTGCCGCCACTTACGGCGCTTCGACCGCAGTGCTCTTGCCCGAAGACATCACTTGGGCCGCGCTCTGGGGTTCGTTTGTCAGACCCTGCGTACCGCTCTTCGTGATGCTCACCGGCGCTTTACTGCTGCCCGTGCAGAGCGGAATGCGCCAGTTCTATGCCCGCCGCATCCCTCGAGTGGTCTGGCCCTTTCTGATATGGAGTGTGGCCTACTACCTCACGCCGTGGCTCACGGGACTGCTAGGGGCGGAGAGTTCCATCGTGCCCTACCTCTTCAGTTGGGCTGAGAGCGACAGCCAGGCTTTGAGCGACGGCCTTGCCCTTGTGGCCCGCATCCCTCTGACCTTTCCCTACATGGTGAGCCACATGTGGTACATCTATCTGCTCATCGGCTTGTATCTCTACCTCCCCATCTTCTCGGCTTGGGTGGAAAGAGCTACCCGTCGTCAAAAGGAAATCGTATTGGGATTATGGGCGTTGAGCACCT
>CALCHR010000214.1 GCA_937901185.1 uncultured Bacteroidales bacterium
AATATACCCATTGCGCGAGTTACGTTCACTACCAACAGGTCTATGGTTGTGTGGAATGTGTCCCTTTTTGTATTGGGTGGATTCCATACCCGGGTAGTTTCCAGTCTTTTTTCCTTTGTTGTGGGGAGTATGTCCTTTCTCAAAGTAGCCTGTTAATCCACTATTCAGGTGGTGGTTGGCGCGATAGCTTTTTATTTGTGCGGCTGTGTAGCTTATGCCGAAGGTAGCATTGATAAGGTCTGCCAGTTCTGCCGCTGTTCTTCCTTTGTTGTGTATCTTTATAAAGGTGCGCACCTCTGGTGGGTATTTACTCGGCATTACTTGGAACCTCCGAGCCTCTTCTGACCTCCAAGCATTTCGGGCATTTGCTTATCCCATTCGTCCGCGTGTTTGATAGCCTTGAGAATGAGTTCACCGTTGTGTATGACAGCCTCTGCTATGTCAGTGACTACCTTACTCCTTCTTAGTTCGGTATCTAATTGTTCAGAGGAAAGACTATCGTCGTTAATTCTTTCGAGTGCCTCAAAAAGATAATTATTAAGATCAAATAAATTATTTTTCATATATGCCTCCGAACTTTATATGTGTTCCCACTTGTCTGCATCATTACAAAAACGGCAAGGCTCAATATTAGGCTCCTTATTCTCGTGCTTGCAGTTCTCGCAACACTTCTCGTCCTCTGTGATCGTTTCCTTTGACATCTCGGCCACAAAGCCGAACTCTGAAAGATAACGCTTGTTAAGGGTCCAGCCTTCCTGCAGGGCAGCGTTGACTTCCTGGTCGAACTGGTCGGGGTTGTCTTTCAATATGGTCTTAATTTGTAACATTGTTTAACTCCTTACTTGCTTGTTAAGTCCAGGATGCAGAGCTCCAGTGCGTGGATGCCTGCCTCGTCGTTTACTCTAAAGGCCAGGAAGATGCGATCCATGTTGACCAGATAGCTTTGATGAACACGCTGGAAATCCCAGAGATACTTGTTCATAACATCCTGCAGCTTCTCCAGCTTGCCGCCTTTCGGGCGCTTAGTCTCTACGAAAAGCACGCGGGCACCAGGCAGCAGGATAATGCGATCAGGCACTCCAGACCAGCCAGGGCATACCCATTTCAGGCAGTGGCCCCCGTGCTTCTCTATCATTTTTCGGAGCTTCTGCTCGACGTCTTTCTCAAGTTCGGCCATGCTCGCGCTCCTTTCTCAGTTTTAGGCAGGCTCTGTGGGCGTAGACGGTAGGGCCCTTTTTAGGCTTGCTGGCCACAACTTCCGTGCTTTTATCCATAAACGCACCGCACACAGCGCAGTTTGCACCTTTCTTCAGTTTCATATCTTTGTCACTCTTTCATAGAATTTTTGGCGCCCGTAGGGTTTAATGGTCTTCGTGGTCGCACCTTGACGCTTCCAGTCGGTCAGTTTTGCCATAATATCGCATATTTCTTTTACAGCGTAGCGGTCCAGCTTGTCGGGGTTCCCGCCCAGAGCCTCTGCCCATATTTCAAGATTGCAGACTGTCGTCCTTTGGATCGTGCCCTCAGCGGTGCCCTCCAGAAACTGGCGGCGGGCGTAAAGGTCCATATCCTCCCAGCCAGGCGGGAGAAGTCTGTCCAGATAGTCTGCCACAATGCCTGCGCGGGGGTTCTCCTCCTCGTAGGCCTCCTGGACCTCACGGGCGACCCGCTCCAGATCTTTGGTCAGGTACAGCTTCTCGCCGGCCTTGTACATCTCGACAGCCTCGCCCCAGATGAGCGCCACCGTCTCCTCGGTCAGCTCGTCCCACAT
>CALCHR010000215.1 GCA_937901185.1 uncultured Bacteroidales bacterium
CTAAGAACGCGAAAGTAACTACTAAGAAAAACGGGGTGATGTAGGGTGTTTCGGAGTGGGGCAAAAAGAAATCCTCCTGCCCACCTTTTGGCGAGCAGGAGGATATGAAGGGAAAGAGGATATCGGCTTAGCGAATCACCTTCTTGTTGTTCTTGATGTAGATACCCTTGGCAGGTTCTGCATTGAGCTTGCGGCCGGTCAAGTCGTAGATGCTGGTTGCCTTGTTCTCGCCTTCGATGGCTTCGATGCCGTCGGGGGCAATTACTTCGAGCAGTACGTCGATAATCTGACCACCGTTTTGCTTGAAGTCGTCGAACTTGCCGTCAGCGTCGCCGGCGGGGTCAATGTTACACCAGTCTGTCTTGAAGCGCATGCGGTATGTGCCGGGCTTAGAGGGAGCTACGAATTCGGGGAGAGCGGGGTTGTTGCGGTTGTCGCCACTGATTGATTGGCCCACGCTGTTCCAACCATACTCATCGCTTGAAGCGTCGTTGTTGTAGAATGAGTAGGACATGAGGTCGCCTGTGGGCTTCCAGTCGCTGCCTGCTTCGATGCCGGCAGTGAATCCGTCGCTATCCAAGTCAACATATACGAAGAAGTGTCTCCAAGAACCGCCTACTTCCATAGTGGGAGTTACTGTCTCGCCTACAGAGGCTTTGAACACGGTGGTTGCTGTTGCGTTGGTGTAGTCTTGTCCTTGCTCAGTAGAAGAAAGAGTGTAGGAGACTACGCCTTGGCTGGCGCTCTCAAGTCTGATTTCAGTGATGCTGCGGTCGTTGCGAGTCTTGTTGCCGGTGTGGCGAGGCTCGTACTTGTCTACTTCCACTACGGTGAAAGTGTGTGTGCCGCTATAAACGTCGCCGAGGCTCTTGCCTGCTACTACGCCTTCGGGGATTACAAGGGTGTATTCGCCGGGAGCAGTTACTGTTTCAGAGAGTGTGAAGGTTACAGTTTTTCCATTAACAGCAGGAGTAGCGGTAGCCACAACTGCGCTTTCTGCATCCTTGAGTTCCACTGCAGGAAGTTCTTCGGCTGCTAAAGCCATATCCTTGTTGAAAGTCAATACTACCTCGCTGAGGCTCTTCACTTCTGCGGCGGGCGAAACGCTTACTACCTTCAACGCTTCGGGGGCTACGATGGTGAAGTTGTGGTTGCCGCTGTAGGCAGCACCGTCTTCCTTGCGAGTGATGAGGCCTTCGGGGATAACGAGAGTGTATTCGCCGGCTTCAGTAACTTTCTTTTCCAAAGAGATAGTGAGCTTGCTGCCTTCTACAACGTAGTTGCTAATGCCGGAAGCCACGCTGTTGCCCTTCTTGAATTTCATAGGATTCATAGAATAGGGGTCGAACTGACCGGCTGCTTCAGCGTTGAAGGTAAGTTCAATCTCCTGGATAGCTTCAACTTCCTTAGCGGGGTTAACGCTTACCACCTTGAACTCCACTTGTGTGGGGTCGGCGTTCACACCGTCGAATGCGAACAATGAGCTGGCGGGGAGATTTACAGTAAGCTGCTGGTCGATGTTGATAGCTTCGCCTTCGGTCAAACCGCTGAGTGCATCCTGTACATTAAATGACTTGGTCAAGATGATGCTGCCGTTGATGTTGGCGGGGATGTTGAGCGCTTCGCGGAGGGTGAAGGTATAAGACTGAGCGTTGTTGGCACCGTTGCGGAGAGCAAGAGTAGCCTTTTCGCCGTTCCAAGAAGCCCAACCGTAAACTTGTTGCTGGCTGCCTGTCCAAGGATTGCCACCCACCCAGTGAGCGTCGGGCAATACGTCGGCGTTCTTCTTTTGCCATGCCACACATTCTGCGAGGTCAGCCCAAAGTTTACCGCCACCTACGCTGCTCATCAATTCGTGGTCAGCGTAGAGCTCTACCATACCAGAACCGCAAACGAAGGCTGCGCGCAATTCGCGGAGAGCGGGAGCGTATTCCATGTTCTTAGACACAGCACCAAATCTTGTAAAGATGAAGCCGTGAGTCATCAAAGTGTTGATAGGACAGATAGGAGATGCTGTCACATAGTTTTGGTGAACGAGGCGGTCGCGGTAAGTAATCCACTTTTCGCGGTCGATAGAGTTGTTACCGGCTTCGCCGTAGTCGCCTTCTTGACGCCAAGTAGCATCAGAAACTTGATACCAGAAAGGAGAAGCCCAAGTACCTACTGTGGTGTTGAAGAAGATATCTTCGCGCATGTTTTCACGTACGTAGTTCTCGAGGCGGATGATACCTTCGGCGTTCTCGTTACCTGTGTCGCCTGCGTCGGGACCGAGGGCTGAGAACTGAGCAGAGATACCGTCGAACTTAAAGAATACATAGTTGTCTGTGTTGCGGTTGAAGCCGGGAACACCGTCTTGCTCGCATACGAGGTTGTTAGCTGCTTTCAAGAAGGCTTCATAGTAAGCGGGGTTAGAAAGCTGCATGCCACCCTTTCCGTTCCAGTATTGACGGCGGTAGTTACCACTTTGTCCGTAACCACCCACCGGGCCGAGCCATGCACCGATACCGGCGTTCATTTCCTTAGCTGCGGCTGACATGTCGCGCATCTCGTTGGGGAATCCGCTGTGGAATGTCCAAGGACCGTAGTTGTCCCAACCGTCGTCGATAACAAAGGCTGCGAGACCTTCGCCGTACTTGTCATAGTAGTTCTTCTTCCACTGTGCCATAACGTCGAGCACTTGCTTGGCGGTGAAGTTGGTGTGTTCCTTACCAGGGGCAGCGTTGTTGCGGTCGATGTTGAGTTCGTACCAGCTGTTGTAGTGAGGGAATGCACGCCAGGGCACTGCACGCTCGCGCTCTGAGTAAGCGAGGAATGAGCGGCGCTTTTGTGAGTTGTGGATGTTGCTGTCTGCTTGCTTGCCATCTTGTGCCACGAGGCCTACTACGCCGGCTACTTTCCAAGTGTCGCCTGCTGCGAGGGTAGTGTTGCGGCTCCAGCGGCCTTGAATGCTTACGACGCTGGTGTTGACTGTTACGCCTTCCTTAGGTTCGTAGATCTTCACCTCCATTTTGCTGCTTGCGTCGATGCTCTCGGTTTTGTTTTCTACAAACACGCGGATAGAGAATGTACCATCGTAGGGAGCGGTAAAGGTAAATGAGTTATCAGAGTGTTGGCCGCCTGAATAGCCGCTGTGATAGTGGCTGGCAGCGATGTTGCCAGTAGCGTCGAGCAAGTCTGCACCACCGAAGTTCAAGCGGTGGTTACCGCTGGTGTAGGTCACAGTGGTTTCTACCTTCTGACCCTTCTTTAAGGCCACGCCTTCCATCGTGTAAGCCAATACGTTGGGATAGCTTGCGCCGCAAGCTTCGATGACGCGGTTGGGCACTTCTGCCACCTGTTTCCAAGATGTAGCTGTCAAGTTCACTACGGGTTTTGTTTCTACCAAGTTCCAAGGATCTGCATCGCCGGTAGCTTCGCCTACGGTGTTGTATGCGGTCGGAGTTTCGAGACCTGCGAAGATCTTGTCGCTCATCAGAACGGCGCCGCGAGTGTTACCCACTACTTTAGGAGTAGAGCCGGCAGCCTGAGTGTCTACGTTGTAGATCAAGGGGATGACGTTGAACATGTCTACGTCGTTCACGCCCTTGAGCTCCATCTCTGTGCGGAGGTAGTGGCTACCGTCGCGGAGCACGGCGCGCCATACGATTTCTATCTTAGCACCCTTGTAGGTGTATTCGTAGTTGGCTACGAGTGCCTTACCGTCGAAGTGTGCAGCACCGCCGATGGCGCTCTTGTCGCCGGTCAGTTCTTCTACTTCTACGTTGGTCAGGGTCATGGCAGAGGCCGGAACGTTGTCGCCGTTACCAAAGGCTACGGTGAAGAGTTCTGTTCCGGGAAGGAGGTTCATGGCGTTTGAACCGGCAAAGTAGAGTGCCTTGCCCAGTTTCATATAGCTGGCTGCGAGCACCTTGTTGCTGAGGGTGTAAACGCCTTCGTTCTCTACCACCATGGCTGCGCCTACGTTGTCTTGCTGTTGCGGATAAACCCAAGCGTTGGCATAGGGCTCGCAGTCAGCTTGTGTGGGCAGGGTGGCAAAGTTTACGGTGATGGTGTTATTTACATCGTCGATAGATACTACGGAGAACTTGCCTTCGGGAGTATTTACGCTCACGGCGCTCTTGTCCAGCGAGCCTTCGTAAGTAAGTTGATCTCCGTTGCTGTAAGTCTGGCCGTTGATGGTCACTGTAGCACCATCGGGGATGTTGATGGTGTAAGTGCGCACCACGAATTCCACTTCGCTGAACAGCCACTTGCTGCCGGCGTCGGTTTTACCGTTTTGTTCCCACAGACCGAGTGTGTTGGAACCGTCTACGGGGTTGAAGTCCTTGCCTTTGTACCAGTTCAGGTACTTGTCGCCGTTGCCATAAGTTGTGGCAGGCTGGATTTCATAGTCCTCGCCGGTGTAGTTGTTCACGATGAAGTAGTTGGCAGAAGCCTTAGAGTCTGCAAACTTCACAAAGTCCTGGCAGTTGTTGTAGCCGGAGGCTTTGTCGTAGGTCAGCCATTTCTGGTTGGCTTTGTTGTAGATGTAGAAGGCATTGGCTTTGCCATCCACAGCATAGAATGCCAGCTGGGCAAAGTTGGCCTCGGTTTCGGTCGGTGCTGTTGTCTTACCGCAGTACAGACCATTACCATTTCTCATTGTGTAGAGATGCTCTGGGCGTCCGTTCTCAGGAAGCGTAGTAGAGCCTTCTACCTTGTCAGCCGAGAGGGGCGCGAAGGCACACAGCGCGGCAGCAATGAAAGTAAATAATTTTCTCATTGTGATAAAGGTTTGAAAGATTATAAAAAGGTTAAGTACTTAATTTCCAAACTGCAAAAAAACTAAAAAAATGATGCGAGCAAAGAAAATACCTACCTTTTTGCTTTCGACCCTCTATTTTTAACACTTGATAATCTCGCGGCCTCTTTCTTTTAACATTTGGCGCCCCCTTTTTACCTCCGAAAAAATCGCCGTGATGAAGATAGAAAATTTAGGTAATACCTAGGTGAATCTAGTAGTTACCAAAATTTTCTTAGTAGTTACCAAAATTTTCTTAGTAGTTACCGAATTTTTCCTAGTAGTTACCGAAGAAAAGCTAAAAAATGCCCCTTGATTTTCAGATGGTTACAAAGGGCATTTTTAGGGGTATGAAAAAACCGGCCAAGGCTTTCGGGGTCCTTGGCCGGTGGGTTGGCTTAATGTCTTATTTGATAAGTAACTTTTCTCCGTTCACCACGTATCCGCCCTTGGGCAGTGAGAGCGTTTGCTTCTGCTGTACCTCGCCCTTGAAGACTACGCGGCCGCCCATGTCGGTCACGAGCACTGCGGTGGGTTGGGCTGCGCTGACGGCAAGGCCGCCTTCGGTCACTTCCACCTTCACTGCGCCGTCTTGAGAGGGTGCTTCGGAAAGGCCGGAGGGAGTGATGAGCGTCAGTTGCATGCAGTCGATGTCGGCCATCCAACCTTCGTCGGAGTAGAGGCGTACGGTGTTGTTGCCGGGGTTCAGCGTGATGTCAAAATCCTTGAAGCCGGGGGTCGACCAGCTGTTGGAGTTGAGCGAAGCCTCTATGGGTGCTTCTCCGTTCACGCTGATTTTTACCTTACGGTCCTCGCCGCAGATGAAGTAGAGGCGCAGGGTGTACTGGCCGCCCACTTGGCTGTAGACGTTGCGCCATTGCAGGTCGTTCTCGGCGCGATTTCCTACCCAGCCCACTTTGGCACCGCCGGAGCAGTTGGCATCTTCTGCATAGATGGCTGTGCCGACAGACTCGTTGTTGAACAGCTCTTGATAGGCAGAGAGCCAGGCCGTTTCAGCTTCGTAGAGTTTTCTTTCCAAGCGCTCTTCGGCCTCGAGGGTATAGATGCGGGTGCCGTGAGCAGGCACTGTGACCTTCATGCTGCCGCTCTTGGTTCCCAGGTCTTGGCGCTCAAAGAGGTCGCGCACCTTGACATCGCCGGCGAGGTCCACTTGTGAGAAATTAAAGGTCAGGCTGGCCGAGCGGTCGCTGGGATTGTAGATTGCCACAGCGCGCTTTTTGCCATGGAGCTCCTCTACGTCTTTCACCAGCAGGTAGCAGCCGTTCTCCTTCTTTACGACGTAGGCCTGCAAGCCCAACTTGTTCTGGTTCAAGGCGATGAGTTCTTCGTTCTGCATGAGCTGGAGCGCGTTGCCCTTGATGTCGTTCATGTCGCAGCCAATGAGCAGCGGCGAACTCATGATGCACCACATGCCGAAGTGGGTCTTGTCTTCCTCGGCGCTCAGTCCGCGTCCCACTTCCAGCATGTCCATATCGTTGTAGTGGCCGTAGCTGGTGTAGGCAGAGAGGTAAAGGCTCTGGTTGATGATGCTCTTCACAGACTCCCATCCGAGGTAAATGTCCTCAGTGGTGCGCCATGAGTCGGCAATCTCGCAGGCCCACGTTCCGGGAAATGCCCAGCGGCAAATGTTCCATGTGGCGTCGGTGCCGGTGTTCTTGATGGCCTGGGCAATCTCCTTGTAGCGCTGCTCCACGTTGAGGTCCAGTCCGTCGGCGTTGTTGCGAGCGTCGGCACCGCAGTAGTCCACCTTGATAAAGTCGAAGTCCAGCGTGTTAAAGTAGAGCGCCAAGTCGTCGGCGTCGTGTCCGTAAAGACCCACACCTATGCCAATCGTGTCGCGAGGTTGGCCCCAGTAGGAAGCGCAAGTGTTGGCTCCGGCGTCAGAGTAGATGCCGGCCTTCAGGCCTTGCTCGTGGATGTAGTCCACCAAGGGGCGCAAACCGTTGGGAAAACGCGTGGGGTGGATGAGCAGGTGGCCTTCTGCGTCGCGGCCGCCAAAGAAACCATCGTCTATGTTGATGTGGTTGTAACCTTTGGCAAAAAAGCCCAACTTGACCATGGCGTCGGCTTGGCTCTTGATGACCGAGTCGTTGATTTGGAAACCATAGGTGTTCCAAGAGCTCCAGCCCATCAAGGGCGGATGTTCTGCCGAAGCTGTTAAGGGTAAGAACAGAAGTGACAGGAGGGATAGAAGTGTTTTCTTCATAGATAGGATATTGTTAGAGTTATATTTTCTATTTGCCTACAAAAGAATAAAAAATCTCTAACATATCCGAGGTGCTGTCTCTACTTTTTTATGTAGTTCCTAAAAAAGAAAGGTGAGCACCTGCGTCTTGCTAATGCTTGGGTGACTTCTCCCGGGCGTTACACAACAAAAAATCCCGACCATCAAGTCGGGATTTCTCTTTGAAAATTTTTTGTGAGCGGAGAGAGAGGGATTCGAACCCCCGGTGCCTCTCAGCACGGCAGTTTTCAAGACTGCTGTAATCGACCACTCTACCATCTCTCCAAGCTAACAGTTGTGGTCTGCTGCTTTGCGGGTGCAAAGATACAAGTATTTTTTTGAACCGACCAAAGTTTTTTGGATTTTTTTTATTTCAGAATGCATTTTCTGCCTTAAAAAGTTATCTGTAGGCTTGTTTTTCTCTTCAGGGAGTAAGATTTTTTGTTTTTCAGGTGGGCTGTGGCGCAGCCTTGGCCTTTCAGATTTTTCTCTGAAGTTTACCCCGTTTGGTCTACTTCCATACTCCTTAATAATATATAAAGGGGCTTAAGTTTTGGAAAAAATGTATCTTTGCCAGTGGAATACAAATCTAAAATTATAAGCCTATATGAAAAAATTACTCTTATGGAGCTTGTTGCTCCTCTTTACGCCCGGGCTTTTTGCCCAAACAGATGTGCTCACAGCTTTGCCGCTGGAGATGGGAGATGTTTCCTACTCTTTCTCCAACGATATGGGTACGAAGACCGTTTTTTATGTCTACACCGCACCTGCAAACCAGGACGAGTTGCTGACTTTTACCACCACTAGCACCGGTACTTCCTTTGAAGTTTCTGAAGATGGAAGCGCCGCCACACGCCTTGAGAAAATCACAGCCAACACCGGCCGCATCACCATAGTGGCAGTGCCGGCCGGCAAGCGTGTCTATGTGCAGGCCAGTAAATACCATGTGCACGAAGTGGCCTTCCACGTGACCGCTACGCCTATCGACATTGCGGCCGGAGCCTCTTGCAACAATCCGGTGCAGGTGGTGGACGGACAGAATTTTTACATTGCTAAGAACAAGGACTATGCTCCTGGATTTTTAGAGTATGTGGCTACCGCTTCGGGAACGCTGAAACTGACGCTCTACAAATCTATCTCCAACCTCACGGTGGCTGAGGGCTGCGCTGGAACGCCGGTGTCTCTCTCCTTGAGCAATAATCCTGACTATACTTATAGCGCCACTTTATCTGTGGAGGCTGGAAAAAACTATATCTTGAGTGGCGTATGCTATAGTTCTGTGGTGGGCCTGCCCGAGTTGCTGCATCTGGAGAACGGCACTTCTTGCGAGTCGCCCTTCGTAGCTGAGGAAAAAGGCAATGTGCTGCCTGCCGCTGCCGGAACTTATTGGTATACTTATGTGCCGCAGACGGAAGGCTATCTCCACCTGAAGAGTGCCCATTCCTTGCCAGGAGGCGCAGTGAAGTTCTACACCAGTTGTGCAGCAGCAACTCCCTATCTACAGGTGACCGGTTATCTTAACGTACGCCAAAAGGTGGAGGCCAACAAGAGTTATCTCTTTTGCATAGAGAAGGCTGAAGCTACAGCCGAGGACCAAACTTTCGACTTGCTCACAGGAGAAGAAAAAACCGGTGATACTTTCGCCAACCCTCTGCCTATCGAAAGCGGCGAACACGCTACGCCCGACTATGACGGTAAGACATACTATAAAATCAAAGCTCCCGCCACCGACTGCTTCTTTACCGTAACCACCGCAGCTACTTTGGCCAACGAGCAGAGCGGTATGGAACTCTACGCTGCTACCAATTCCATCTCGCCTTTACAGGCCTCCAAGAAAAGCATCACCTGGACTGCCAAGGCTGGTAGCGAATACATTCTCGTATGGAACGCTCGCGAGGGTCTCAATAACATTCCCTTCACCTTGCAGCATACTGCCATCCTCGATGGTGAGACCATGGACCACCCCATCGTGGCCGAAACCGGCAATCATATTGTGGCTAAGGGCTTGGAAGTGCGCTACTATGCCTATGGTATGCAGGAAAGCGGATGGCTCAAGGCTTCCGTGTCCGACCCCAATGTTTCCATAAGATTTTCTAACCTCGAAGGCTCTACTTACTACTATCCGATGCCCGAGGGTGATGGTGTGAAGGTGGAAGTACAAGCCGGCGATTCCATGATGGTTTCTCTCTCCGGCCTTACTGCCGAAACGATGCTCACCCTGGAGGAACTGCCTTACCTCGATGGTCAGGTTTGCGACCTTGCTCTTGATGTGACAGCCGCTGAGATGGAACTGTCCTCCACCACTGCTTACCACTGGTATCACTATGTAGCACCCGCCGACGGAATATTGACCGTGGGCACCGACATCCCTGCCGAATATGCCGAGGGATTTAATGTGGCCAACTACATCGGCTACATCGAAGGGGCCTGCGATGAAGACTTTTTCCGCATCACGGGTAGCACCGACAGCCGCATGACTTACAGCAGAGAGTTTGTGGTTTCTAAGGGCGACGTGTTTCTGGTGAATGTCTACACCGTGCGTCCTGTCGAAGGCAAGCACGTCTACTTCGAGCTGCGTGACTTTGTGGAGGGCGAAGCTCCCTCTACAGCTTATCCTTTGCATATGGGCGAGAACCATTTGGTCTACTCATCGGCCAGTGCTCCGCGCTGGTATTATGTAGACCTACAGCCCGGAGTATTTGTCGTTGAGTCGCCCAATGCAGCCCACTATTTTGTGGCCGAGTTCTATCAAGATGGTAAATACGACAGGTATCTGACCACTTCCGACTATTACCACGATTCCGAACTGGGCGATGGCAAGTATCGCCTGCGCTACAGCGTCTCTACGGTCGGTCGCTACTATCTGAAACTGAAATACTCAGAAGAGGGCACTCTTGTCAATGTGTCCGGCGCCACCCCCGTGGGCATCGACCGCCTTCCCGCCGAGGGCGAGGCTGTTGTGCAGCTCCATGGTCATACGCTCACCGCAGCAGTACCGGCTGCTGTCTATGCCGTGAGTGGTCAACTTGTGGGCTTGCTCAAAGGCAAAGCCGAAAGCGGCCTTATTTTGGAGCGCGGTCTCTACATCGTGAAGACAGCAGGCGCTACGCATAAGGTGCTTGTGAAGTAAACCAAACTGCCGCCGGTAGCAACAACGCGCCGCATCAAGACTAAATCTTGGTGCGGCGTTTTTTCGTAGTCCGCAGAGAACTTGATGAGGATTTTTGTAATAGCTTGAAAATCAAGGGTTATTTAAGAATGTTTCTTAGTAAACATCTAGGGTAAACTAGAAGTTTACTAGTCTTTCCTAGGTCTGACTTTCGGAATGCAGCAAATTTTGGGCGGCCAACCGGTGAGCTGCGTGGCCCACGAAACCGGTGTTTCTATAAAACCAAAAGCCTCCCCTTGGGTGGGGAGGCTGTGATAGGATTTTTCAAAGCTGGGCTACACATTATTATATAATGCGCGCGCGACCTGCTTTGCTTATTTTCTGAACGGACCGGCGGTCTTATTTAGCGGAGAAAGTAAAATGGTAAACAGATTCCGGATCGCCAACCTTGTAGAAAGTGAAGGAGTAAAGGCCATATAAGCCTCTGTTTTGCCATGACTTTTTCTTGTCCTCCAAGTCTTGCTCAAAGTCGTTCATGTACTGCTGGATGGAAATGCGGCTTTCCTCTGTGCTGTCGGCCAGGTCGAGCTCGTGGTTGTTGGCCTTCCAGTATTTGGCGTGAGTGGTTGCCAGCATGTTGTTTATCTTTTCGTTGTAAGGCGTAACCTCTACCATCCAAGTCTGCTCGCAACGTGGGGGCGGCGCCATGCGGAAGCTGACAGCGCTATTGGTCCATTGGAAGTCATAATAATCGGAGGTGTAAACGACGAAGTCCAATATGCAGTGCATAGAAGTTTGTACTTCTGTTTTATCATAGATTCGGTAAGAGCCTGAGGGGTTGGGCACTCTCCAAATCCAGCTCTGGTCTAATTCGCACTCATGGGTCATAATGCTGGGAGCCAATGTGTGTGAGGGGTAGATTCCTGCTGAACCGACGGGGAGGTTCTGGCCAATGTACTTCCATTCCACAACTTCGTTGGCTGTAGAGGCTTCAATCACTAAATCCTCGATGGTTTGTGTGGTAGAAGCATCGTAGCTCACGCCGATGCCCAAACTGGCCGAAGGGTCGGCGCCAAAGCTGAGACCGCCGTCTACTCCGAAGCTGAAACCGGAACTCTTGTCCGTACTGCCTATGCTGTTCTTCGGAGAATACTCCATGACTTTCACACCCTCTACTTGCATAATCTTATTGATGTCGGGCATTACTAATACTTCGCCCTCCATTTCGGAAAAGTCTTCAGAGTCGGTGTGGCACATGCTCTTGCTTGTCATGCGACTCATAAAAGGACCGTAGTGCTTGAAGTCTACCCATTTGTTAAATGGGCCGATGGGGAAGTAGCCTCCATAGCCGGGAGTTTCGTTCCAGGTTTTGGTGTCTGTGGGGCCACAGCCTAACATTTGGTTGTATGACTTGATTTTCTTATAGATGCAATAGTAGTCGCAATTATCTTTCTCTTGATAGACTGAGCAAATCTCGAAGCTGACATTGATGGGCAGGCGTGTGGAGTAGTGGGGCACGTAGCCTTGCATGGTATACTCCACCTTCTGTGCGGTACAGATTTCGTCCAAAGAGAATTTTTGGGTGTCGCCTCGGGTGTTCAGTTGGTACAAGCCTCTTTTGCGCATGGCAGAATATTCTTCTTCGTAATCATCCTGCTCATTGACCCATTCCACCAACATGTCGGCAAAGGTGCCGTAGGTGTAGGGGGTGATTTCCAAAGTAGAAGGATGCTTGTCTGTCTCGGGCGTAGTGACAATTACCTCGCCGGTTTCTTTGTTCACCTCTTCTCTGGTGGAGCCGGTAGCGGCGGGCTTGTTGATGCGGTCTACGATGTGGAATTCGCAGCCACGGATGGCCAACGCATCGGCGAACACACCTTTGGAGTCGGTGTTGATGAGGAACATGTCGTCGAGCTTTTTCGGGCTGTTGCTGATTTCATGGAAGGCCTCGAAGGTTTGGCGCGCTCCGGGCACAACGTCCAGTACGTCGAGCATTTCTTCTCCCTCTTCCGTAGAGGAAAGTGCTACGTAGGCATCAGTCACGATGTCGCAGAACTCGGCAAAGCTCTCGAGCGTAGGTTCCAGGATGACAATGTTTTTGCCCAGTAGCAACTGCGTCATTAAGAGCTCCATCTCCTCCTCAGATTCCTTAATTTGCGAACTGTGAAGCACGGCCGTAGAGATTTCAAAAAGATTCTCTTCAGTCAGAGAGGCTGTCTGATTCTCCAAACGGTTCACAAATGCTTTACCAAAATTGGTATAGTTGTATGGAAACACATACGCAGGTAATGAGGACTTAATCCTCATTTGGTCCTCGGTGATGATTTCCTTGTCAATGATGTTGCCACCCGTGTCCGGGCCGCCCGAATTGTTGTCGTCCGAGCAAGATGCTCCCATCAGGGCAATCAGCGATAGCAATACGCCATTTGCCAGTAATCTCTTCATTCTTTTCATATGCGTAATTATTTATTCCAATACACAAAAATATATATTTATTACGTAATGACATATATCTCTGTATGTATTTCTGTTCTTTTTAAGAAGAAAGTATAAAGATTCTTAGGTTTTAGTTTGCTGCGCATGTGGCAGTGGCGGGGGTAGCCGTTGTTCGGAAAGTGGCCCCGCTTGTTTCCGGAGGCATCCTCCGGTAAGAAACTTGCCGCCTTCTGATAGCTTATTGGAGTAAGCCTTGCTGCGCCTTCAGAATGTAGGCTGTGGGGTGTGGAGATAACAAAGGCTGCACCGCTTTTCTTTGTTGGTGCAGCCTTTGTGGGAAGATGCTGAAAGCAAGAGGCTTGTCGGCTTTTGCAGAGCAGTGTCAAAAAAAGTGTCAAGCGCTTGACACAAAAGTTTCAAGCACTTGAAATTTTTGTGTCATCAGATGAAATTTTTGTTTCTCGCTTTGGAATTTTTGCTTCGTCGGACAACACTTTCTCAAAGGCTAGAACTTTCGGAACGCCAAATAGTAGCCGTATCTCTGCCAGTTATAGTCGGGGTCGTAGAAGTGGCTCCTTTCTTTCGAACCTTGCAAAAAAGAGCCTCTGAAGTTGGCATCTAAGTACCATTCAGAATATTCTTCTGCTCTCACCTCTTTCACTTCCACCCACTTAGTTATGACCTTTTTTGCCGCAGCGTTGTATTCAGATCGCGGCTGCTGCCTGAAACGGAAATAGTAGGTCCAGTATTTTCCTATGCTGCACATCTTTCCGGTGTATTTTCTGTGGGTAGAGCAGTGGATGTTGAGGGGGTAGAAGTAGGGGTAGCCGTTCTCTATCGAGGTCTTGTTGAGGTCGGCGGTGTGCAGTTTGTCGCGGCTGACGGCGTTGATGTATCTGTTTGCTTCGCTCACTCCTCCGATAAACCATCCCTCGCCCAGGCCTTCGGCCCAGTGGTACACCGGAAACACTTTGGCCATGTCCACGCCCTTCGTCTCGCAATATTGGTGGATGGCGCGTTGGTTGTCTTCGCCATGAGCGGAGGTCAGACTCTCGAGGATGGGCGTGCGGAGCGTCTTTTCTTCTTCGTCAGAGAGGTCTTCCTTCTGCACACAGCTCAATCGGCCGGCCTGGAAAAAGCGCGGGGCGTTTTTCTTCTTCTTGTCGCCGCTGAATTTCTTTTCCACATACTTCTCGGGCGTGTATTTCTTGTTGTCGTAGAGTGCCAGCGACGGTCCGGCGGCCAGTCCGTGCTCGCCCGTGCTGTCTACCTGTACCACGATGCAGTTGTGTCCGTCAAGGGTGATGAGCTGGCCCACTTCATATTTCTGTGACCATGCTCCGATGGCGCAGCTAAAGGCTGCAGCCATGATAAAGATGCGATTGAAGGTGTTCATGGCTATGGATTTTAAGAGTGAAAAAATAAGATAGAGCCGGGGGATGGCTTGCTCAGCCGGGGAGGTTTATTCCTTCAGGCGGTAGTCTTTTACCAACTTGTCGTACCACTTTTTCTGCTCATCGTTGAAAGCCTTTTGGGCTTGCTCTTTGTAGCGGGACTTCTCTCGGTTGATGTAGATGGTGTTGGCAGCGCCGGCGGCCATGAGCAGTTGCCAGTAGGCCTTGTAAACATCCTCGCCCTCCTTCTCGAAAAACTCCATTCTCTCGGTGCCGTTCATGTTGGGCCTTGCGCGCAGGAAGATTTCAAGGGAGTGGAGCACGTAGTTCCAGTCTTTCTGTTCCAGTTCGTCATGGCTTTCGAAAAAGGCAAGCACCTCTTTGTATTTGGTGGGGCGGTAGGTCACTTCGGAAACGGCAGGGACCATCGGCTCAAGTGTCGGGGCGGCGTAGCCCTCAAATAGGAATGTGGAGAAGACCACACCCATCAATATTCTCTGTAGATTTTTCATAGCGGTAAGTTTTAAGGTTTATAATAGATTGGGGATGTTCTTTCAGAAGAGAGCCGGGGCGGTTTCTTAGCTTCGTGCGCCGTGGCTGAAGTGGGTAAAATGCCGATGGAATGGGTAAAAATACTATACCTTCTTGCCGAGATGATGCTGGCGGAAGGCGTCGGGTGTGCAGTGGTGGCGCTGATAAAACTGGCGGCGGAAGGTGGAGAGCGAATTAAAGCCGGACTGCTCGGCAATCAGTGTCTGCGAGTCGGAACTTTGCAGAAGAAGCTGCTCGGCATGGTCCAGTCGCAGCCCATTGACATAGTCGTAGAACGTGGTGTTCAGCGTTTGGTTGAAGTAGTTGGATAGGTAGGTGCGGTTAGTACCGGCCTGAAGGGCCACATCGGATAGTTTCAGACGGGGATTCAGAAAAAGTTTCTGCTCAATGAAGAGCTCTTGCAAGACGCCGCCCAATTTTGGCATCTCTTCAGTCTCAAAAAGTATGTCGTTAGGTTCAGTCATGGTAAGTTCATTGAGGGCAAACTCATGGCGGTGTATGAAGTAGCAAATAAACATCCAGGTAATCAGCGAACTCATTATATAGACGCCTTCCAATATCAAGTGTTGGCCAAAACTGTCGATGGTCCATATTGTCAGGATGCCGAAGAAAGAGCAGAGGATAATCCGCAACCAGTTGATGTTGATATTTTCTTGGTAAGAGAATTGCTTCTTCAGTTGCTTATGGTAGCGCGGAATGGCAATGAGCGTCCAAATGCCATAGCCCATTCCGTAAATGGCGCCCCATATCACATTGATGCCGTAAAATAGGTCTTCCTTGGAGATTAAAAATAATAGGGGTAACAGAATGAATGGTATCTCGTGGATGATTATCTTCTTCACGCTCAGCGTGCCGGGTTGGCATAGTTCGGTCAGAACGGCTACGTAGAGCGGGATGACAATCATGTCGGCGGCGGTGATAAGTTGCCAGGCTAGATAGTCATATTGGAATACGTCGTCAATGAAAGGTACATCCTTGATATAGCCCAGGCAGATAATGAGCATGAGCACCGCCATTAAATAGAAAAGAGGCTTGCTGCGCCTACACCAAAACTGAAACGCCATGAGTCCGAAGAACATGGTGCACATGCCGTTTAGATAATATAGGAAAATGGCGTAGGTCATAGCTTGCTGATGTTATATAACAAATGCAGTTGCACCAGACGCAACTGCATTTGTGTATAGCACGAGTAAGGATTATTTACCAGAGTTTACTTTCCACTCACCATCTACGTTGATGAGCTTCACCTTGTCCTCTACGTCCTTGTTCTCATATTTCAAAGTGTACTTCACAACGGCTTTCTGGCCATCCTCAGCAATTTCTTCGCTGGTGATTTCCCATCCTTTGAGCTCGCCGTTCTTCTCGATGGTCTGCTCTACTTTGCCTTTGCACATCACTACGAGTTGCTCCTTGTCTGTGTCAGACATCTCTTGCTTAAAGTAGAGTTGGTCTACCAAAGCCTCGTAGTTTCCGGCCTTAAGGTCGCTCAAATAGTTTTCAGCAACTGCTGTCGGGGTGTTAGCACCGGCGCCACCGCAGGCAGCCATTACAAATACGCATACACATGCGAACAATCCAGCTAATAACTTTTTCATGGTTGTAAAATTTTAGGGTTAGAAAAATGTGTTAATTATTTTGTTGACTATGCAAATGTATAAAATGCTCTACTATGGGAATAGTCAATGGGTACAAAATGTAGTTCAAATCGTAAAAATGGACATTTTTTACGGGTTGCTAAAAAGTTGCTGCCTCTTTTATTAAAAATATTTAGAGCAATGGTGGTGTGTCGGCGAGCACCGCCTGAGAGATTATTCTTTGCCGGCTGCTAAAGAAGAGGCTTCGGCCGTGGGCATAGCTTTGGAAAAACGGATGTGCGGGCTGTCAAGAATGTCGCTTGGGAACACAAAAACGCCGTCGGTCTGTGGCATCGGAAGATGATGGCGGCGCTCGTCGGCGAGATTAAGGCCCACGCTCAAGTAGGCGTAATAGACCAGTTCGGTGCAGTAATAAGTGGTGGTGTCTTCCAGCTTGTAGTAATGGTCGAAGGCAAATCTGCGTTCCACTTTGTCAAGCGCAAAGGCCAGCGCCTTTTCTGCCAGGCTGTCTGAGCAGTTCACACGAGCCATGGCCCCTGCACAAGCTCTTTCATACTGATAGAAATCTTCGATAGGCTCGCACTTCAGATAATCCGTTGCGTGGATGTCTTCCGTTTCTCCGGGCACGGCGTGCACGGCTTTCCATCCGGTGGAGTCTTTGTAAGCCAGGGCGATGTGCGAGTAGATGCCGTTGCTGATTCCGGTAACGAATCGGCTCTCGCCGCCGTTGCCATTTCTGAAAAGCAAGTCGCCATTTCTTAGGCCGGTAGTGTCGAAAAGCACGATGGAATGGTCTATTTTTTCGTGTGGGAAATAAAAATAGCCTATGGGAACGGTGCAGCAAACTGTTAGCGCAATCAATACGCCCAGAATCAGTTTGCGCCTTCCGGATTTCTTGTTCTGTTTTACCTCAGTCATAGGCTCGGTGCTTTTCGCAAATGTAACATAAAAATCTGAGATAACTGCGTGTGTTTCTATCTTTTATATGTTCATTTGGTAAAGAATTTACCCTCCAGAGGTAGGTGTAAAAAGAAAGGCCATCACCCGTAGGTAACAGCCTTTCATCTTGTATTTTTCCTTGGAGCCTCCCGGCTCTTGTTTTTCTTAACCGATGGTGAGCAGCGTTGTGCCTTCCATCACGCTGTCGCCGGGTGCTACGCAGACACCGGTTACGTTGCCGTCGCATTCGGCGGTGATGTTGTTCTCCATCTTCATGGCTTCGAGCACAACGACTGTCTGTCCTTTTGCAACAGTGTCGCCCACATTTACCTTGACGTCGATGATGACACCTGGCAGCGGGGTCTTGATTGCATGGCCGTCTACAGCTGCTGCCGCCGCTGGCTTTGCCGCCGGTGCCGGAGCCGGCTTTGCAGCTACCGGCTGCACCTTTACCACCGGTTTCTCTTCTACCGGCTTTTCCCACTCTACGGTATACTCTTCGCCATTGACTGTTACCTTTGCTGTGGTGTCGCAGACTTCGTTGATGGCAACGGCATATTCATTGCCGTTGATTTTATACTTGTACTCTTTCATGGCTTTTTTTTACTTGTTTAGGTTGTTCCAATGTTTGTTTGTGTAGGTTATGGTGAGCACTCCGCTCTCGTTGTCGTGGACGTTGTCGCCAAGGTATGTTGCCAATGCCATTGAGATTGCTGCTGTCACCTCGCCGTTGATTCTGTTGTTCTCCATAATGCTTTCTTCTTAAAGTGGTATGTTGCCGTGTTTCTTCCTTGGAAGTTCCTGACGTTTGCTCTCGAGCTGTGCAAGGGCACGTATCACGCGGAAACGTGTGTTGCGTGGCTCAATGACGTCGTCAATGTAGCCATACTTGGCAGCCTGGTAAGGATTGGCAAACAGACGGTTGTACTCGGCCTCCTTCTCGGCGATGAATGCCTTGGGGTCTTCGGCCTCCTTCGCCTCCTTTGCATAGAGCACTTCGGCTGCGCCGGCAGCTCCCATAACGGCAATCTCGGCGCTTGGCCAGGCATAGTTGAGGTCGGCACGCAACTGCTTGCAGGCCATGACAATGTGTGAGCCGCCATAGGACTTGCGCAGGGTTACCGTTACCTTGGGCACTGTGGCTTCGCCGTATGCGTAGAGCAACTTTGCTCCGTGCAGTATGACGGCGTTGTACTCCTGTGCTGTTCCCGGCAAGAATCCCGGAACGTCGACAAGTGTCACAAGCGGTATGTTGAATGCGTCGCAGAAACGCACGAAGCGTGCGCCCTTGCGCGATGAGTTGCAGTCGAGCACACCTGCATATTTGCATGGCTGGTTGGCTACAATACCCACCGATTTTCCGTTCATGCGCGCAAAACCTACGATGATATTCTGAGCATAGTCGCGGTGAACCTCGAGAAACTCGCCGTTGTCTACAATTTCGGCAATCACACGGTACATGTCATATGCCTGATTGGGGTTGTCGGGGATTATTTCGTTCAGTAGGTCGCTCTTGCGGTTGATGGGGTCGTCGCAAGGCTGCTCGGGGGTTTTCTCTCTGTTATTTTGCGGAATGTAGCTCATAAGTTTACGTATGAGCATCATGCCCTCTTCCTCGGTTGCTGCGGTAAAGTGTGTAACGCCAGACTTGCTTGCGTGTACGCTTGCACCGCCAAGCTCCTCTTGTGTCACAACCTCTCCAAGCACAGTCTTTACCACCTTTGGACCTGTCAGGAACATATAGGCAGTACCTTCCATCATAATTGTGAAGTCGGTAAGGGCCGGAGAGTATACCGCACCTCCGGCGCAGGGGCCGAATATGCCTGAAATTTGCGGAATTACACCCGATGCCATAATGTTGCGCTGGAATATTTCGGCGTAGCCGGCAAGAGCGTTTATACCCTCTTGAATGCGTGCACCGCCGCTGTCGTTTATACCAATTACAGGAGCACCGACTTTCATTGCCATATCCATTACCTTACAGATCTTCAATGACATGGTTTCAGAAA
>CALCHR010000216.1 GCA_937901185.1 uncultured Bacteroidales bacterium
TAAAATAAATATTTTCTATTTTAATATTATCAATATAAGCCTCGCCTTGATTATAAAGAGTAGGACCAACTTTAAATGCTATACGAGCATTTGAAAATTCCGCATCTAATATATTAAATTCAACTTTAACAGTTTCAAATATTGCATTACCATCAACATCTTTACGCGGTTCAAATGAGACACATGTTGCCACTTCTTCAAAAGTCGAAGCGTCATTCGCATCTTTCAGAACTCCAACCACAATATCTGGAGCATAATACGACGAACGTTGCGACAAATAGTCAAATGTCATTTGCAACGATGTTGTTGGTGCATCTAATTGTGGCATTATCACAAACAATTCATACTCATTCGATGGGAAGAATTCTAACGACTGATTACCATCAGAATATCTTGATATACTAATTCCAGTAGTTGGGCGCCAGCTTTCTACTCCATTGGGCTTAGTTGTAAATACAGTGAAACAACCATCTTGAGGCTTATCTATTTTCTCAAAACTATCAAAGTATGGAATAGAATTTACCTCAGCACACTCAGTTGTAAACGTAGTGCTTCTCCATGAACTTTGTTTATCGCCACAATTTGTACGAACGTAGAGTGTATAATCAGTAAAACCAGCTAAGTTCTCTATTGTAAATGAATTTGTTGTGACACTTGTAAACTCTACAACATCTTCCAAATATTCATTTGATTTCAAACAAGCATATTGCCATGCTGTTGCTCCAGTTGTATCAATTATTTCAACCACAGCTGAAGTACCTCCTATTGAATTCAATTTCAACTCAACAGGACGCATACAGCTCTCTATCTTCTCTATTTCAAAATGATTAATAACAATTAAGGAGTAAATAAAATGCATGAATTTTTGCATACAAATCCAATTTTGCACGGTGTTTATCATTCCCTGATAATCTTGCCACTGCTTTATTTGGCTTATGTGCTAATGGAGTTTATTGAGCACAAGGCAGGTAATAAACTGAAGCTGGCCTTGCAAGAAGACCGACGTACTGGTCCAGTAGTAGGTGCTACTTTTGGTCTGATTCCTCTTTGCGGTTTTGCCGACTTAGGAGCAGGCTTATATGCAGGCAGAGTTATATCGGTTGGCACTCTAGTCGCATTATTTATGAGTACATCTGGGGAGACAATATTTTTAATATTGAGCCAGCCGGATAAAGTTTTACCTTTAGTAGCCTTACTTTTAGTAAAGTTTGTTATTGCCTGTATTTGTGGTTTCATTCTTGACCTATGCCTGAGAAATCGGCAATCAGATATCCACATTCACGAGCTTTGCGAGGAAGAGCACTGTGAGTGTGAACATGCTAATATCTGGGTTTCAGCTTTAAAGCATACGTTGCCAGTATTCAGTTTGGTATTGAGCTTTAATTTACTTATAGGATTTCTTGAGATGTTTGGTTTGATCGAGGGTCTTGCTTTTATAGTGAAAAGTATCCCGGCTTTAGGTGTTGTTATTGCCTCAGTGATTGGCTTTATTCCAGGCTGTGCTCCACTTGTGCTGATGTTGGGCTTGTGGAAATCAGGAGTCCTATCTGCAGCAGCTTTTCTTGCGGGTTTAATTACCTCAGCTGGAACAGGCTATATAGTACTTTATAAGACAAATGCTAACTGGAAACAGAATTTGCTTATCACACTGTGTATTTTTATTGTAGGATTTACAGTTGGCACGGTATTTGAGCTCTCTGGCTTGCTTGCGCTACTAGGTATATAAAGTTTATAAAAATATTTTTAAAAAGTACCAAATTTTAGACATTCCGTATTGTATATTATAATACGGAATGTTTTTTATTTATGGAGATTTATTATGGCGACAAGAAAGTGGCAACAGAGAAAAGAAACATTTAATCCCGAAAAAAATTATTTTGATATTACTTATGTAGATGTTTCACGAGAAACCTCAGCTGAAGAAAATAAACTTGAACGTTTGTCTAATACATTTGATGTGCTAGCTATTTGTTTTGGAGTTTTAGGTGCGCTCTGCCTCTTGTTTGGTAGTGCTTTCTTTAGTGCTCTTAATTTGTGGCTTGCCTTTGGGATCAATTTTATCAGTAGTATTGGCGGAGTTATTGTTGCATTAGTAGTGTTTTTAAAGTTAAGCTGGAAGTATGATGAGCTGCATGCAAAATATCTTAAAACTAATGATGTTTGGAATACTCCTGAGGTACAAGAGATTAAAAGACATAATAAGGAACAGAATGAGTTTGCTATTAAGTGGAGAGCTGAACATCCTCTTGAAGAAAAGATTAGATCTTGTTTAATGGATCCTAAGTCAAGTGTTGATGTCGCTAACCTTGCTCGATATTATGCAGAAGCTTATCTGAAGGAGAAGGAAAATGAAGATTTGGGTTGACGATGTAAGGCCTGCCTCTGAGGGCTATGTATGGTGTACGACCGTTAATGAGGCAAAGATGATCATTAGGTGTGTTAATCATATGCACGACATGACACATACAGCTAATCTGCCTATTATTGAACTTTTAGATATAGATCATGATGCAGGTGATTGTGCTTTTTATGGTGGAGACTATATTAGGCTTCTGGACTGGCTCGAAGAGAATGAGCTAAGTTATCCTATTCATATACATAGTATGAATCCAGTCGGTGCCGCAAATATGCGCGCTATTATTCAAAGAAACAACTGGAAGGAGATAAGATAATGCCTGAAGTAAAATGTATTTATAGAGTCGACAATGACAAGGAAATTTTTTGCCTTAAGAAGAAAACCACTATTCCACAGCCTTATTTGTGTTCTAAAAATCAGTGTTTTGACTGTCATTTTCCTACCTTAGCCACTATTACAATCGATGTTGGTCGATGTGATGAATGTCCATTCCATGATACTGACCGTACTAGAGGAGCTGGAGATGCTTATGACTATTTTTGTAAAGCTAAAAATGGAAAAAAGATATCAGGTTATATCGAGTATAGAGATGAATTGCCCCCTGTGCCTGCTTGGTGCCCATTTTATTTGAATAGAAAGGATAATATTAAATAATGTGGCTATTACTAATTATATTTTGGACTGTGTTCGGTATGTTGATATTTTGCCTACCTTGGTCAATATGGGTTGAAGGTACTTGCAAGTTCGCACCCGAATGGGGATTTTTAAATCCGTATTATCTCAGAAAATATGCACCAGTTAATTGGTTCGGGGCTATTTTTGTAGCTTTAATTTGTAATCTTATTTGTCCGATTATTTCTATTGGATATTGGATATTTGTGCTTTGTACAGTAGGAAGGAAGTAATATAATGAAAATTAGAATTTTGAATTGGGTTAATCTTGTTTTAGCTATCGTATTGATAGTAGTAGCTATCTTGAATTTTATTGCTGGCGATGCCGTTGCAGGTATTTCTGATATTATTATAGCAGGACTTAATTTATTTGCTTTTCTTTTAGCAGTTGACTCTTGGTGGATACGCTCGGATAAAGTAGCTAACAAATTTGTATTTACGTGCCCTAAGTGTGAGCATCAGGCTATTCCTACTTTCTGGACTTGGTTTTTTGTGCCGCATCTTGGAAGCAGACGTTATATGAAGTGCGAAAAGTGTACAAAGATTAGCTGGATGAGAAGAAAATGAAAGAATTAAGACCACCTTTTAGCTGGAAAGCCCTTTTATTTGACGTTAATTCAGATAAATTAGTTGAGCACGATATTTTAAAGTATCGTGAGAAGTTTGTCAAAGATCTTAAGAAGAAATGTACTACCAAAGAAGAGTTTATTGATAAGCTGTTTAGAGACTTTATGTGGCAATACTGGTCTCGCTGTGAATATGAAATGATTCTTTATATCGAAAATGGACGAGTATTTGTTCAGTCTTGGATTGGACGTCGGGAGCCCAATGAGTGTAGGGTTGATATAACAGACAGACCAGGTTTTGATTGGCCTAGGTTTGCTGAACAAATTTTAAAAATAAAAGGCTATAAAGACGGTACTGCTAAGATTGATGTGTACGATCAGCTTAGATTTCGTTTTGATGAACTTGCCGACTTTTGTTGGGAATATAAACATAAATATCAAAGAAATAAGAAGGAGAATATATAATAATGAGAGCTAAAATTAGATTGGATACCATGAGAGACATTAATGAATTTGTACGTATTTGTACTACCATCGTTCCAGCAGTATATATTACAGATGGAGCCGGCCTTAAAGTTTCGGCTAAATCGCTTCTTGGCGTGGTTTATGCAATGGAATTTGGTGAGATTTGGTGTGAGTGCGAAACAGACATTTATTGCCATATTGAGAAATTTATTACGGAGTGAGTATTATGGTAGAACTTACTTATGGAGAGCTTAAGCAAGGTTTAATTTGTTGTACTGTATATCAGAACTGCAAAGGCTGCCCGATGTATCGAGGCGATGACTTAGGACCTGTGTCAGCTGGTGATCTGACTTGTTCACATATGCTTATGGCAGCTGCAATGAACTGTATTAATGCTATGGAAAAAGACCTTGCAGATATGACAAAACGAGCAGAGGGCTGGGAAGAGCAGTGTCTGAGAAGAGAACAGGAACTCTTCCAGCTTAGAGAAAGTCTAGACAGAAGAGGTTAACATGGCAGATTTAAGAGGTGCTTTAATGGCAGCAGCTCAAGAAGCTGAAAAGATGCAGGAAGAATTTCAGACTGAAATAGATACTCTTCACTCTCATATTCAGTACGTTGAAAGTGAAAATGCTAAGCTAAAAAATAAGCTTGTTAAGGCTGCTGCGCTATTAAATCAATTTGCAGAGATTTTAACAGAAAATGAAAATTATTGAGTTTAGTATTGTATAATATAATAGTCCGATAAGGCTGCTTCCTTTGAGGCAGCCTTACTATTTTATAAAGGAGTATTAATAATGAATATTTATTTTGTATTGGCGGCAATGCTTTTTATGCACGTGCTGGATGATTACGGTCTGCAGTCAAGATGCTTAACATTTTTAAAGCAAAGAGATTGGTGGCAGAAGGAAGCACCGCAGAAGTTGTATAGATTTGATTATATAGTAGCCTTATTTATGCATGGTCTTTCTTGGACCTTTATGATTATGCTGCCTATTGCTTTTGCTATTGATTTTAATGTGAACGCTGGATTTTTGGTTATGTTTGGATTCAATACTATTATGCATGCTTGGGTTGATAACCTCAAGGCTAACAAAAAGATGATTAATCTTTGGGTTGACCAGTTTTTCCACATGGTTCAAATTGGTGGCACTTTCTATGCATTTATTGCTGGAGGTTTTAATGCTTAAACAACTTGATATTAAATTAGAAGAGCAGTGGTTTGGATATGATGAATATTATATCTTTTACGATGACGAACACATGACGGCAGAGCAGGCAGAGAAGGCGCTAGAATTTATTGATTGGGGTTGTTGGGAGCCTGAACTTACTCCTTACTACTTTATTTTGCCTGCAGTAAAGAAGCCCATTTTGCGCTGCATTAAGGAATACTTTTTAAGTGGAGCTTATACGGAGGAACAATCAAAATGATACAGTTAAGATGCGCGGGCTGTAGAGAAGCTGAAGGTATTACAGTAGTTAGTTCCATGTTTGGGGCAACCTCTTTTGCACTTTGTGATAAGTGTTTGAAAGAGGGTAGAGAAGATTATAGAAATATGGTTAATTATATTTCAGCAGCTGGACATTGGCCTCAGGATATTAATGAAATATATCAGGCTGAAGTAAGACGTCAGCTTAAGCTTCAGGGTAAAACAGAAGAAGAATTTAGAGACGCTGTTGAAAACGCTATAGCAGAAGAACAGATGTTTATGATCTCTATACATAACGGGACTTTTGAATTTTAATTGTAAGGAAGAATTGACATAATGAATTCACGTATTGTATTTTTAGATTATGATGGAGTTGTTAATACTCCGATGTGGAATGCTGAGGGCACTGTATGCTCATACGGTTTTCCTAAGCAGGGTAAAGTAAATAATTTTCAGGCTGTTCAGTGGCTTTCAGAAGCTTGTCAGAAATTTGGCTATGATATTGTCGTAACTTCGACTTGGCGACTTGATGACAATTATAAGGAATGCCTTATTAACGGAGGTCTTAGAGCTGGAATTGAAGTTTTAGGTCGTACACCTAGATTTTCGGGGCAACCTCGCGGAGCTGAAATTAAAGCTTACTTGGATGAGCATCCTGAAATTCTGTATTATGTTATTGTAGATGATGAAGCTGATATTCTTCCTGAGCAGTGTGGTCATTTTATTCAAACTAATGGAGATACTGGCTTTAACTTAAGTGAATTTAAGGAATTTGAGACTATTTTTGAGAAAGATAATAAGCAGGGTGGCTCTTTCCCAGATAAAAAACAGAAGGATTATAGAAAGGTTGGAGATTAAGTTATGGTAAAAAATCAAGTAGTAATGTCTTATAAGGACTATGAGCAGCTGCATCAGCATCTTTGTAATATTGCAGGCTATATTAGAGCTTCGTTGTCGGATACTAGAACACCTAGGTCAATTAATACTGTGGAGCAGCTTCTTGCTTGTCTTGAGACTGTTCGTAATGAAGCAAATGAAGCTTTAGATCTTTTAAATGAAGAGGAATGAGGTATTAATAAATGTTTTGGATTGGTTTAATTATTGGTATAATTGTATGGCAATTTGCATCACTTATATTTTGTTTTCTTTGGCAGGAAGACGAGGATAAGTATGTTATGGCTACTACTGGCTTAATTGGTGGCCTCTGCCTAGCACTTATTAAAATTGTTGAGAAGATTAAAACCACTTATGGACATTATATGTATAAAGCAGCTCTCGTAGATAACGAAGGAAAACTGTGCTACTGTGAATCTAGAGATGCAGATGAATACACTCAAACAGGCCAATACTCCTGGGCATTTTATCTTAGAAATAAGTACAAGATAGAAGATGGCTGGCGACGTACTGATTGTTGGGTTGGTACAATCAGTCTAAGATATGTTCCAATAAAAGTGCTTAAAGCAGAAGGCGCTTATCGTTTACCTAAGCTGAAGGAGTTATCTGATGAAGAAACAACATAAGTATAATAAAAGCTTCCAGGCTATGGAAGCTAATATTTCAGATATTTCTTATGGTATGTGTCCAGCTCCAATGAAAGCTCAGCAGGCGATTAATATTTTATGTGATTATCTTTTAGGTGAAGACTGGTATGTAGCTATACCTATGGGTGTTGAGCAGATTAATGCTTGTATAGTCGAACAAATACTAGACAAGTACTCTAAGCAGTGGCGAAAAGATTGGAAGCACCGTGAAAAAGTGCTATACAAATAAATTTAACTTTATTGTATTATATAATATAACTTGATATAAGGAGAAATTTAAAATGGCAACTAGATATGGATTAATGGATCCTATTACAAGAAAAACTTATGATTATACACTTCTTACTACTTGGGAAGAGCACTTGTATAAGGTCCTAGGAGCGGTTTTGGATAATCAGTGTCCTCCTGATAACGCTGACTACCTTTGTGAAAAGTCTGCTGCAGACGTAGGCAATGAGCTTTTACAGTGTGCCGAATGTTATCGACAGTGGGCAAACAAAAATGCTGGTACTAAGACTCCCAAAGCAAAGAGACTTCTGCAAGCAATTGAACTCGCTGCGCATGACAGATGCCCCGCTGACGCTAAAGATATGTTGTGTAAGGCAACAGAAGATGAAAGTACAGATGAAGAGACTTGCAGACTTTGCATTCAGCGATGGGCAACAATTCCGTTTGCAGAGTTTAGAAAGTGAGACTAGTATATGAAGCTATTCGTAGTAAGTGATGTTCATAGCTTTTATACACCGCTCATAAGAGCGTTAGAAGCAGCGGGATTTGATCGAAATAATCCTGAGCATTGGCTTATTTCCTGTGGAGATGCTTTTGACCGGGGACATGAAAGTGAGGAAGTGCTTCATTTTCTCATGTCCCTTGAGAGAAAAATTTTAATTAAGGGAAATCATGATAGTCTTCTTGAAGAGTGCTGTGTGCGAGAATTTCCATATAATCACGACTTTTCTAATGGTACCGTACGAACAATCAATGATATTGGAGGTGCCGGAGAGGGCTATCCTTTTGACAGGTGCTGTGAAAATACTTGGAATCGTACCGCAGCTTATCGTGCTTCACTTGTAAACTATCTTGAAACTGAAAATTATATATTTGTGCATAGCTGGATTCCTGTACTAAATAAGGATGGTCTGCCTGCTCACTATACTTACGGTCGAAGCTTTGAGTTTAATCCTGATTGGAGACAGGCTAGTCAAGAGGACTGGGACGCGGCTATGTGGGGTAATCCTTTTGCTATGGCAGATCGTGGATTATTGCCTGATAAAACTCTTGTATTCGGACACTGGCACTGTAGTGCTGGGTGGGCGAAAGCAGAAGGTCGAAGTGAGTTTAAGGAAGACGCTAAATGGGATATTTATCAAAACGAAGACCAAAAAATTATAGGAATTGATAAGTGCACCGCTCATACCAGTAAAGTAAATGTTTTGGTACTTGAAGATAACTTTTTAAATATATAAACTATTAAGGAGATTACACAAATGAGAAACTATGAAGCAAAGATTATTAATTATGTTGATAGCACTACTGGAGCTCGCGTAGTAAAAGTATTAGCAGAGCATGATGGTAAAACTCTCCGTGCATGTTCGAAGTGTCATCCTGATGATAATTTTAATCTCGAGCTTGGTACTGAGATTGCTCTTAAGCGTCTTGATATTAAGATCGCTGAAAAACGTCGTGCGTACTCAGTCAATTATGCGAAGCAGTGTAAACAGTACCTGGATTTTCTTGATCGCGAAAAGCGCCGCATTAAAAAGTCCATGGAGAGAGCAGAGGTTGCAGCCCTTGATCGTAAGATTGAGGTACAGGAGCTAGAAGCCGAACTTACTAACATTCTTGAAAAAATTTAATATTTATGGAAGATAAAAAGCTATTCGGGAGGGCTTGTCCAGAGTGTGGTGAAATTTATCAGGATTGTGAATTTGCCAGTGTGCACTTAGGACCAGGCGCTCAGATTAATATGCGATGTGCTAATGACCATAAGTGGTCTGAATTTTACAATCTTGATTATCGAGGCTACTGGTATGACGGTAAAATGTACGATTCTTATGGTGAAATTAAAAATACTTAAAAATAGGAGATAATAAATGATTATTAAGCTAACAACTGCAGTAAAAAATGAAACTGTTTATGTAAATTTTGATTTTGTACGTACTATGCGAAGAGATGGATCTTTTACAGAGCTTACAATGAGCGATGATAAGTACCATAAGCTGACGGTAGTTGAGCTACCTGAAGTAATTTATGAAATGCTTTCTCCGGTAAAGTCCTGTGGCGGTAATTGTCATTGTCAGAGCACAGAAACTGAAGCGGTTTCTTGTGAAACACCTACGACAGAAGTTAAGAAGTCGGCAGCAAAGAAAACTACTACTAAGACTGCAGAAACAGTTTAAGATTTTTAAAGCAGAGTCTAAAAATGACTCTGCTTTTATTGTATTATATAATATAAAAATACGGAGGATTTTAAAATGAGGCTTATGATTAAACTTAAACCGGTGGAAACAAAAAAGAAAAGAGTTTGTCCAGCTTGCTATGCCAAAGGTGAAGTTACTGATGACTGTCATAAGTGTCACGGCATGGGTGTTATTAAGTCTAAGACTATTCGATATAATGTTGTAGCACGTCCAATAGAAATTGTTAAGATTGATCGAGATCCAAAGACGGGTATTATTCGGTACTGGGAAAATCAAAGTGAATTTTTTTATGAAACTGTTACTCCAAAGTTAAATAAGTATGTGCCTGAAGTGCCTTTCGGAGTTCATTTGATTCATGACAACTTTGAAGATGCTTTTGCTGAGGCAGAGAGAATTAACAAAGCTCTTGATGAACTTGAAGTGAAGACTACTAAAGGTTTTGTAGCGAAGCCTTGGTATATGCGAGATACAGAAAATATTAATACTGAGGCAGAAATAAACAGTCTTCTTGAACTTTGCGAGTTACTTACCGATAACCGTTATATAAATAAGTGCTTAGAAGAAATAAATAAATTAAATATAACAAATGAGGGCTAATAAAAATGTCACTTAAAGAAATTATTAATCAGAAATTTATTGAAGAATTTAAAACAAGAATTGCTATTCGCAGATTTCCTTATGAAATCATGAAGCAGCGAATTATGACTGCCGAAAAGTCAGGTCAGTTTGAGCTTCCTCTTACAGATGAACAAATTATAAATCTTATTGCCAAAGAGGTAAAAGAAAGAGCAGATCTTCTCACCGTATATAAGCCTGAAGATGAGCAGTATATGCTTGCAGAGTATACTATTAAGGAACTCGAGCAGTACCTTCCTAAGCAGATGAGTGAAAAAGAAGTTATTGAAATCATTGAAAGACTTAAAGAAAATGAGACCAATACAGGAAAGCTTATCGGTCTTGTAGTAAAAGAAGTCGGTAACCGTTTTGATAAGGCTAAGATTGCAGGATTGGTGAAACAGACATGTCAGAAGTAAGAAATTTTTGCATTAAAGGCTGCCCGCTTGGTGAAGAAAAGAGCGAAGAGTTTCTTAATAGGAACAACTCTGCCTATGACGCAGCTATTGATATGTGCCTTTTTGTGGAAGAGTGTATAAAAACTTGTCCATACAAAGATAAATTAAACACAAAGGAAAACTAACAATGAAAATTATTATTGGAAAGAACGCTACCGGAAAAACAAAAGAGCTGATTGAGTATAGCCTTGAGCATAATATTCCGATTTTAGCAGTTACTGAAAGCAAAGCAAAGTCTCTTAGAGAGAAGTCTTTAGCCTATTTTTCAAAACCTGCTGAAATAGTTACTATACCAGCTTTACTTGATGATACTAAAATTTCAGCTATTTTAGTTGACGATATTGAAAAGGCATTTGCTGTGCTACTTCAAAGTCATTGTTCACCTGAATCTAATATTTCGGTTGTCGGCTTTACAGCTACGGAGGATTAAATAAATGAATATTTGTATAAGTGCAGATTGCCCCAAATATAGCTATTGCAAGAGAGCTATGGGCGAAGTTGGCAAAATAGAGGCTTGTGTTGATCTGGCTAACGTTGGAAGTGGAAGTGCTTCAAATGAAGGTGTTACCTGCGGAGATTACACCTGTGGACCAAATGGTGATTATAAGATGTTTGAGCCTATTGAGCAGGTAGCTGTTGAGCAGCCAGTTGTGGTGCAGGAGCCTGTGGAATTAGGTAATCCTGTTGATGCTGCTGACACGAATACAGAAGAAGCTACTCAGCCAAATACCCTTATAGTACAGTGTGATGAAATTATTTTAGTTAAGAGTGGTCTTAGGCTAGTTATTGATGCTAAGTTGGATCCTCCGCTGGCACAATTTAAGTTTATTGAAATTAACGGAATAAGGTTTAGAAAAGAATCTTAAATATTTATTTGGCGCTGATTGAATTTTCAGCGCCTTTATTGTATTATATAATGTTTAAAAAATGGAGGACTATATGAATTTAGAATTACTTATTATATTTATCGTACTTACTATACTTAATGTCATTTTGGGTGCAATAAAATCTATTGTGACGATTAAGGGAGGTAAGCTCTCCGCAGCAACTATAAATGCGGTAGCCTATGCAATTAATACATTAGCGGTATTTTACACTGCTGATGAAGAGCTTAGCTTACTGCCAAAAATTTGTATTGTAGCAATTACTAATTTTATCGGAGTTTATATTGTAAAGTTAGTGGAAGAAAAGAAAACGAAAGATAGGCTTTGGAAAATTGAGTGTACAGTTACATCCTGTCTGGCCGAGCCTATTGAAAATCTCTTAACTGGTAATTGTATTCCGCATAAGAGCTTTGAAGGTATTGATGATGGAGTTAACAAGTGTGTTGTTTTCAGTATTTATGCTAAAACGCGCAGCCAAAGTAAAAAGGTAAAAGAGCTGCTTAAGGATTATAAGGTAAAGTATTTTATTGTGGAGAGTCAAATTTTATAAATTTGGAGGGATTCGTTAATGGCAAAAAAGAAATCTTGCGTTCCAACTGAGAAAGAGCAGAGAGTAGCTGTGGATTTTCTTGAGGGACTTATTATAATGATGTATTTTAATAAGGATTATGACGGAAATGTTAGGGATCCTCGCCCCTTAGAAGAGAGACTGGATGAATTTATTCAGAAACAAACAGAAAAGTATTATATCGAGTCGGACCCTTTTACAAGTTTTCCGTGTACAACTAAGGAGTACTGTGAAAATCTGGCTGAGTACAACAAGCAAGCAATGGAAGAAAAATATGGTTATTATGAGTTATGAGGATTACACGGAAAGGTCAGAACGATGGGTAAATTAATTTTTTATTATGGTACAATGGGCAGTGCTAAAACTGCCAATGCCCTTATTACAAGACATCAATATCTTCGAAATGGACGCACTGTATGGCTCCTAAAATCTGCCACAGACACGCGTGATGATACGGATGGTAAAACTATTATTAAGTCAAGAATTGGCCTTGAGGCTGAATCTGAGGCCCTACAGGCTGATACAGATTTGTTTGATGCCTACCTCGCTACCTGGGGCTGTTATAATAAGCCGGATATAATTATTTGCGATGAAGCACAATTTTTTAGTGCTAAACAAGTGGAACAGCTACGAGATATGGCTACATTTTTAAAAATAGACGTGCTTTGTTTTGGGCTTAGGACGAATTTTATTACACATAGTTTTGAAGGTGCTGCTCGTTTGTTTGAGTTAGCAGATGAGCTCATAAAGCTGGATAATATCTGTGACTGCGGTCAGCCTGCTTTAGTAAATGCAAGATTGGATGCACTTGGTAATATCTTAGATACAGGTGATAACATTCTTATAGGCGGAGATGACCGATACAAGGCTATGTGTTGGAAATGCTACAGACAAAAGCATTTTGAGCCTCATATAAGAACATAAGCTAAAATATTTATAAGGGAAGTAAATTCTTTTTGAGTTTACTTCCTTCTCTTTTTATATTTGCTAAATTATTTGATTAATGAAATTCAATCAGGAGGTTATATATGATTGGCGGTTGTACAAATTATCTCGCGACAATGCCTGAGATTACTATATACATGAACTGTGATACTCGTCTCGCTATAAATTTACGTATGTTTGATCTAAGCGATAATGACGAGTTTATTTTTGCAATAAAAAATTATGACTATATAGAGTCTGGCTATGTATATTTACATAGGGCTCGAAAGTCTGAGATTTACCCGGACACTGGCGAGATTATTTTTACGATTACTCCTGAAGTGTCAAAACGAATAAAACCAGGTGCTTTTTATAACTTTGCATTATTGGCAAATGCTTTTGATCTAAGAGCTCCGACCGAATACAAAAAGCTCACCGATAATGGAGCTATCCATATTGAATACGGTGCTCAAGATATCTTAGTTAAGCCGGCAGAAGGTGAGATTGGTTATGATAATATTACAGGAGTAAGACTAGAGCCTGTTTCTGACACGGACGCAGATAGTACCTTAAGTCCTTATGCTAGCAGTCGAATTGTCGGCATGAGAGTTGAGGAGGTCGAATAATGTTTGAAGTAAGAAGACCTGAAAAAAAGCCCATTGTAGTAATACGTACAGCTACACCGCATGAGCTGTCTAAGTATGAAAAATGGAAACTTGAAAATATTGAAGAGGGTGCACAAGTAAACAAACTTGAAATGATTAAAGTGGAAACCCCTTCTAAAAAAGAAGCTTGTGCTAGTATTGAAAATAAAGTGGCAAAAATTGAACTTGGGGAACTTGCTCTAAAGAGTAAGATCACTCCAGAAGAGATTTCTGCAGAAGAGCTATTTTTAATCGAATGTGCTTTAGAAGATGACTAATAAATAAAAATAAGAGAGGAGTTATACTATGGCAAAAGCAAAATATAAAGTATGGATAACTGTAAAAGATAGTTATGGCAATACTAAAGAGCTTGATGGCGGCAATGTTGATATCAACTTGGATGAGGAAGCTATGGATACTATTGTAGATAACATCAAAGATAATATTATAGTAGATGCTAAGTCGCCGGTTTATGTACCAGAGGTTACTAAGGATAATATGCTTAAATTTAAGCTTACGGACGACGCAACCAAAGAAGAGCTCGAATTTGACATTGATAAAACAAATGACTGGAACAAGATGGATAGTACAGTGGGCTCTAGCTATCTTTGGGAACAGCTGAAAAATGTCGAGTCTAATAATGAAAAACCAAATAATAATTTAAATAAACCAGAAAGTAATACCACTAAAACTTATATTTGGGAACCAATGGAATAACGGAGGACTTAATATGAATGTAAGATTTTTTGCGGGTACTCGTGCACAATACGATAGTTTACCTGCACCCCGAAACCCACTAGGCTTATACTTTTGCGCTGACACTAAGGAGCTTTTCTGGGCGGACAGACTATTAACTGATGGCACTCGCATTATCGCAACGGAATCAGAGCTACCTGAGTTAAATTTAGCTGCTGATGGTGTCACCTACTTTGTTGAGGCAACTCGTAATGGTTACGTAATTTCGCCTGACAGAACAAAGTGGATTCAGGTAATCCAGGCAACAGCTTCAAACAATACGGGAGATTCTGGAAATACTGAAAATGCAGTAAAAGCTATTTCTTTTGCAGGTATTGAGCTAGAAGAAGTTGATGGCGTCTTTACCATCGATCGCAGATGTGCTCGTGAAGCACTCGGCTTTGAAGTACCTGAGGGATTTGAAGATAAAGAAATTGAGATCCTTACTAAGGAATACCTTGAGGAGAGGCTTGAAAAAATTCCCGGAGCAGACATTGATTTAAGTGAGTATGCTAAACAGGAAGACCTTGAGGGCCTCGCAACCGAAGAGTTTGTACTCGGTAAGATTGCAGAGATAGCAACCCCTGAGGTTCCTACTAAGGTCAGTGAGCTTGAGAATGACGCTAACTATGTTACAGCACAGTATGTAGCTGATGCTATTGCAGATCAAGTACCTGTATCTGACCTTGCGAAAAAAGAGGAAGTTGAAGAAGTTAAGACAAAACT
Source organism: uncultured Bacteroidales bacterium (assembly GCA_937901185.1). Classification (GTDB taxonomy): domain Bacteria; phylum Bacteroidota; class Bacteroidia; order Bacteroidales; family Bacteroidaceae; genus Alloprevotella. Next base: position 15,005 of record CALCHR010000216.1, read on the forward strand.
CGAGGCTGAAGTACTTCCTACTATTAAAGAAACCATTCTTCCTACAGTTCAAGAGCTTGCTCAAAAGGCAGCTACTCAGGAATGGGTTCAGGAGCAGGGTTATTTAACTGAACACCAGGACCTTAGTGAATATGCTAAGAAGTCCGAGATTGATGAGCTTGCTACAGCAGAGTCTGTTGAGGAGTTAGCAAATACCTTAGAAAATACAAATAATCAGCTAGATCGTGTTACTCGTGCAGCTGAAGCTCTACAAGAAGCTGTAGGTACTCTTGAGATTCCTACGAAAGTAAGTGAACTCGAGAATGACGCCGGCTATTTAACTGAGCACCAGGATCTCAGCGAGTACGCTAAGAAGTCTGAGCTTCCTGAAGCTGAACTTTATAAGGTAGACTTTAATGCTCCTGACTTTGCCGCTGCTCTTGAGGCATATAATAACGGAAAGCTTCTTCTATTAGTAAATGCAGCTCCGGATGCTAACGGTTATGCCGTAATGAATTATGTAAGAGCTGATTTGATCACCTTTACAAAATTCTTAACAAGCAGAAGTGAAGCTTACGGCTCATTTAATACTTATTATCTACATAGCGATAATACCTGGGAAATTTCCAAAGAAGTTAAATTAAACAAAGTTGAGGCAAATGTTGCTGATGAGCCTACAGCTGAATTAACAAGTCTAAGAGTTGGTAAAGAAGTTTATAAACTACCTGATCTTGCTAACTACGTAACAAATGAGGTCTTAGAGCAAAATTATATTACTCAGGAAGAAATCGCTAATACTTATGTAACAGAGGAACATATCAGCAATACATATATTACTGTTCAGCAAGCAGCTGATACTTATGTAACGAATGAAAATGTTACTGAAGCTGTTACAAATGAGGTAAATACTATTGTTACGGAGAAGATTGAGACTAAGGTAACTGAGGTTATTGAAAATAAGATTGAGTCCGGTAATCTTATAGTTAACACAGATGCAATTAACTATGATACTTGGGATGAGGAGTGATAAAATACTATGGCAACAGAATTTAAAATACTAAGAGGTAATAAACACACACTTATTGATGAGAATGGCAATGCTTTAATTCCTGAAAGCAAGCTGGTCAATGGTTACTGGTACCTAACAAATGACACCGCTGAAGTTTATGTTTGCTTAGAAATTGATGGCCACTTATGCCTAAAGAAGATTAATGAGTGTGATGTTGAGAATGACTTTCCTTCAATGGAGTCATTCGAGGACAGGCTTGAAAAACTTGAAGCTGAGCGTACTCATATTTATGGCTACAGAAAGCTATTTCCGGCAGAAGGTGAACGCGACCATTTGTATGTAGCTACTGATGAAAAGCGTACTTACGTTTTTGTCAATGGTGTATACTTACAAATCGCAGATCATTTTGATTCTGAGGATACCGACGACGATCCGGAAACTCCCGCGGTCAGAATTATTTACGGCGGTTCCGCTGAATAAGCCAGTATAAACTTACAAAATTAACATAACTTTTTGCTAAATTATTTAGTTAGCAAAAAGTTATGTTAGCTAATCTTTATTATTATAAAAGATAAAATAAAATTACACATAAGGAGAAATTCTAAATGGCAGAAAAGACATTAAACACAATTATTGTCTTAAGAAACGATAAGTCCACTGATTGGGCGAACTCTGAAGTCATCCTTAAAGAAGGTGAACTTGGCGTTTCTTATCTTGACAATGGTAACGTAATGGTCAAGGCCGGTAATGGCGTTGACAAGTTTGCAGATCTTCCTCAGGTTGAGTCTGTACTTGAGTCTGACATGATGCTGACTTACAGCTTTGGTAAGCACTCCGTTCCCGCAGGCGGCTCTTTAAACGCCGGTGGTACTGGTATGACCATGTCTCAGTGGCTTGCAGACTCTCTTAAGAAGACTGTTGAGCCTACTATTAAGCGCTATCCTAACGCAGGACTTTCCGCAAGCTGCTCTAACTCTGGAGCATCTCTTGAAATCGGTTCCTACATTACTTCTGTTTCTTACACCGGCTCTCTTAGCGAAGATGGTGACTATGAAACAAACGGTAAGGAGTCCGCTTCTGGTATTAAGTCTTCTGACTTAGCTTGGGAAGTAACTCTTGGTGATGATGCTACTACTAAAAAGACTACTGCTACTGGGTCTTATACAACTAATATCCAGATTAACAGCACAACAGCAAATACTGTTTATGCAACAGTTAAGGCTAAGGCAACTCTAAGTCTTGACAACGTTAAGACTCCTACCAACAACCTTGGTGAGGCTAACGCAGATGTTAAGATCAAGGGCTTTGATTCTAATGGCACCACTGAAAAGAGCTTAACAGCTGATGTTAAGGCTAGCGGTTATCGTAACACTTGGTACTATGTAGGTACTGATGACCAGTTTGAGCTTACTTCTGCAAATATCAGATCTAAGGCAACACCTAAGAATGCAAGCACAACAAGCTTTGGTACCGTAACAATCCCCGGTGGTACAAAGAGAGTTATGTTCGCTGTGCTCGGTGATAAGACTCTTAAGTCTGTTATCGACGTTGATGGACAAAACCTTGACGTTAAGGCAAACTTTACAAAAGAAACTATCGCAATTGAGGGCGCTAACGGCTTTGATTCCGCGAACTACTCTGTATTCCACTTCGAGAACCCCAACGGTGTTGCTGCTACTAAGTACACTGTAACAATTGGTTAATAAGGAGGACGAATAGATTATGGCTATGAATTATCAGAATTTCGCCTCTTTAGGCGTTAACTTAAACAGACAGAAGTATGGACCTCTTGATATATCCAATGTCTTCACTTCTGCTGCCGACCTAAAATACTACTTAACTAAGGGTACCTTTACTGAAGGTGTATCCGAATATTGGTATAAAAATGCCAATGAGAAAGTTGTTCCTTATCCTTATGAAGGTCAAGTACTTGCTACCGTAATTGACGGTGTTGTTGAAGTTTATGTTCTTGCGCTCGACGCTGAAGGTAACTTCGAAACTCGTGAGATCGGTGCAAAGGTTGAGGCTGATGGAAAGACCATTAAGGTCAATGCTGAAGGTAAGCTTGAGCTTGTAGGTCTTCCTGCAGATATTGCTGGCAAAACTCTCGTTCCTTCTCTTGTAAATGGCGAGCTCACTTGGGCTGAGCCTGATACTTCCACAGCAGAAGGACAGCAAGCTGCAATTTCCGCTCTTGAAGTACGTGCTAAGACACTTGAGGATACTGTAAATGGCAAAGCCGCTGTCGGTGAAGAGGGTGCTGATGGCTATATTCCTGCTGTTAAGGGTCTTGTAGAGAAAGTATCTGATGAAGTTGCTGCTCGTGAAGCTGCTGATACTGTTCTTGAAGGTAAGATCTCTGAGGCTATTCAGACTGCAAAAGATTATACTGACGATAATAAGTATGATGATACTGCGCTTGCTGGTCGTGTAAAGGCTATTGAGGATGACTACCTTAAGGCAGCAGATAAGTACGATGATACTGCACTTAAGGCTGCTGTTGAAGCTCTTGATACTGCTGTAGGTGACACTGAAAGTGGACTCGTTAAGGATGTTGCAGATAATAAGTCTGCGATTGAAACAGAAAAGACTCGTGCTGAAGCTGCTGAAAAGGCACTCGGTGAGAGAATTGACGCTATTGACTTTGTTGATCCTACTGAACTTGCAGATGCAATCAAGGATTTTGCTACAACTGCTTATGTCGACGGCGAAATTAATACTTTAGAAGCTGCTATCGCTGCTCTCAACCACTTTAAGACCGAAATCGTTGATAGCGTCGACAAAGTAACCGAAGTTGGCGTACTGTATCTAATTAAGGACGAGTCTGCTGCTGGCGTCGACAAGTACAATGAATACATCGTTGTTGATGGCGCAGCTGTTCTCATTGGTGACACAACTACTGACCTAAGCAATTACTATAATAAAACTGAAATTGATGGTAAGGTTGAGACTCTTGAAGGAGCTATTGCTGATGAGGTTGAAGCTCGTGAGGCTCTCGCTGAAAAGGTAACTGCTCTCGAGAATGTTGATAACACAACTCAGGCTGAGTTTGATCAGTTTAAGGCTGATGTGGCTAAGGACATTACTGAAGCTAAACAGGCAGCTATTAATGACGCTGATGGTAAGCTCGCTAATAAGC
>CALCHR010000217.1 GCA_937901185.1 uncultured Bacteroidales bacterium
TAGGAAAAACTCGGAGTTTACTAGGAAAAACTAGAAGTTTACTAAGTTTTCCTAGTAAACTACAAAAAAATGCAGCAAGATTTTCCACCTCTCCAGCAGGCACGAGGGATGCTTGGGGAACGAACAAAATTTCGTATTTTTGTAGCCATAGATAAAAGAATAAATCTTTCCTTCCCGAGCCAACAAGCGATTCGGCGGAGGGAATAAGGACTTTTTTTCGACGCAGACCCTCTGACGGAGGCGCACGGGCTGCCCAACTATCAAAAATTATTTGTACCTTTATCGCTCCATCATATATTCCTCTACACATTATATATATACTATAATTATATGAAAGGGAACCTCGTTGTCTACAAAGCCTCGGCGGGCTCGGGCAAGACCTATACGCTGGCTACGGAATATATTGCCCATCTGCTCTCGGGCGAGCCCGATGCCTATCGGCACATCCTGGCTGTAACGTTTACCAACAAGGCCACGGCGGAGATGAAGGAGCGCATTCTGCAGTTTCTCTGGGAGCTCTGCCACCACAGACCCCAGGGGCTGACGGAGGCCGTCAAGAAAACAGCACCCGGCCTGAACGACGACGAGATAGCCCGCCGGGCGGCCTCTGCGCTCGCGGCCATCGTGCACAACTACGACTTCTTTCGCGTGGAGACCATCGATGCTTTCTTTCAGAGGCTCCTGGCAAACCTGGCCCACGAGCTGGGCCTCTCGGCGGGCTTCAGGGTGAGCATCAACGACGGGGAGGTGATAGAAAAGGCCGTGGGCAGGATGCTGAGAAACGTGGAGCAGAACCCGCCGGTGCTCTCCTGGGTGCTGAAATACGTCGGAGAGCGCATTGCCGACAACAAAAAATGGGACATCGAAAAAGACGTTAAGCTGCTGGCCCGCAACTTGCTGAGGGAGCAGCTGCTGAAACACGACCGGGAGATCGAGGCTTTCTTTGGCTGCAGCGAGCGCATCGAAAAATACCAGACGCAGCTAAAGGATATGGCCCTGGAGGCCTCTGACTATGCGGCAAACGCGGCGGAACAGTTGGACGACGAGATTGGCGCCACGCCGGGGGGCTATGAGGCCTTTAGCCGCGGCAGCACGCTGCAGGCTTTTCTGAAAAACATCGTGACGGGAGAGCTCAAGCCGCCGGGGAGGTTGATTGAGGGGTATCTGGCTGATGCTAAAAACTGGCTTCGCAAAAAGGACCTGGGCGATTGCTCCCTAGCAGCACGCACCGAGCGCTTCAGGGAGTTGCTCTTAGAGGTGGAGAAGCTGCGCGGCTGTGCGGAGAGGATTGTCAACAGCTGCCAGCTCAGCTGCCAGCATTTGAAGCCCATGCGCTTGCTGGGCGAGATAGCCAAGGAGATGGCTGCCATCAACAAGGAGAACAACCACTTTATGCTGGCCAAAACGCCATTTCTCTTTGACCGCCTCATCGGCGAGAGCGACACGTCTTTCGTGTTGGAGAAAGCCGGCATCAACTTCAGGAGCGTCATGATCGACGAGTTTCAGGACACCTCTTCTCTGCAATGGAAAAATTTCAAGAAGCTTCTGATAGAAAATCTGGCTGCGGGAAACAAATGTCTCCTGGTGGGCGACGTCAAGCAAGGCATATACCGCTTTAGAGGGGGCGACTGGAGCATTCTGAGCAACATCTCCAGCGCGTTCAGAAACGCAACACCGGAGGTTCGCACCCTTGCCACCAACTACCGAAGTGCGCAGGCCATTGTCGACTTCAACAACTCTCTATTCCCCCTGGCTGCTGAATATCTGGACCACATTTCCGAGGGGACGGAGATTGGCCGAATCTACTCTGACGTGCACCAGGAGGCAAACTGCAACGCCGGCGGCTACGTGCGCATCTGCCTTACGCAAACCGGGCAAGAGACGGAGGAGAACAAAGAGGCTCTGAGCCCTGAAGAGGAGATGGGGAAAGAGATACAGCGCCTGCACAAGGGCGGAATCCCCTACAAGAAGATGGCAATCCTCGTACGCTACAACTATCAATGCAAAGAAATCCTAAACACATTTGCTCAGCAGTTTCCGGGAATCCCCCTCGTCTCCGACGAGGCTTATATGCTGGCGTCGTCAGAGGCTATACAGATGCTCATCGATGCACTCCGCTACCTAAACGACCCTGCCGACCTCATCGCTCGTGCGCACCTGGCTCTTTGTTATAACAAAGACATCTTGGGAAAGGGACGGGATTGGGGCTCCTTTACAGACGGCTCGCTTTCATCGCTGCCCGAAGCTCTTGCGGATACAGACGCCCTCAGCAAATTGCCCCTTACCGAGCTGTGTCACCGGCTTGTCGAAATTCTCAGCCTTAACACATTGCCGGGTAGCACGCCCTTTCTCTGCTATTTCTTTGACCGTGTGATGGAGTTTCTGGAAGACCACTCGGCCCGCATCCCCCTATTCCTCAAATACTGGGAAGAAAGCCTCATCAGCAAATCTATCCCTGCAACCGAGAGCAACGGCGTCAGCATCCTCACTATCCACAAATCTAAGGGATTGGCTTTCCATACGGTGCTCATCCCCCGTTGCGACTGGTTTATTGAGCACGACCGCCAAACAGATTTGCTATGGTGCGAACCGCCCCAAGCGCCCTACAATCAGGTTCCGCTACTGCCCATCTCTTCCTACCAGAAAGCCGTTCAGCAATCTATCTACACGCCACAATATAACAGCGAACACCACTCGCAACGCATTGAGAACCTCAACTTGCTCTACGTAGCCTTTACTCGTGCCAAGCAAAACCTCCTTGTCTGGGGAGAAGCAACAGCCAACGAGAAAAAAAGAAATATGGCCACCCTGCTATACTCTTGTTTGGAGAAAGAGATAAGCAATAAAGAGGATGGGCACCTCTTATACGAAGTAGGCACACCCGGACTGGGAGCGCAAGAGTCGGAAGAACAGAGCGACACAAAGGTAGAAACTGAAAACATCTTATCCAATCCCTTAAAGATAAATCCCGAAGGACAAGAAGGCACTTTCATCACGGGCAAATATCGCGGCCGTTTCCGCCAATCCAACGAGAGCCAAAAGTTGTGTTATTCGCCCCACACTGAAGAAGAAGGAAAAAATCACAAAAGGGCTACCAACACCAGCACTTACATCGACCGCGGAAAATTGATGCACGCACTTTTTGCCGAGATACACACACTCGAAGACATTGATATCGCAATTGAGAAACTGGCGGCGAATGGTGCAATAGACCACCAAGAGGAAGGAGCTAAGTTGAAGACATACGTGCTACAACAAATGGAGAAAGCCGGCACCACCGAATGGTTCAACCCCAAATGGCGAATATGGCGCGAACAAACCCTGTTGATTCCTCGAGGTAAAGACGCAAACGGACAACATGAGCGCCCGGAACGCCTAAGGCCCGACCGCGTGATGAGCGATGGCAAACGCTACGTGGTGGTCGATTACAAATTTGGCAAACCACATGCCGAATATACAAAGCAGGTGCGCAAATATACCGAGCAACTACAGAAGATGACGCCACTCCCCGTTGAAGGCTATTTGTGGTACGTCGATAGTGGCAAAGTAGAAAAAGTATAAATACAAGAATAACAAAGTTATATGACTCCCTTTTTGAAACTTGTAGCCAACGATTTGGTGAAGCGATTTGGAACAGACCTCAGCGAAGTAGCCATCGTCTTCCCCAACCGAAGAGCAGGACTTTTTTTCGACAACTATTTAGCAGAAGCATCTTCCGACAAACCGATTTGGGCGCCGCGTTACTTATCAGTTGCCGACCTCTTCGAGATACTTTCACCATTACGCGTAGCCGACCCTATTGAAACAATTTGCCTACTTCATTCTCTCTACGTGAAAGCCATTTCGGCAGATGGAGTTGTACCTATGAGCCTAGATGCTTTCTATGGCTGGGGAGAACGACTCTTGGCCGACTTTGACGAGGTAGATAGAAACATGGTAAATCCTAAAGCACTCTTCCAAAGTGCAGAGGAAGCTACTGCCCTTGAAGCCTCACCAAACGAATTCCTGGATAAAGGACAACTTGAAGCCTTACAATCACTTTTTCGGGGATTCTCTGCCGAAGGAAATTCTATAGTGAAAGAACGGTTCCTGGCTTTGTGGAAAAAGATGCCAAAACTCTACGAAGACCTAAACGAATCTCTCAAAGAAAATGGCCTGGCCTACGAGGGGGCTATCTATAGGGATGTAGCTACTCGCCTTAAAGAAAATATACCCCACAACATAAACAACCAGCCACGAGTGTATGCTTTTGTCGGACTAAATGCTCTCTCCAAATCCGAAGAAACTTTAATGGAAGCATTGAAGCAACAAGACAGAGCACTTTTCTATTGGGATTATGATGCTTGTTTCGTCGGCGAAGACACATTAGCAGAAGCCGGTCTGTTTATCCGACAAAATCTTGAGCGATTCCCCAACGCACTACCCCATCAATTATCTAGTGAGTTTGGCCAAGACTTAAAAATGGAGTTTGTGTCAGCGCATACAGAAACGGCTGAAGCTATGGCTGTAGGAAACTGGTTGGAAAATCTTGAGGGGATAACCCAACAAACAGAACGCACAGCAGTAGTGCTTTGCAATGAGGGGCTACTCAGTTCCGTATTACACGCCATCCCGGAACAGGTGAAGGATGTGAATATCACTATGGGATTCCCACTATCACACACAAAAGCCTTTGCTCTTATTGAAGAAATAGCCGACACATTGGAAGATAGCTCTCCTATAATCGTCTTGGAGCAATTAAAGAAAACCATCGAAGCGATAGCTCAAGCCAATGGATCAACAGAAAAATGCGATGGGTTGGAGTTGGATTTGGAAGCAGAGGCTTGTTATAGGATTCACACAACCATAAGTAGGTTTAAGACTTTAATAGAGTCAGGCCGTTTAGCTATCGCAACCCCCATGCTATTTAGACTTATGCGTCAGGTAATGCGGCAAACGACAATCCCTTTCCATGGAGAACCCGCCATCGGTCTACAAATAATGGGTATGCTTGAGACACGCTGTCTGAATTTTGACAACGTACTATTGCTTTCTGCCAGCGAGGGATTTTTGCCTAGAAAGCGCAGCGAAAATTCTTTCATCCCCTATGGTTTAAGAAAAGAATTTGGTCTGCCAACAGTGGGAGCTGATGCAGCTATTTATGCCTACTATTTTTATAGACTGATTGGCCGAGCCAAAAATGTACGCATCATATATAATGCCTCGACCGAAGGTTCTTCTAAAGGAGAAATGTCTAGATTCATGACACAATTGCTGGTAGAAACTAATTTACCCATCAAGCATTATGCACTCTATGACAAATCCGGCGAAAGCATTATCCCGATTAAGAGCATAGCCAAACCTAAGAATCTACCCACACTTCTCCACAAGCTATCTCCTTCTGCCATCAACACTTATTTGAGGTGCCAACTACAATTCTATTATCAACGAGTGGCATTTCTTAAAGAACCCACACCACCACAAGATGTAATAGAGCCCAGAACTTTCGGAACAATTCTCCATCATGTAGCTGAGGCCATTTACAAAGAAAGGATAGAACAGCATAAGGGTCTAGTCACAACTGAGGCCTTAGAGCATCTTCTCGATAAAAGCGGAGAGATAAAACTCTTAACCTATATCCGAAAGGCCTTTGCAGAAAACGAGATAGAGTATAATGCCATAGTAGAGCAAGTGGTGAAAAGCTACATCAAACAACTTCTCTCACACGACAAGGACTTAGCGCCTTTCGAGGTCAAGGGAGTAGAGATGAATACAGAGCACCATCTTAGTGTCCCCTACAAAGATAAGCATGTAGATATTACCCTAAAAGGAAACATTGACCGCCTGGACCTGGTAAATATTGACAATGTAACTACCCTGCGTGTTGTAGATTACAAAACCGGTGGTAAACCAGAAAAGCCTAAGAATCTGGAACAACTCTTCATCCCTTCAAAGGAACATCCTCATTATGTATTGCAAACATTCCTCTATGCATTGACTTTGGTTAAGGGAACCACTTATCCCATAGCTCCTACATTGTTCTTCGTTCATAAATCGGCGGACAAAGATTATTCTCCCTATATCCAAATAGGGGAAAAAGAAAACAAACAATATATTTATAAGTTTCAGGATTTAGTTGAGGAGTTTGAAGAACGTCTCATAAAACTTCTAGAAGAAATGCTCTGCCCCGATACTGAATTCAAGGCTACAGAGCATACTGATTTCTGTAAAAACTGTCCTTACACTCGACTCTGTCAAAGATACTAAGCCCCAAATGATAAAAATATCCACTACCAAAGAGTTTCAAGAAGTCTGCCCGCAATTTGTTGGAGCTGCTATATCCGCAACTGTACAGAATGCTCCTACTCCACCGTCTTTATGGAAGGAGATAGAAGACTTCTGCACTGAGTTGAAAGAAACATACACTACAGAGAGCATCAAACTGCATAGCGGAATCGATGCTACCAGAAAGGCCTACAAACGATTTGGTAAAGATCCCAGCCGCTATCGCCCAGCCTGTGAGCAACTAGCCCGCCGTGTCTTGCAAGGAAAAGTCCTTTACTCAGTAGATACTCTCGTAGACTTAGTTAATCTCGTTTCGCTATTCTGCGGATACTCCACTGCTGCACTTGACCGAGATAAAATAGTCGGAGATTCTCTTACTCTTGGCATCGGACAGACCGAAGAGCCTTACGAAGGCATTGGACGCGGGGTGCTCAACATTGAGCATCTGCCCGTCTATCGTGATGCACTTGGCGGAGTAGCCACGCCCACAAGCGACAATGTCAGAACCATGATTGCATCCCAAACAAAGCAGCTGGTTGTACTAATCAATGCTTACGATGGTAATACAGAGCTGTTGGAGCAATCTGTTCTCCTCACCCAAAGGCTCTTACAAGAATATGCTGCTGCCAAAGATATCTGCGTCTCTTATTATTAAATAATGTATCGTTTCACTGAGATTTTCATATAAAGCAATATGAGCAAACTCCCCAAGCTTAAAGATTTAGTCTTACGCGACACTCCCTTCGCCGAACTGATGAACAGGCGCATATACAATGTCTTGCTGATAGCCACAAAATACGATGCCTTCATGCTTGAAGATGACGGTCGGGTCGACGAACAGATATTCAACGAGTATGCCGCCTTGGGCCTTCGCTATCCACCACGCTTCACACAGGTGACTACTGCTGAAGATGCCTTGACCGAACTTTCCGGCCGCAACTTTGAGCTGATTATCGTTATGCCCAATATGGACAACCGCGACATCTTTGCCGCCGCAAAGGAGATTAAGCAAAAGCACTCACATATTCCCATCGTCGTTCTCACTCCTTTCTCTAAGGAAGTAAGTAAGCGTGTAGCCTCCGAAGACTTGTCAAGCATCGACTATGTATTTTCCTGGTTAGGAAATTCCGAACTTCTGGTTGCTATTATCAAGTTGATAGAAGATAAATGGAATGCCCCCAACGATTCGGCTTCAGTCGGTGTACAGACCATTCTCCTTGTGGAAGACTCCATTCGTTTCTACTCGGCCGCCCTGCCCCATCTTTATCGCGTAGTGCTGGAGCAGAGCAAAGAATTCTCCAAAGAGGCTCTGAACGACCACTTGAAGACATTGCGCATGCGTGGTCGTCCAAAAATCAAGTTGGCACGCACCTATGAAGAAGCTTTAGAAATCTACGAAAAATACAAAGATAATATCCTCGGTATTATCTCCGACATGAGTTTCAGCCGCAATGGAGCAAAAGACCCTATGGCCGGCTATCATTTGGCGCGCCATATCAAAGAGAGCGACCCCATGACTCCCATTATTCTAGAGTCAAGCGAAGATAGCAACTCAAAATACGCTGAAGAATTGGAGGTATCCTTTATCAGCAAAAACTCCAAGAGTTACCCACAGGATTTGCGACGCCAGATTATGGCGCACTTTGGTTTCGGTGACTTTGTCATTCTCAACCCCCAAACCGGCGAAGAGATTATGCGCATCCGCGACCTCAAAGACCTTCAGACACACATTGCAGATATTCCAGAGGACTCTTTGCGCTACCACCTATCGCGCGACCACTTTTCGCGCTTCTTTTTCTCCCGCGCCATGTTTCCACCGGCCGTCATCTTGAAAAAAATCAATGTGAACGAGTATGACAACATGGACGAGGCACGCCAACTGATACTCGACTGCATCAAAGGCTATCGACGTATGAAGAACGAAGGTGTGGTGGCCATTTACCAAAAAGGGCGCTTCGACGAATACAGCAACTTTGCCCGCATCGGAAATGGCTCACTCGGAGGAAAAGGACGTGGTTTAGCATTTATGGGTACGATGGTGAAGCGCTATCCTAAACTCGTCACTGAGAATTTCTCCGTAAACATTCCTCGCACCGTCGTAATCTGTACCGACGTCTTCGATGAGTTTATGGAGCAGAACAACCTCTACCCCATTGCCCTAAGCGATGCTCCCGACGAAGAAATCCTTGAGGCCTTTGAGAAGGCTCAACTGCCGGAGCATGTCATTGACGACCTCATGGCCCTCTTTGAAGTGGTTCACCGTCCTATCGCAGTACGCTCATCCTCTTTACTAGAAGACAGCCACTACCAACCCTTCGCCGGAATCTACTCTACCTATATGATTCCCAAGCCCAACGACCGCGAGAGCATGATGCAGCTGCTGCGCTCCGCCATCAAGGCTGTTTACGCATCCGTGTTCTACCGCGACAGCAAGGCCTATCTCACCGCCACACAAAATCTGATTGACCAGGAGAAAATGGCCATCGTTCTACAAGAGGTTGTTGGCGGAGAGCATGGCGATCTTTTCTTCCCCACACTCTCTGGTGTGGCCCGTTCGCTCAACTACTATCCTGTAGGTGACGAACAGCCCGAAGATGGCATTGCCAACGTAGCGCTCGGACTAGGTAAATACATTGTGGACGGTGGTTTGACTCTCCGTTTCTCGCCTCGTCATCCACGGCATATTCTGCAACTCAGTAGCATTGACACAGCCTTGAAAGAAACACAGCGCCAGTTCTATGCGCTCGACTTGAAACACGTCAGTCCCGAATTTAAGACCGACGACGCCTTCAACCTACTGAAACCTCGGATTAAAGAAATTGAAACTCTCCCCGAACTGCGATACATAGCATCGACCTACGACCCCTATGACCAAACCATCCGAGATGGTCATTATCCCGGCGGACGCACCATTGTCAGCTATGCCAACATTCTGCAGCATGAAGCATTCCCATTGGCCCACACCATAGACCGTCTGCTTCATATCGGCCGACAAGAGATGGGCCGCCATGTAGAAATAGAGTTTGCCATGAACATCCGAGAGCAGAAAGCGCGCTTCTATATTCTGCAAATCCGTCCCATCGTAGAGAGCAAAGATATCGTAGAAGAAGACCTCAGTCTGATTCCCGAGAGCGACACCATTGTCAGTTCGCCCGGTACACTCGGCAACGGCATTGTAAGCGATGTGCACCACATTCTCTATGTAAAGAGCGCCAACTTCGACCCGGCACAAACCACCCTAATGGCCCGAGAGATAGAGCGTATCAACAGTAGGCTCATCCAAAAGCAACAAGGATATATCTTGATAGGCCCCGGGCGTTGGGGAAGCAGCGACCCATGGCTGGGAATACCCGTCAAATGGCCCCACATCAGCGGCGCTCGTTTGATAGTAGAGAGCACATTGGCCAACTATCGCATAGACCCCAGTCAAGGAACCCACTTTTTCCAAAACCTTACCTCCTTCGGCGTGGGCTATCTCACCATTAACCCCTCTTGCCAAGAAGGCAGCCTCGACGAAGCCTTCCTTGACACACTGCCTGCCGTAGAAGAAACCACCTACCTCCGTCTGGTGTCACGAGAAGAGCCTTTTATCATCAAGATGGACGGCCGTCGCTCGCAGGGAGTAATATTAAAATAGCCTATTGAAAACAGCCCTAAAACGGCCTTTGTAACCATCTGAAAATCAAGGGTCATTTTAGGGCTTTTCTTCGGTAACTACTAGGAAAAACTAGGTAACTACTAAGAAAATTTTGGTAACTACTAGTTTTTCTTAGTAAACTACTAAGATTTTACAGATTATCAAGTAGCCTCAAACAAGCCCAAAGCGCCACCAAGAAACAATGCAGCAATCAAAAATCTGAAAGCAGCAGAAAATAGTAAACAACTTTTTGAAGAAAAGAAGTGGTAGTATTAAAAAAAATAGTATCTTTGCAGCCGCTATGCCAAGTATAGAGGAGTTAAACATAGACTTAAGAACAGCTGCGAGTGAAGGAAACCCCATCCTCGTACGTTTGCAAGACGACTTTTTCAACGCCTTGGAACAAAGCGAAATCAATGGTGGCGACGTGCAAGTGACACTTCACATCACAGAGCCTACCACCCATCGCTTCAAAGTATGCTTAAACATAGAAGGTAGCGTAAATGTCATGTGCGACCGCTGCCTTGAGGACGTCAGCCTTCACATCGAAGCAGAAGATACTTACAGCATCTCAGCCGAAGATACCGACTGCGAAGACGACGAAATAAGAATCCTCCCACCGGGCGTCGGATATAAATACGACTTCTCCTGGGACATCTACGAGCTCGCAGCACTTTCGCTCCCCATTCAGCGCGTACACGAAGACGATTCTTGCAATGAAGAAATGGCAGCCCTCCTAGAAGACATACGAGTCTCCGAAGAATAAGAAACTTAAAACATAACACTAAAATATTTATAAGAAATGGCACATCCTAAAAGAAGACAATCCAAAACGAGAACCCTCAAACGCAGAACCCACGATAAGGCTGTAGCCCCCACATTGGCTGTATGCCCCAACTGCGGCGCATGGCATATCTATCACACCGTTTGCCCCACTTGCGGATACTATCGCGGGAAATTGGCCATCGTAAAAGAAGAAGTGGCTGAATAAAGAGGAGACAACCGAATCTGCGGAGTTGGGAGTTTGGTGATATTCGAGACGGCGCACATCCTGCAAAGGAACGCCACCGAGGATCAAACTCTCAACTCCGAATTGTTTTTTTTGATAGCACAAAGAAACAAGTTCTTCCCAAAGTGTAGCCACCCTACACGCATAATCAGAAAGAAATAACTACAAGATAAAAATGGCTATGGAAAATATAAATGCCGTAATCACAGGCGTAGGAGGATATGTCCCCGAATACGTACTCAGTAACGACGAGCTATCTCGCATGGTAGACACCAACGACGAATGGATCATGTCGCGCGTCGGCATAAAGGAGCGACGCATCTTAAACGAAGAAGGCTTAGGCACAAGCTACATGGCCCGTAAAGCCGTGAAGCAGCTCCTCGAAAAGACAGGGACCGATGCTTCAGAAATAGACTGCCTCATCGTGGCCACCACCACCCCCGACTACCATTTCCCCTCCACCTCGTCTATCGTAATAGGCCGCATCGGCATGCAAAACGCATTTGCCATAGACATGCAAGCCGCCTGCTGCGGATTTCTTTATGCCATGGACACCGCAGCCTGCATGATTAAAAGCGGACGCTACAAGAAAGTCATTGTTTGCGGCGCCGACAAAATGTCAAGCATCGTAGACTACACAGACAGAGCCACCTGCCCCCTCTTTGGCGATGGAGCAGCAGCAGTGCTTGTTGAACCCACCACAGAAGACCTTGGATGGAAAGACTCCCACCTGCGCAGCGACGGCAAAGGATTGCCCTTCCTCTGTATGAAGGCCGGAGGTTCCGTATGCAACCCCTCCTACTTTACCATAGACCACCGCATGCACTACATCCACCAAGAAGGACGCACCGTGTTCAAGTTTGCCGTAACCAACATGAGCGATGCCACAAGCCTTGTAGCCGAGCGCAACGGACTAAACAAAGACAACATCTCCTGGGTATTGCCCCACCAAGCCAACATGCGCATCATTGAAGCCGTGGCCAACAGACTGGAAATACCTATGGAGAAAGTGATGCTCAACATCCAACGCTATGGTAACACATCAGCCGGCACCCTCCCATTGGCTTTGTGGGACTACGAAAAGCAACTCAAGAAGGGCGACAACCTTATCCTCACAGCCTTTGGAGCCGGATTCACCTGGGGTGCAGCCTATCTGAAGTGGGGATACAACAGCAACCTCTAAAAACTATTTACACCAGAAACTCCAATAGTTATGGCGCACAAAGCCGGATTTGTCAACATCGTAGGAAACCCCAACGTAGGAAAATCAACCTTGATGAACCTCGTCATGGGCGAGCGTATATCCATTGCCACATTTAAGGCGCAGACCACACGCCACCGCATCATGGGCATTGTCAATACAGAGGAAATGCAAATCGTTTTCTCTGACACTCCCGGCGTGCTGAAACCCAACTACAAGTTGCAAGAATCCATGCTGGCATTCTCAGAATCGGCCCTCAAAGATGCCGACGTGCTTCTCTACGTGACCGACGTCATCGAGAAGCCCGACAAGAACAACGAGTTCTTAGAGAAAGTGGCCAAGATGGACATCCCGGTCCTCTTGCTAATCAACAAGATAGACCTCTCCAATCAGAAAGAACTGGAAGCCTTGGTCAAGGATTGGCAAACCCACTTGCCCAAAGCAGAGATCTTCCCCATCTCTGCAAAAGCCAAATTCAATGTAGACAACGTACTGCTTCGCATTAAGGAGCTACTCCCTGAGTCGCCCCCCTATTTTGACAAAGACCAATGGACCGATAAGCCGGCAAGATTCTTTGTTACAGAAATCATCCGCGAAAAAATCCTGCTCTACTATGATAAAGAGATTCCCTATTCCACAGAAGTTATGGTAGAGGAATTCAAAGAGAGCAAGAACAATATCCACATTCGTGCTATCATCTATGTGGAGCGTGAAAGCCAAAAAGGCATCATTATCGGCCACCAGGGAGTTGCACTAAAGAAAATATCTACAGAAGCCAGAAAAACATTGGAGAAGTTCTTTGGTAAAAGCATTTTTATCGAGACCATAGTCAAAGTAGACAAAGACTGGAGAAACTCATCTCGGCGTTTGGAAGCCTTTGGATACAAACTAGACTAAGCCTAGGAGAACAGTTCTCTTCCGGCAAATACACATTATTATATATTACGCGCGCGTGAGGCTTAGCCTCTTGATGTACGAACCCAGAAAAACTCTATTAGCATGTCTAACTTAGTAGCCATAGTAGGACGCCCCAATGTGGGAAAGTCCACCCTCTTTAACAGACTTACCGGCACCCGCAAAGCCATTGTCAGCGATGAATCTGGAACCACCCGTGACCGCCAATATGGTAAATGCGAGTGGACTGGCCACACCTTCTCTCTTGTAGATACTGGAGGATGGGTGGTAAACTCGGAAGATATTTTTGAAGAAGAAATACGCAAACAAGTTATCATCGCCACAGAAGAAAGCGATGTGATTCTTTTTGTAGTAGATGTTAAAAACGGAGTTACAGACTTAGACGAACAAGTAGCAGGTATTCTCCGTCGCACAAAAGTGCCTGTTATATTATGCGCCAACAAAACAGACAATAGCGTAGATAGTTACAACGCCGCAGAGTTCTATTCTTTAGGTATTGGAGATCCTTACTGTATTTCTGCAGCTACAGGAAGTGGAACAGGCGATTTACTAGACTTGATTATTGAGAAGCTTAATTTTGAGAACAAGGCAGAAGAGGCTGAAGACATGATTCCCAAATTCTCAGTCGTAGGCCGCCCCAATGCAGGTAAAAGCAGTCTCATCAACGCCTTTATTGGCGAAGATCGCCATATAGTTACGGATATTGCCGGCACCACTAGAGATAGCATCTTGACACGCTATGATAAATTCGGCTTTGACTTCTACCTGGTAGACACAGCCGGTATCCGAAAGAAAAACAAGGTGACAGAAGACCTAGAGTTTTACTCCGTAATGCGCTCTATCCGCTCTATAGAAAATTCAGATGTATGTATTCTGCTAATCGATGCTACCCGAGGCATTGAAAGCCAAGACCTTAATATCTCACAGATTATCCAACGCAACAAGAAAAGCCTTGTAGTTGTAGTCAACAAATGGGACTTGGTAGAAGACAAAAGTCAAAAAGTTATTGACAGCTATGAAGAAGCTATCAAAGAACGCATGGCCCCCTTCACGGATTTCCCTATCATCTTCGCCTCCGCTTTGACAAAGCAACGTATTTTCAAAGTACTAGAGACCGCCAAAGAGGTTTATCTACATCGCAAGTTCCATATCAGTACTTCAAAGCTCAATGAGGAAATGCTACCTATCATTGAGGCTTATCCACCCCCTTCCATCAAAGGAAAGTATATCAAGATTAAATATTGCGCACAGATTCCGGACACACAGATACCTTCATTTATCTTCTACGCCAATCTTCCGCAGTATATAAAAGAACCATACAAGCGTTTCTTAGAAAACAAAATAAGAGAACGCTGGAATCTTTGCGGTACACCTATCAATATCTTTATCCGACAGAAATAAATATGGTATCTTGTATCCATAAAACTTTATTACTTCTACTCTGTGTGACAGTCTTTAGTAATTGCCAGAGTGGAGATACAAACAATCCTACGCCGCCTACGGAAGAAGATATCATAGGGCTCTACGATTTATATATCAACGAAGATTTAGATGCATATATAGAAGCTGTACATTCCTGCAAGGATAAGCCCAAAGACTATTGTGAGCAGATGAAGATGCTCCACAAGCAACATCTCAATGATATCAAAAAAGAGACTGGCGGCATTGAAAAAGCAACCATAGATCATATTGAAGTAAACAATCGCAAGGACATCTTAAACGTCTATCTTAATGTTACTTATAAAAATAAAAAAACGGAGGAAATTCTATTCCCAATAGTATTTTCCGATGGTAAGTGGCAAGTACGTTGAGCTGTAGATTTTATTGTATAACCTATATCTAAAAGACATATCATGTTCTCCGGAATAGTAGAAAACATGGCACGTGTAGTAGCCATTGAGAAGGACCAAGAAAATATTCATTTCACATTTGATTGTCCTTTCGCCCCAGAACTTAAGATTGACCAGAGCGTTGCACACAACGGAGTATGCCTCACTGTAGTCAAACAAGAAGGCTCCACCTATGTGGTAACAGCGATGGATGAGACCCTCAAACGCTCCAATTTGGGTTTGTTGCAAATAGGCGACCTGGTAAATGTAGAACGCTCCATGATGATGAATGGCAGGTTAGACGGACACATCGTACAGGGTCACGTTGACGAAACCGCAGAATGTGTAGAAGTACAAGAAGCCGGTGGTAGCTATATTTTCACATTCAAATACAAGTACGATGTAGAAATGGCCAAGCGCGGATATTTCACAGTAGATAAAGGAAGTGTTACCGTAAACGGAGTAAGCCTTACAGTCTGCAACCCCACAGCTGATTCATTTCAGGTATGTATTATCCCCTTCACTTTTGAACATACCAACTTCCACGCCATAAAGGTTGGAACAAAAGTAAATATTGAATTTGACATCTTGGGCAAATATATCAGTCGTCTACAACAGCTTGTATAAATTCCTTTCAAGAACAAATTCCCGGCATGCGAAAGAAAGAACTATTCCAATATGTGCTAAGTCATTTTGAGAAAACAATGGACAGCACAGAGACAGAGCTACATTATTCCAACCCCTTTGAGTTGATAGTAGCAGTAGTTCTTTCTGCACAATGTACAGACAAGCGCATCAACCAAGTAACGCCAGCCCTTTTCCGTGACTTTCCTACTCCGGAAGCATTAGCTAACACTTCACCTGAAGTAGTCTACGAATACATCAAAAGCGTTAGTTACCCCAACAACAAAGCAGCCCATCTAGTCGGCTTGGCCCAGATGTTAGTAACGGACTTTGGTGGTGTGGTACCCGAAACGCTTGAAGAACTAACCCGTTTACCCGGAGTGGGTCGCAAAACAGCCAATGTCATTCAGGCTGTAGCTTTTGGAAAGGCGGCATTAGCAGTTGACACCCACGTATTTCGTGTGAGCCACCGCTTAGGCCTTGTCCCTAAGAGTTGCACCACACCTTATGCTGTAGAAAAAGCTCTGTGCAAATACATACCAGAGCATCTTGTCGCGCCTTCCCACTACTGGATTTTACTCCACGGACGCTATGTTTGTACAGCTCGCCGACCTCAATGTGGTAAATGTGCATTTGCAGAAATCTGTCCATCAAGAGAGTCTTTGGACATACTACCTCCACCTACTTCATCACGTAGGAAAAAGAATAATAGCCCCAATGACAACCCATATTAAAGAAAGGAGACGCTTCAATATAAAATTTACCTCCAATAGCGACCCTCTTGTCTTACCTTTTATGTATATTTGCACATCCATTATATAGAATATAGAAACTAACAAACTTTAATTTTTCAACCTATGACAATTGACAATTGCAATTTCCAAGGCCAGAAAGTCATCGTTCGCGTAGACTTCAATGTACCCTTAGATGAGAATGGAAACATTACAGACGCCACTCGTATTCGCGGTGCTCTTCCTACATTAAAGAAAGTACTCGCTGATGGTGGTGCGCTTATCATCATGAGCCACATGGGTAAGCCCAAAGGTAAAGTAAATGCCAAGTTTTCTTTAAGCCAGATTGTAAATGCCGTATCTGAGCATCTCGGTGTTCCCGTACAATTTGCCCCCGACTGTGCCAAAGCAGCAGAAGCTGCCGCAGCTTTGAAATCCGGCGAAGTTCTCTTGCTTGAGAACCTCCGTTTCTATCCTGAAGAAGAAGGCAAGCCCGTCGGCATTGATAAGGCTGATCCCGCATACGAAGAAGCTAAGAAAGCTATGAAAGAAAGCCAAAAGGCCTTTGCTCAAACTTTGGCATCTTATGCTGACTGCTATGTAAACGACGCCTTCGGAACAGCACACCGCCGTCATGCTTCAACCGCAGTTATTGCCGATAGTTTCGATGCAGACCACAAGATGCTTGGCTATCTTATGGAGAAGGAAGTAAACGCAGTTGACAATGTATTGGGCAACATCAAGCGTCCCTTTACTGCCATCATGGGCGGTTCTAAGGTATCTACCAAGATTGGAATCATTGAGAACCTCATGGACAAGGTTGACAATCTCATCCTCTGCGGTGGTATGACTTATACTTTTGCCAAAGCACAAGGTGGAACTGTAGGTTGCTCTATCTGCGAAGAAGACAAACTTGACCTCGCTCTTGAAATCATGGCCAAGGCTAAGGCTAAAGGTGTAAACCTTGTTCTTGGTGTAGACTGTGTAGCTGCCGACAATTTCTCTAATGATGCCAACACTCAAGTAGTACCCGCCAATGCAATTCCCGAAGGTTGGGAAGGCCTTGATGCAGGTCCCGAAACTCGCAAACTCTTTGCAGAAGCCATCGAAGGCGCTAAGACTATTCTCTGGAATGGTCCCGCAGGTGTATTTGAGTTTGATAACTTCACTGCCGGTTCACGTGCTATCGCCGATGCTATTGCAAAGGCAACAGCAGAAGGTGCATTCTCTCTCATCGGCGGTGGCGACTCTGTAGCCTGCATCAACAAGTTTGGCATGGCAGATCAGGTATCCTACATCTCTACCGGTGGTGGAGCTTTGCTCGAAGCTATCGAAGGAAAGACGCTTCCCGGCATCGCTGCTATCAAAGGCTAATAGAGAAGCCTACAAACTACGCAATGTAATATTAAATCTAACATAACAATGTTATGCGGTGTGCCGGTAGCCAATTGGTTTCGACACACCGCTTTCTATTTTACCCCGCTTCCTCTTTTATATAGTTGTCTATGCGTCGTATTTTTCTCATCGGACTCATCATCCTTTTAACCACCACCATCATTTCGGCATGCCAAAAAGAAAAGCCCGTCGAAACAGCTATCCCCCCACAAGACAGCACAGCTCTGCGCTTGGGTTTAATGCCCACCATGAGTTGTCTCCCGTTCTATTATGCAGAGCAAGTAGGTATTTACGACTCACTCGGCCTGAAGATAAAAATTATCCCATTCAATGCCCAGTTTGATTGCGACTCTGCACTGCTCGGCGGAAGCGTCGACGCTGCAGCTACAGACTTGCTGCGCTTTCACCACTATCAGCAGCACTCCCAAAAGCTTGTAGCCTTTATGTCCATTGCCGATAGCTGGTCACTCATTGTCACAGAGAAAAACCCCGCAAACAATCTGCAAAAAATAGGCAACCAAACCCTGGCTTGCAGCCGCTTTAGCGCTTCCGACTACTACAGCCGCATAGCACTTCTCGAAGCCGGCCTTGACGCCGACACTCTTTTTCGCCCGCAGATAAACAATCTCTTCTTGCGCACCAACATGCTCCAAGGAGGACAAGTTGATGCAGCCATGCTGCCTGAGCCCCTCGCCACAGCCGCCTGTTTCCATGGAGGACGCCGCCTATACACCTCTTCTTTTACAGACACCATCCGCACAACCTGCATCGCCATGCAGCCCGAACGTTTGAACAAAGAGCAGAAAACCATATTGATAAAAGGATATAACCAAGCTGCACAAATTATTGAAAACAAGATTGATAACAAACTAAAAAATATTTTACTATCAACCTATAAAATACAGCAAGAAGTCTGCGACTCTCTTCGCCTACCTTCGCCTTTCCCTAAAGCCACGCAGCCTGCCGCCATTTCCTTACAAGCAACCCGCCGTTCACTCTAATTCCCCCCTGCCTTTCCCCGCTCTATGGAAAAAGAGACAATCAGCAACCTTCTTTCCGAGGCCGACAGAGCCCTGAACACACAGCGCTTACTCTCTGCTATCAATGCTTTAGAAGCCACATTGGGCTATCTCAGCCATTGGGAACTCAGTTCAGAGCTAGCCGACATCCGCAATGGCTATTCCCAGCTACTCAACTTTATGGAACAAGGTGTAGCCGACCCATCTCGCAACACACTGTTCCGGCAATTCCTTCGCCGCACGCACGTCTTAGCGACACGATGCCGCCGCGAGGCCCAACTCAACGAAGGCACAAGCCCCTATGCCGTCTGCCATCGCATTCTAAAAAACCACAGAAACAGCCCCACGCTATCCAACGCCATATCCCAAGCCTTGAGCGAGCCCAACCTACTTTTTGATGTAGTGTGGACTTCCGAGATATGGACTGCCGCTGACACCTCCACCGCACTTTCCTTTTTGGAAAGCGAGC
>CALCHR010000218.1 GCA_937901185.1 uncultured Bacteroidales bacterium
GCTACTTTTGACTGCTCTACTATAAGACCATTACCGCCTGAGTTAGACAGCGAAACGTTGTCAGTAGAAAACAGAATAGAGTTTCTTACTATGAAAGAACCGTAGACTATGAACGCTCCAAAGCCAATGATAGTTACTGCATCGCAGTTGCTAATCAGTATATTACCATCTATATAAACGTCTGAGCCAGAGCTGGATATGCTAACTACACCACCGGAGTAGTTAGTAACTGAGAAGCCTTCGTACGTACCGGAACCACAGTTGATGACCAGGTCATTACCACCGAGTGCCTTGGGCACGGTATCGAGTGCTTTCTGTATTGTTCTGAAGGGTGCCGCGGCGCTGCCATCACCTGTTATGTCATTGCCGTTCGCCGTAACGTGAAGTGTTGTGGACGCCTTTGACTGAGAAGGCATTATATCGTAGAGATACTGAAGGTTGCCCTCTATCCTGTTAAAGTCAGAATTAAGGACACCGTCTTCGGGAGACCAGTCAGTTTTTGGTGTTTGCCAAGCCATAATAACCTCCTTAGGTGTTTAATCGTGCGGTGCCGCTTAACGCTCCGTTCCAGTTAAGTTCATGCCGCTTTATAAAGTACAAGTTAGAAGGAGCGATGCCTTCTGGGAGACTTATCTTGTTGTTTAGAGTAAGTGCAATGTCGCCGCGATACGTCACTTCTACATCGTAGATATTATCGGGGACTTTATCGTACAGGTACTGAGCAATTCTTGCAGCGTGCTCTGCCGTCTGAATAAAGTCACTCTTTATATCACACGGTACAATACCGTTCTCTTCTACAGACTCATTCTCTTGCATGTGAATGTGAGAAGCATCGCCTACTTCAAGAGCAGCACCTACAACCGTAGCACCTGTAAGAACTCCGTCAGATGTGAACGTTACGCGCATGCCCCATGAGAACCACTCATAAGAGTACGTTGCGGTAGTATTTATTGTCGCAGAGAATATTTCCTCTGTTGGACTTGAGAAGTTAAATACTCGAATCTCGCCGGCCTTAACGGTGTACTCAACACTCTCTAACTTGAAGACCTCCTGTGTAGCTGTAGTGATACGAGCTATATGAACGTCAATGTAGTTAGCAGGCGTTGTATAGAGAGTCGGGTAAGACTTATCTATTACATTAGTATCATCAGACCAAACGTCGTCAGGCGCCTGCACGCCACCGGCGCGCTTCGAAACTACAATACTTCCGTCTCTCGCACAGTAGATGTGAATGAGGTCGCAGGCGGCGATGCGGTTAAGTGCCGCAGCGTACGAGCCATATTCAAACCAAGCTACAGGAATGATTGTATCATACAACTCATCGTCGACGCGCCACTGCAAGAATGGCAGGCGCCTTTTAGCAGAATTAAATACAATGTCAACCAGCTCACCAATGCTTTTGTTCCTGTAAACATGGTGGTCGTAGTATGTCTGCGTACCAAGAAGACCGATAGTGTCGAATGCTGTCAACTTAGCCGTTAAAGAACCTACAGGCACATCCCAGCTGTATGACCAGAAAGTACCGAGAGAGCTCCATACTATCTCCTCACTATCAGGTATCTGAACACCGAGCCATGCACGAACCTTACGGTTCTTTTTAATGTAACCCGCTATTCGCGAGTCGGGGTTATTGAAATAGAATGACTTGTCTTCATTACTGAAGTTTACTGTCAACTCATTCGCCGATACGCCGCCGAGCTTCTCTAAAGTGTCCTCGTAGGTTAGCTCTTCAAGCAACGATATATCTATGAGTTCTCTATCTTCATAAGTGATGGATGAAGCTATAGATACTTCAGTTACTATAGCAGGTCTATTAGGACGACTTGCCTTAATGAATGTTATGTCAATTCTTACGATATCTGAAAATAATCTAGAATCGTTAATTTCAGACGAAGTATTGCCACGTACCGTAAAGCCACTAACCTGTCCAGAAGCACTTGTAAAAGCTACGTTGCAATCTACAAGGTAGTCAAGAGGGTCAAAGACAATACGAATGCCGTAGAGGTTTCGCTGTGAAAACATCATAGACAGAGTAGGTCTAGTCTCATATATACCATCGTCATTGGGTATACTTTGTGGCCACCAGCCTACTTCAGAGGTATCTCCAGCAACTACATAGGAACCGTCAAGCTTGTTGTCGTAGAGCCTAAAGAAGTTGCCAGATTTAAGAATAGCTTCATTAGTAAGATTATTGCCTGATGAGCTATGTGCACCCTCATTCACTGTTACAGCGGTGTCTTTTATACCGTTAGCGTATGTAACCTCAACCCTACCGTGTATGCGGCGGTCAGGCAGCTTCATAAGGTTCGACAGGTCTAAACCAAAACTCGCTGTTGCGATTTTAAGAACATCGTGAGCTACACTTATACGAGTAATAGACAGTTCAAGTTTGTCTATATCGTATGCTTTGTCAAGTGCTATTGTTATAGATGACTTGTCATTACCCACAACTTCATATGTTGTCTGAACTACACCGTGTCGGTATAAGGTCAGCGTGAAGTCAACTGGGTAGTTATTCTGAATACCGTGTAATGAGTATGTATGCGCGGACGTTCTTTCTATAACTGTAAGAACAGCTGGGTTTGGCAGGTACCCGTTGCTATCTGATAGCTCAGAGCCCCACCAACCACTGTCCGTATTAGTATTAAATGGATAGAACTTACCGTTAAGAAGGTTGTGTCCACCGGGAAGTGCAAAGAGATTCTTGTAAGTAAAGCGTCGAGCCGTTGTAATGGCTTCTACAGCAGTCTGTGATACAGCTCTATTACGTTGGCTTACTGTAATACTCACTTTATGACACCTCCTAACGTTCTATCAAATTGAATGTAACATTTTTCCATACCCAGTTAGGTGATGCCATATCGCCTCTGTGTAGGTCCGAGGGTATCGAACCTACATACACAGTGGCGGAACGTTGTTCACCTTGATAAGGGTAAGAAAGTGTAAAGAATAATTTTTGTGAGCTCCAGATAGCTTCAAGAATTTTGTCAAGGTCTGGAGCGGCCAATGCCTCATAGGTAAAGTAGAACTTAAGCTTCTGTGCAATAAGGTCACCTGTCATATCAGCATTAGCCAGACGCGTCATCGTAGTGACGTTGTATCTTTCAATCTTGAAAGCAGAGGGGTTCTTTATTGTAACACCGTTAACTACAAATGCCATTATGACAACCCCTTTCTTGCAAGTTCTTTAGCTTCGTAAAGTTCAAATTTCTTAAACAGTTCACGCAGGCCACGCTCATCAGCAATGAGTGTACCTACATACATAGGAGGAAGGTTGTTAGAACTTCCGCCACCGCTTGACATAGCAGGAAGAAGTCCCTGCAATATACCATCAGAAATAGCGTTGACGAATGGCTGCATAGCTGAGTTATCTTCAAGAGGAATAATAGCTTCTGCCTTATCGCCCTCAGCAAATCTTGCGATGTGCTCTCTGTCAAAGATACCACCTCTAGCATGGCCGCCTAAGCTGAAGCCACCTACAGAGCCAGTACTACCTGAGAAGTCTACACTCTTACCGTCCCAAAGGCCGTCCCACCAGTTACTAATTGATTTGCCGATATTAGTAAACCAGTTACTAATATTGCTGAAAAGATTGCTAAACCAACTCTTGACGCTTTCCCAACCAGATTTCCAGCTACTTGTATTGAACAAGTTATTCCACCAGTTCTTAACACTTGTTTTAGTGCTTGTGAACCAGTTTCCTATATTTGTAAATACACCGCCAAACCACTGAGATATTGATGTCCATATACTGCTGAGGCTATTACCTACACCAGTTGCAACAGACTTGAACCAGTTAGAAATAGTAGTCCATACACCGCTAAACCAATTAGCTATGTTTGTACCGGTATTGCTAAGCCATGTCCATACAGTATTCCATTGACCACTTAGCCAGCTTGCAATCTTTGTACCAGTATTGCTAAGCCATGTCCATACGGTGGTCCATAAGCCATTAAACCAGTTACCTATATTTGTGCCTGTAGTTTTAAGCCAGTTCCATGTAGTATTCCAAAGGTTACTAAGCCAGCTACCTACACGAGTCAGTGTATTAGTAAGCCATGTACTGATTGAGTTCCAGTACTTGCTAAGGCTAGTAGAGATAGAGTTCCAAACATCTACAAAGAAATTAGCAATAGCGCCTGCTGCGTCCTTAATAAAGTTTATAATACCAGTCCACAGCTCAATGTAAAAGTTAAAGTAAGCAGTTACTGCTTTACTAATAAACCCTGTAATAGCATTCCAAGCATCTACAAAGAAGTCTGCGATTGCTGCTGCTGTATTATTAAACCAGCTAGTGATGCCACTCCAGAGGCCTGAGAAGAAGTTACCCAAAGTAGTACCAAGCTTTCCAAACCACTCACCTACATTAGTCCACATAGTGCTGAACCAATCACCGAGGGCATCAAAGATACCAGAATTCATAAGGTACTGGAATAGCATGCCGTAAAGGCTTCCTATCGCAGCACCGAGTGTAGCGCCGGCTTTAGCACCAGGTATTGCGCCAATACCACCGGCAAATGCACCGATGATACCACCAAGGATAAGACCAGCAAGGCCGCCAAAGAGAGCACCGTAACCAGCGGCACTTACTGTACCAAACAGGTTCTCAAGTCTCTCACTGAGAGACGACTCGGCCTGGTCAAAGATAAGACCGAAAGCGCCTCCTAAGCCCATACCAATCATTGTACCAAGTCTCGCACCGGCCATAGCGCCTTGCATTGTCTTAGTAGCGAATGCACCAAGAATCATACCAGCGATACCACCGAGAAGGGCTCCCTCACCGCCTGACCAAGCTATAGCAGCTATTTGAGCTTGAAGCTCTTCAGAGGCTGAACCAAAGATAGCCCCGAATATAGCACCAAGGCCTGTACCAATTTTAGCGCCTATACCAGCTGCTGAAATAGCACCCTGTAGTGTCTTAGTGGCAAAAGCACCTATGACGAAACCAGCAAGGGCACCAGCAAGAGCACCGGCACCAGAACCTACAAGTAATCCTTCAATAGTGCTACTCATCTGCTCTGTAGCACCAGCCCAGAAAGAGCCAAGTCCGAGACCAATCATGCTACCTATTCTTGCACCGTTCTGAGCGCCTGCGAGAGCACCGTCAACAGTCTTAGTAGCGAAGGCACCGACAACCATACCAATCAAGCCGCCGACAAGTGCGCCTGAAGCACCGCCTACAGCAATCTTCATAAGGGATGCTTCCATAGCTTTGTATTGCTCTGTCCAGAAGCCAGCAAAAGCTGCACCGGCAATGCCACCGATTCTTGTGCCCCATTTAGCACCTGCAAGAGCACCAGCCATCGTCTTAGTAACGAAACCGCCGATTGCGAAACCTACAAGACCACCTATGAGAGCGCCTGTCGCACCGCCACTTGCAATAGTCTTAATAGAGTCCCACAAGCTGTTATATAAAGAACTTACAAAATCATTAGCAAATGAGCTAAGGTCTGGAATTTCAGGAACGAGAGCACTGCCCAAGCCACTGAAAGCGTCGGTCATATCCTCAAGTCCTGCAAGTGCATCGCCACCAAAGCCAGAGCCTGCCGCGTCATTCTCTTCATTAAGTCTAAAGACTTCATCGAATGAGAGTAGATTTCTTCCAGCCTTCTTAGCGGCATCTCCAGCGCCTTCGATGGAGTCTTCTGCATCTTTAGCGCCGTCTTCCATTTCGTTCCAGAACTTGTCAGCGTTATTAGCACCTTGTTCCATTTCCTTATTTACCTGCGCAATATCGTCAGCAGTGTTGCCGCCAATACTGAAGGAGTTAAAGGAATTAATAAGGTTCGAAATAGCGTTGTTAGTATTCTTAGCATTAGAAGCTACACCAAGAAGTACTGCGCCGAGTACTATGAGACCAGCAATGAGAGGGTTCCTCGTTAAAACAGTCGTAAGGAAAACAACAGCTTTGGCAACGTCGATAATGATAACCTTAAGGACGGAAATCACAGCGGCGCCCATCGCCTGAATCTTGAAGAGTAACCATCCACCTGCTGCAGCTACAAGGGCACTCGTGAGCCAACTCAGCGCTTGTGTATTAGTGGCAGTAGTTTGGAGGAATCCTACCAAGCCACTGAGTGCTACATTGAGTACTCCAAGGAATAGCGTAAATGCGTCAATCATGCCGCCGAAGAACTGCTTGATGTAGGGCCACAGCGTCATGACAAGAGATGATACAGTGTATATAGAGTTTTTAATGGCAGCTACAAGAGAACGAATACGCTGCTGCCATTCCTCACTCGGGATGAGATACTCGAAGACACCTCCGAGACCAGAGGTCTTGTAGATGTCATAAATGTGTTCAAGCTGCCCTGCTATGTAGCTCGCAAGTGATTTGTAGAAAGTGGTAAGAGGCGACATAATGTCAGCTCCCATAACCTTTAAGCTATCTACAATACGGTTGTTCAAGCCGGTTATGGTCTGAACAGCTGCATCAGCTGTGGCGCCGAAAGTCTCATTAGCGTATTCAATGATTGCATTTATTGCATCAGCGGAAGAAATGCCGAGGTCACCTACCATACCAAGCTCATCTTCTGACAGGCCTAACTTTTCTCGCAGGATATCATAGATGGGCGTATAGGCGTTGGCTAACTGCCTCATTTCTTCTGCCTTTAGTGTACCCTTTGCATTTATCTGGCCTATCGCAACAGCTAAGCGCTCCAGCGCCGCCGTGTCACCAGATATAGTACCGATATTAGTCAAACCTTCAATGATGTACATAAGGTTCTGATACTCAATACCGTAGGCAGACAACTTACGTGCCATACCCTCAATGTCAGAGTACTCGAATATTGTATCAATAGAGAACTGCTTTAAGGTGTCAATAAAGTCAGTGGCAAGGTCAGAACTACCAAACAGTGCTCCGTATGTGACCTGTGCATAGTCAAGACCCTTATTGAATTCCCATAAAGCGTCAGTAGCTTCACGAATGGAACGAGTGATACCATAGAACGTTTGAGAAATTGTCATACCAGCGACAATTCTCGCTACGTCTCTTGCTCCAAGGCCTACTCTGTGAAGTCTATCGCCAAGGGTAGTATAACCTCTTATAAGTTCGTCGGCAGAGCCATCTGTGCTTATAGAAGCCATATAAGACGAAAAGCGCTGCGTTTGCTGACGCGCCTTATTCATGGCATTTGTGAATTTAGCAATATTCAGATTTAAGCCTATTGTTAAATCAGAAAATGTCATTCCTTAATCACCACCCTTTAATCTGGTCTATGAAGCCAAGAGGTTGTCTCGCCATAGAGTCGCCCTTGGTATTAGTACCGTACATCTGTCTCGTAACATCTTCGTGAACTTTTATTTGCGTGTGGAATTGCCTTGGAGTAAGCTTCCACAGCTCTTCTTCCGTGTAGCATAGCCACACTCTTCCGACATATACTATATACGGCCAATCCCAACCGTCACGATTGGGGTTGGCCTGTACTTCTGTATTGCCGGATGTAGTTAGTTTGGGAGTATTGTCTCCTGACCAGACTCAGGCATGTCGCTGTTAAGCGCCGCGCCGAGCTGAGCCATAATATCTTCCATGCACTTGGTATCGATAAGGTTACCGACTTGCTTTTCTGTGAGGTTTTCATCAGTGTGCATAAGACCTGCCCAAAGCACGCAACGTACAGCTTTAATGCTGCCCTTATCAAGTGCCTTGAATGCTTCGTCTACTGAACCGTAACGGTCCTCAAGTTCAGCCAAAGCATTGAGCGTGAACTTAAGTTCACGTTCAACGCCGTCACAAAGGGTAATAGGCGTACCCTTAGATTTTACATCTTTCAAATTCGACATATTACTTTCTCCTTATAACGGAATTAAATTTTTAACTTACGTAGCGGAAGTTGCAGGGAAAACGGGAGCATTGAACCAGCCAGTGATAGTTGTCTTATCAGCTGTGCTGTGGTCCTGGTCCATTTCATACTTCCAAGGACGCACTGTCTTACTACCTACATTGTAGGACTTGTTAAGACGAACGAACTGACCTGAGATAGTGTCATTCTGGAAGTTGATGCTGTCGCCCTTGGTCTCATTAGCGTCCTCAGGTTCCATAAACTTGCCCTTATAGAGCCATACGTAACGGTAGTTACCGTTTGACTTAAGTGTACGGAAGCCCATAGCCATCCAAGGCGCTACATCGGAGTCACCGTATACAAGGCCGCCCTTAGCGTCAATTGTGTGACCAAGGAGGTCTGCCTTATTCTGTGTAGTGAGCTCATTTTTCTGAATCTCAACTTCGATTTTACCGAGAGTGGAAGCTGTTTCCATGGGACCATCATCAGCGAAGAGGGTTTCCTGTGAGCCGTTAGGGTTAATGTTGATAGACATAACGCCGGGTGCAGAAACTACTTCGCCGTACACAGGAGCTGTATCTACTGTGTCTTCGGTAGTCATAGGCGCATATACGAGATGGTCGCAACCAATTCTTGTAGCCATACTATAATTCCTCCTAATCTATTGTTGTAGTTATTCCAAGATTAAAGCCATAATGTGTACGGTCTTTATCATCTTGTAAGATTTTGTGTGGGGTTTGTCTTATATGGACTTGCCCCCATCTGGTAGGTGTAAGGTCAAGACGTTGTGATTCATCATAATTACGAAAAGCATCGAACAGCTTCTTGGCTAATGCCTGAGCAGCCGCGGCGCTCTTGTTTCGAACTACAACTTGTACTGACCTGTGCACCACAGTAGTGTAAGGCGAAACTGGGTCGCCTTTATATTCGTGAAGTGAAACGATGTCATCAGGGGATTCGGGCTTAAAGTCTCTAAAGACATCTATACCGTCACCCTTGACTAAACCCTTACCACTGAGATACGTTACAATGTCTTCAAGTAAAGTCATTAAGTACCTCCTATCACGTATTTATTGCAGCTTGTACATGCTTGATAACTGTACGAGGGAATCGCTGCGCTGCAAAAGCTCTTATAGGGTTCTCCAAGAACTTTGCATTGCCCTGAATGTGCAGAGCGGAAAGGTCCTCGTGTACAGCAACCATATATGAAGAAGCTCGTTTACCAGTCTTTGGATTTACAGGGTCGCCGTTGCCACCGTAGCCAATAACTGCTTTCCACTTGATTTTGTAGTTTCCTGTTATTTCCCAGAACTGACTCAAAGCGAGCGTATTAGTCTCACGAGGTACTTGGCTTAAGCTATCATCAGATATGATATTACACGCTTCTACAAGTGCTTTTCTCGAACCATTACCGACCTTAGACACCATAGCTTCGCAGTTGGCGTAGAATTCGTTTAGCTGCTTATGTGTTAAATTCATAGTGACTCTCATTAGACGTGCACCACCTTTATGTCAGGTTTGCCTCTTCTAAAGAAGGTATCAATGGCTTGTATAGGAAGCCATTCACTGTCAACTTGAACTTCATCTAAGATAGATATTTGTTTGTTACCATCAATGTAAAAATGATGGTTTGTTAAGACGTCAGCTCCAAGAGAGTTTCGAACGTATTTTGCTTCAAACACTGGATAAGAGTCTATTGTAATAGGCTCCTTAAAAGTTTTATCACCAGTGCCGCTGCGCTTTTCAAATGGTCTTATACTAACCGGAACGTCCATCCATTCCTTTAAGCTTTCGTACATATCAATACCTCCTACGCCACGGAGGATTGTTCTGCATGCCTTTGCTAAAGACCTTAGGATAGGCATATCGCGGAAGTGATATTCCTTTAGCAGCGAGCTTGCGTTTGTACTCAGCCGCTTGTGATTCAAAGAACTGTAAGCGTGATGTTGGGTCTTCTGACTGAGGGCCTAACGAACGCTTAATAGCTCTTGCAAATATTGTTGCAGCTTGCAGAAATAAGTGGTAGCGCAGTAAAGTAATGTCTTTACCATACTGAGCAATGAGGTAGTCTATTTCCTCATCCTGCATGATGGGAGTATTCTCATTGGTATCACCAAGTAGAAATCTACACTCATCAAGCTGACTCATTGAAGGGTCACCAGAATATGAAAAAGACATAACGTCACCTCCTTAGCTCTCGGCAGTTACAACTACCTTTACAACTTTAGGAACCTCTTTGGGTTCCTCATCAGACTTACTGGTAGACACATCAACAGATGCAGATGCATCTACTCCATTGTTCTTATTTTCATCTTTGGGTTCCTCTTGCTTAAGAGTAACACCAAACTTCTCTTTGAAGTACTCAGCCCATTGGTTGAAGTTATGCGCGTTAATTTCTATAATGGTATTGTCCTTCAAGCGAGTCTTAAACCACTTAGTACTCTCGGGCTCTACTACAGAACCCGGGAGTACCATCTGGTTATAGTTTCTAAACGCTCGTTTAGCTACGTACATTAACCTACGATATCCTTGAAGAAGATACCAAGGTCCGCGCACACCTTCTTAACGTCGAACGCAATCTCACCTTCGATACGCTCTGTACCAAGGCCAAGCTGGTCCATAGGAAGGCGTACGATACGGTTGCCGTACGCGCCGGAACCTTCAAGACCAGTCCATGCAAAGATGTAACCAGCGGAAGGCTTACGGAGAGCGGGACGAGGAGCAGAGTAGCAAAGGAGAGCATTCTTGCCCATGATGAAGCCAACAGAATCTGCTGCACCCTTAGCTGCTGTGTTAACTACACCCCAAGCTACATATACGTGCTCAACTTCGAACAACGTAGCAAGAAGGTCTGTAGTAACGATACCCTTCTGAGTATACTTGATACGGTCGAGGATATCTTCGTGGTTCTTAAGCGCATTGAAAGCGTAAGGAGAAAGAACCAAAGTGTTAGGCTTGAAGCCTGTCTCAGAAGCCATCTTTACAGAGGCATCTGTGATGTCCTTGATAGGATTGGATGTGGGAAGGTCCCACTTAAGTGTCTGGCTGTCTGTGGGAGAAGAAGTTGCACCAGCAATCTCTGTACCCCATACGCCAGTTGTGAAGAACTTAGAAGCCCATTCCATCTCGCGTCTGATAAGCATCTTCTGAGATACGAAGTCAGTTGCGTCTGTGTCAGCATCAAGGGGTTCGTCATAGTTAACGCGCTCCTCTTCTGTGATATCCTTGTGGAAAGCATGCTTTCTGCAGTAGTAGGGGTCGGAAGCCTCTACACCGTAGTCGCCGCCAGCGGACTCTGTACCAGCGCCACGAACCTGAGCTTCGTCACGCATGAAGTCACCTTTGTTATAAACGTAGAAAACGTCAGACTGTCTCTTTACAGGGACAATGGGGAAAACTTTGTCTGCGATGAATGCAGACGCATCCTGTAGATAAGCTACAGAAATATTAGTTAAGGCTCTGTCGATATGAGCATCCTGCATTTTAGGCATTTATTCTTACCTCCTATTAAATCTTAACTGTAATGAGCTGACCAGCTTCGGTTGCTGCTGTGATTGCAACACCGATACCGTTATCAGCAGCTGTGATGGCTCTACCGGAAGCATCGGATGCTACGGAAGCGCCGGAAGCAACAGCAGCGCCAGCTTCAACAATCATAAGACCGTCTGCAATCTCAACGATGCGGTCGTTCTTTGTGAGCTCGTCAGCAGTTACTTCGTTCATGGAGACACCTACAATTTTGGTGCTCGCTGTTGCCTGAATTGCTTTATCATTCGCCACAGATACAAATCTGTTACGCGCAACTGCGCCGCCAGCAGGCAAACTGAAGCGCAAGCCGGGAATTTCGTATGCGTACATTAGTTAGTACCTCCGTTCAAGTATTCTTTGTAGAGTTCGGGATTTTCTTTAATCACGATACCGATTGCTTTCTGCTTAGTAACAGAATCTCTTACTGCAACTTTTTCAGCTTCAGCTTCAATCTTGCTCCAAGCATCTTTGTCTGTCTTACCCTTGCCGGACTTGCCGACTTCAGTAAGTACTGTACCCTCGATAGCCGCAGCCACAGAAGTGAGAACTTCAACAACGGCAGGGTCACAGCTCTTAAGAATTTGTACCAAAGTTGTCTGCTCTACAGGCAGCGCCTTAAGAGTAGCAGCCTTAGCAACAGCTTCAGCGTCACGCTTTTCTTCAGCGGCTTTTCTTACCTGCTCTTCAGCGGCTTCTTTCTGAGCGCGCATTTTCATAAACTCGCCACGGAGTGCTTCAGGAAGAGACTTGATAACTTCATCTTCGTCAAAGCTGAGACTTTTCTTGGTTTTGCCACAAACAGAGCAAACGCCTTCTTCATTAGCCTCTCCATCACAAGTGCAGGGACCATCCTTCGCTTTAAGAGTTTCAAGTTCTTCATTAGCTTTCGCCAATGCTTCATTTGTCTCATTAATGGTTGTAGCCTGAGTAGAAATTGTTACTTCCTGTTCATCAGCTCTCTTGTTAGCAGCTTCAAGGTCTTCACGCGCTTTAGAGAGTTCACTATTGAGTTCATCAATATGATGCTGTACTACTTCAGCGTGTTCAGGTTTAAGCTTGCTAAGAATTTCCGAGAATTCCATAGGTGCATTCTTCTCCTTTCTCTTAAAAACTTCTATGAAGGCAGCTGAATTCGCGCCCTCATCAACGAGGTCAACTCGGTCAACGACCAAATCTTCAAGAATATATGGCATTATATCGCCTCCCTCTATTAATATTATATGCAAATTTGCTCGCGATTATGTCCTCAAGTTTTCACTCTTCTACAAGTGCCTTGAATTGAGAACATCTTATAAGTTCCGTCTTTAACTTTAGCAAAGACTTCCTTATCGTGTACTTTAACAGTGATGAACCAGCCCTGAGGAACAGCGCCCTCTGGAATACCAATTGCTTCCTGTTTTTCCTTAGTGAAAACGATTGATTCTACAACCGTACCCACAGCTCCACCATCATGCATAACACCAGACTCTCTGTAGTTAAGCATAAAACCGATAGCCGCTTTCTCAAGAGTCTCAGGAGCAATAACGTCGTCCTGCCAGTCAAGTGGAATAGAACCATCTGCATTAACGGAAACATTCGCCCAACCGGATACGAGCTGCTCAGACTCTTTTGCTTTGTAAAGATTGAAGCCTATATCTACATACACTTCATCATCTTTGACGGGAATTTCATCTGTGATATAGACGCTTTCCTCGCACGTTACGCTATGACGACAACCTTGGTCGTCATAGTAGGTTTGTGTACTTCTGTTGTTGAAGCACTTATCGCTGATTAAGATACCCATACATTACCTCCTTATGTGTATACTTTGTCATTCTGCTCAAACAGCTTTTCATTAGTGTCTTTGAACTCATCATCTACTGGCTCTTCCTTCTTGCCCTGATTTTCATAAACATTCTTGAAAGTATCATTGTCAAGTTCAGGGAAGCTGAGCACGTGTCTGAGGTGTTTCATAAGAGCTTGGTCACCGGAGATGTCTAAGCCCATAGCACGAAGCATAAGAGCAAGTTCAGAAAGTGTAGGTGTTTGAATCTTAGTAGGTGTAATCTTAGGCAAGCCACTGAGACCCGTGAAAGTATTGAACCTAAACAAGTCAGGTACGGCCTTAGCATTGAATACATCTGAGATGTTAGCGAGCTGCGACTGCAGTGCCGCTGCAAGCAATGACTGCTTGGTCTCTGCAAGGGCAAAAGAGCCAGACTTGTTACCAAGAAGTATGATGTCGGACAAAAGAGTAATGGCTATACGGTTATCGTAACGCTCAATTGTGCTTCCGATATCTATCTGTCTAGAAGAACCTGATGTAAGAAGCTTAAGCTCCCAACCATGAGGAAGAAGCATACCTTCTTCACTATCACGGCGTATAGCAGCTACAAGCTCTTCTGCTTGCGTGCGCATCTTCACCATCTGGGGGTCTTGGTCATTCCACAAGTCAAGTCCCTCAGGAGCAGTAAGTACAGGGAAACCTGCGAGGTCACGTTCAATGCCGATACCCTCAATCTCTTCAAAGTGCTTCTTGAAGAACCAGCTTCTATAGGCATTTCTCAAAAGAGATTTGCCCTCAGGATTCTCCTTGCTAACGCGCGTTCTGAAGAGAAGGCCCTTAGACATAGGAATAGTCACAGGTATGAAGTCAGGTTCGCAACACTGAATAAACGCTTTAACGTCACCTTCTTCATCAAACTCCCAGCCCTCAAGAGATGACTGTGAGCGTATAGGCATACGTCTCCAGCCTATTCTACCATCAGAATGTTTACTGCGATACTTCGCATTAGTCTCGTCAGGGCCTCTGCGCACCTTGTAGACAATCTCGTGGAAGCTAAAACCATAAGTGAGCATAGAAAGAATCTCACTAATTGTGTTAGCCCAAGATGTGTCCATATCATCCATACAACTTGCAAGGAACTCTGCGGCTTCTTTATCAGCAGGGCTGTCGCCAGCAGGTTCTACACGCCATTCGACACCACGAATGAGCATCTCAGCCAGGTACAAAACAGCACCTATAACAGCATCGTTATCACTCATCTCCTGATAAATTTTAGCCGCGCGCGGCCAGCGCAACTCGGGAAGAAACTCTTCATAGATATACGGTCCGTAGTGTCTAAGACCTGTAACACCGAGCTGCTTAAAGTTTACATTTTTCATTTAGTTATTCACCGCCTCGTTCCAAATTTTTTCCAAGTACTGCCTCCCGCCTTCTTAAGGCTGGTAGGAACCCTTTGTAGTGTACTTGAACGGAAATGATTAAAAGCTCCGGAGAAACCGTCTACCGTGTCATCGTGGGCACCGTAAGGGAATAAGTCGGCTTCATCCATGAATGGTAGTGTGTTACGACATCTATCAGAGATGAACACACGCCCTGCCTGTGATGCTGCTGAAGCAGCTCTTGCACGTTCTACCTTAGAACCAGTAGAAACTACACCTGCAAAGTCATAGCCAGCGAGAACTTTTCTCGCATAATGGTCGATAGTAATAATACCGGACGAGCCCGGTTCTTGCTCCATACGTATAGCGCAAGAATAACCGTCAAGCTCCGCAGCGGCTCTTATGATTTCTTCAAGCTCGCCGGGCTTCTTCTGTACTCGGATAATATCCTCTATCCAGTACATACCCTGATAATGCGCCAGCTTAAAACCTACAGACCAGTCTGGCTCTCTTTTGTTCTTGCCCTTACGCTTTGCAGGGTCAGTACCAGCCAAGTCCCAGAAACGTACGTGCTGCGCTGCAAGGGGTATCTCGTGTCGAGGCACAATCTGGAACCAATGTCTATCAAACAAGTCACCGTTTGACTTAATCTCCCAGTTACCATTGAGCAGCTGTTCTCTTTCTACGGGGTCAAGCTCTTTAAGAGCCTCTCTGTATGCGTCAGCATCAAGATAGGGGTTATCATTCAAACCAGCACCTATAAAGATACGACCGTTCTCTTTGCCTTCTACAAAGAATCTCTGGTAGTAGTACTCACCATACATTCCACCAGGGTTACAGGTAGCTCTAAAGCGAAGAGGTACTTGCAGGTCTTTCGACTTACGCAGACGAGAGAACATATATCTGTAGTTAGATGGCGATATGTGGGTACACTCGTCCATTCCTATATACTGGAATTCAGCACCCTGATAACGGTAGCAGTCATTGTCCGACTCAAGGTAACCGAAGTTAAGCGTAGCACCGGATGGGAATGTATACTGCTTTTCTTTCTCAGACCACTTTACTTCCTTGGTTTCTACAAACGGCATCAACCATTGCTTCGACAAGTCAATCAATGCGTTAGGAAGAGAAAGGTCCGCGTACGTTCTACGGAACAGAATAGCAGAATATCCGGGGATATCTACAAACTGAAGAGCACCCATAAGCTGAGCGACCGATTTACCACCACCAGCGGCACCACCATATAGAATCTCTTTAGTGTCATTCATAAGTAAGAATGCACGCTGTTTTGGTGTCGGGTCAAACGGAATGTATTTAGTTAGACGCGGAGTTAACAATCTCTGCAGCGTTGTATAATCAACATTGGACAAGTCGAAGTCCATGGTTGTACCCCCTTTTTACTTCTTAAATCTTTTCCATATCTCGCTAAGCTTTTCCCAGCCGAACATAGCGATGTACGCTACAGGGAATCCTGCAAGAACAGACATTATAAACTCGTGGAAAGCAAAGTTTACGCCGAGTACACCGATAAGAGCAAAGTACGAAATGCCAGAAAGCAATATGCTAACTACAGTCGTATATGCACTAGTCGGTACGTTCTTAAGCGGTCCAATGTTCTTGGTAAGTTCTACAATGATATTAACCATAAAGGCCAATACCGCAGCGGCACCAAAACCGTAGACCTGTATAACCTCGAGGAAACTCACATCATTCACCTCCTTCTATAGAACGTATTATAGTACGCCACTTGAATATGCGGTTCATACGCTCTTGACTGAAGAATGGCTGCTGCATATACCATTCCCTCCATTCAGTGGCGCCTTTAGACGAATTACAGCAACTACACGCAGGTATAATGTTGTCCTGTGTAGTTTTTCCACCTTCTTTGATGGGTTCAAGATGGTCACGAGTTAATCGCTCACCCTTTCGCATTGTGCGTCCGCAATAAGCACACTCGCCACCGAAGAATATTACTGTTTCTTTCCACTGCTGATGCGTGTAAGACAACTCCGACTCACCTCTTCTCTTCATACTACCTACAAAGTCTGAATGTCTCTTCTTTGAGGAGTTTTCTCTTCTTCTGATATTATAACACGTTTTGCAATCGTCACGATACCGCTGAGTCCCATCAGCCGCTACGCCATTCTTAGCGAAGCACTCTATGTGAAGCTCTTTACCACAAAACGTACAGACTTTAGTACCTTCACCAACTACACTCTGGTACTTTCCAGTCATTCTTTTGTTTCTCATATTTCCTCCGACTTACGTTGCCTTGACGAAGCTTCCGGCATCTACCCAACCGTATACGGTAGAGCCACTACCGGTCACCCGTACTAGATGATACGGATGCTTGCTTTTACCAAGCTGATAAACACCAGTTATTTTTGCTTTGCCGCCTCTGCAAGGTATTGCAAATGTTGCATTAGCACTTGCATAATGGACTGTACCTCTGTAATCTACAATGTCTCCAACTGATGGAGTCCACTTAGACTCGACGTAGTCTATATAAGGTAGCTTGCCGTGTTTAGACCAGGTACGAGTGTTGTAACCGGCCTTCTTACCTATGTTGCCTACAGCGGTGATTTGTACACCATTAGACCATGATGGAGTACATTCAACTACAAGGCCGTTGCCGATATATACGCCAATGTGCCCCGGCAACCATACCGCCTCACCAACTACAATGTTATTGAAGTTAGTAGAAACATCTTTGCATGCTTTAATAATGCTATCTGCGTTTATATCAGGCACATTGTTTGTTGCATACTTGGCACCGCCATACGTATGAGACTTATCGCCTGACCAGCCCCATAATACTCCCTTAATAAGACCAGCACAATCGAAACCGAATGTGTCACTTGACGCCTTATTAATCATTGCCACTCGCGTAGCACTTTTGTTGTAGCTATGGTTAGAAGTATACCTAACCTTATTCTTTACAGTCATTGGCGCACCGAAGCATCCCATAACGTAAAGAGTTTTAGTGTCTGTTGCAATACCTTTTAGTATTTCTGCAAACTGTGAGTGTAGCAAACTAAGCACCACCTATAAAATTATTATTAAAAGCCCGAGTGTAAACCCAATACTCTCGAAAGAGTGCAAACCCTATACTCCCGAAGGAGTGTAAACCCTACACTCGGGCAAAATTTTTATATGATTATAACTTGTCCTGCACCACGATGATGTTGCTTCCAAATTGTTTCAACATTTGAAAATTCGGCATCAACTGTCTGTTGGCTATTGTTGTTTTGCAACTTGCCTTTTGGTCTGCGTATGCGGAGATATAACGGCGATATAAAGCTACTGCCGCCATTGCCATACTCGTCGTGCAAGAGTGCTTTGTGTTCTTGACGCCTGCTTACGTCTGCCGCCACAGTTAAAAATCTCTTGTCAAGGTCATCTTCTGTGACAACATACTCCGTAACCCTCTTGAGTTTTTTCTTCCTACGGTAATCATTCGCTTCGCTTCCCATAAAGGTCGTTCGTCTGCATAATTGTAATTGGTCACCGACTTGCAATGAGCCACTAACTACTTCTACCGTAAAATACAGGGGGTAAGTGAAATTAATTTCACCGTACTCATCGTATTCAGCTACTATGAACGAGCCACCTGTGGCAAATCTGTTATAATATCCCGTCTCGCCCGCTACACTTGTAAATCGTATTTGGGGCATTTTATCTTCGTGTACACCGCCATTCACACCTTCGCTCATACACAACCACGCACCATTTGCACGGACATAATATGCGTAAACCGAAGGAGCTTCTGTATGCTCTCCGTTGGCATTTAACCAATTCGACACAACATCAATATCGGCAGTATTTATGCGTGTAATTGTCAGGTATCTATAACCTTCACCTGTCCAACCATCATCCGAAGAAAACGCCGTAGTAGCGTCATAGGACAATGAGCCATAACAAGCCAAACTTGTAAAACTTTCGCCATTTGATGTGAAGTCAATATTGGCAGCGAAATATCCCATCTGTACGGTGGTGTTAAGATACCAAGTTCCCAACACAGGGTCGGGCAATTCTACGATACCAATACTTCCGTCCGTTGCGTCACTCGGCAACTCGTCAACACTCGATGCTCTATAGACAGAGCCACCGCCTGTAGCATTGATTTTTACTACTTGTTGGTCAGCTTCCAATTCTATACCGTTGCCTGCAATAATAGGTATGCGATGATAGATTCTGCCCGTTGCACGTACCTCGCCGTCAAGCTCTGCACCACTATTAAACTCAAAAATATCTTCCCAAACAATTCCTGTGACATCGTCACAATACAAAAAATCCACGCCATTTACATAAGTATCAATACTTTGAATTTTATCAACTGTAGCACCGCTTCCACCTTCGGCACTGATTTTGATTACCTGATTTTCTTCGTCAACAGTCAATGTAACATTATCACCTGCGGCAATAGGAACGTGTTGACTTATAATTGCTTTTGCAAGAGTATTGGACTTTTCATCAGTAAAAATAACGTCCTCAGTCCAATATATTCCCACATCGTCGCTCTCGGGGTCTATCGTTTCCCGAGTAAGAACGGTAACCTTTTTAATCTTGTCAACTGTAGCAAGAGATGTGGCAGAGTCAAGAAGTGTTTTAATAGTAGTTGTAGTAATATCGTAATTGCCGCCTACTTTAGCAGAGGTATTGACATTCAGGTAGTCAAAGTTATACCTATTATCGCCCGCCCACGATGTTTTACCGATTAAGGTGGCGTTAAAATAACCACCAATATACACTACGCATAATTTGCCTATACAATCAGCATCAACTATAGCGTCACGAATTAAGGATAAATAGTCCTCAGGGCCTGCGTTTATGCTTATCGAAGATATCTTACCTTCGAGATTGTCTTCCAAGCCCTCGATTGCAGACATCGGGAATTGGACCTCTTCCGTACCACTCGATATTTTTCTCGTGGGTTTATATGTAGACATAGGCTACACCTCCTTCTATTCGACTAATTCGAAGAATATGCCTCCAATAGCAAGGTTTGTGCTAGGCTCCTTCTGACCTTTAACGCCCCATTCTACAAGCTGGCCGCCTGCCGTTACTCGACCTTTTTCGTCTACCGTTACAGCAGAGTAGGTTCCTGCAGCAACACCAGTATTAGAAAGTGTGATAGGAAGTGTCTTATCAGCGCTGCCATCAAAAGATACTTCACCTGTAGCATCGCCACTAAGCGTTATCTTCCTTGCTGAAGAGAATTTGTCGGCAGACTCTGCCACTTTTGCCTTGTCTGTACCCTCTTTGAGAGCATTTACGCCTGACTTGGCCTGCTCAGCAGACTGCTTAGCATCGGCTGCTGCTGCAGCTGCCGCAGCGCCCTTATCACCGGGATAAGCTGTTGATGGCGTTTCGCCAAGAGCAAGTGATGCAGATATCTCAGTGTACTTAGAACCACCCCAACGGTAGGACTTGTTTGTAGATACATCTACATAAATCTTACCAGTCTGCTTGAGGTGTACACTATCTGCAGAGTTAGATGGTGTAAATGTTGTCTCGTTTGTAAGAGTGCCTTCAATAACGTCGTCTACGTATGAGGGCAACTGACTGGAAGGAACTTTGCCGTTGTCATCAAGAGTAGCTACACCGCCACCGACACCCATCTCGGAACGCTTAACCTGAGCATCGTTTGTAACATTGCCCAAACCTATATTAGTGGGTGTGATATTTACATCGCCACCACGATATTCAGTCTCCGCGTTACCTTTTACACCTGTGACGCCACCCCTCTCGGCTTTGTCTTTTAATTCTTCAATGGCGTCCTGTACGTTATCTGCTTGCATACCCTCTATGGGGTCGAGCTCTGTAATGGACGCATGAGAAGCTACAAGCTGCTTCTCTTTACCATTG
This sequence comes from uncultured Bacteroidales bacterium, assembly GCA_937901185.1. GTDB lineage: Bacteria > Bacteroidota > Bacteroidia > Bacteroidales > Bacteroidaceae > Alloprevotella. The sequence goes on from CALCHR010000218.1 coordinate 20,325, forward strand.
CTTGTATTTACGTATGGTGTTCTTTTCTGTGCCATATTATTACCTTTCTTCGAGCATGATTATATCACCAACACTCAATGATTTTATTCGTTCATCGCTAAGGTCTTTTACAAAGATTGTCTTTGTGTTCAACCTTTTAAGCTGCTCTGCCGTAGCAAAGCATGGGACGCCATTTGCATCCACGTAAAGCATCGTAGCACTACGATGTTCCTCAGTGCTGAAAGCCTCTTCAGACATTTTAGGCAATACATTCAACGCCTTAGGGACTTTGGCGTTAATAGCTGCTTTAAGCTCTAACTTTGCAAGGCATTGTATACCAATCTCAATGCACTGCGTTTCTTCAGTGTTCTCAACTTCTATACTCTGTGGTTCTGTTGCAGAAGCTACACTGACTGCTTGTCTAGTGGCCTTTACAACTCCGATTGCCTGCGAGGGTTTAGGTGCAAGAGAAATGCCCTGCTTATCGTGAGCATTTACAATATCAACAGTTTTACCGAGCTTGTTATTGATATCAATCAACGCAATCACCTACGCCCTTTACGAGTTCGACCTTGCCGTTGTCACCAATCTTAACTCTGGTGCCCTTGTCATCATCAAGAATCTCATTGAAGTCGTACTCAGCATTTGGTTTAAGCTGTATGCTTTCTTCAGGTGTAATAACTATGTCATAGTCCTCAGCCTTTGTGAAGCGTCTCTCAATTATAGCGGGCATCTTGTAATCAGGTAAGTTCTTTACTGTGAAGATAACTTCCTTTACGCCGGTGAAATCAAAGTTTGACAGCTTTACAGTGAGTACTGTGCATACACCTACATCTATTCTGATTGGTTCCATCCGTATCACCTCGTTTCGTAAATTTTTCTGCACTCTCAGTGCATTTTTGATTGATTCTATCTACCAGACGATAGAATTCATCGTCTGGTAGATTTTCATCTATACCGTAGTACATTGACCAGTAGTGCTTATCTAACATCCCATATGGTCACCCCCCGTAATAAATACCTAATCTACTCAGAGGTAAGCGTGAAGTGCTTAAAGAACCAGTTACCGAAGTTAGCATCAACCCAAGCGCCGTATTTGACTTCTACTGTTTTTGGCCATGCCGAACTCCATCCATTAGACGGATTGTACACATCTGTGGGAGATACGATATCATCATTGCCATACGAGAGTTTCTCAACACCAAGGCGGTGCATGAAGTTATAGTCGTAACCACCTGCTGTGAAGTCCAAATGCCCAATGAATTTCGTACTGAGGTCTAGAGTATCAGCCGCGTTATACGTACCAGCCGAGATATACACGACAGTGGACTCGGATGTAACTAACTTTTCAAAGTACCTGGTGCCGCTATCATCAGTGCAAAGCTTATACATAGCATCGTACTCGTAGGTATCACTCGCCTCTCCCTTGTAGACGTAGATAGAACCAACTACTTCTGTAGAACTTGTACGTAATGCATTATTCATTACTGCCTGATTATACATGGTCTTTGGGGTAGATGGGACATTAACAACTACCTGTGCGTAGTCTGTTACATCTACTGTTCTATTGGTGGTGACGGTTAGCGAGCCTGTTGGTGCTGCGGCTGAGGTTTGGTCAATAGGCACCCAAGTGCCGTCTTTTCTCACATACGCTCTGTTAAACTTAGAAGGTAGCAATATGGTTCCGGTACCATAAATATTACTGCCATCTGTCCAAACGTTCAAAACGTCAAGCGGCCCAAAGTCTTGGAGCTCCCACTCACCATTGACTAACTTATAGTTATTATGGTAAATATCATCACCATACATCCATATTTTTTCTGCATACAAAATGGAAGGACCTACCCACTCCTTGTCTTCCCAAGTGCTTCCATTAAGCACCTTATGAGTTGTGCCATACGAATAGTAAATATTAGTACCATCACTCCATACGCCTCTTCCATAAAAGGATGACATACCTGACCAGGTTTTAGTTACCCAACGACCGTCATTTAGCACGTACTGCGCCGAGTATCCTGAGCAATAGATGTCTACACCATCAGTCCAGATAGAACCGCCACCAGGTGTAGAGTAACCCATCCAAGTTGTCGGTTCCCAGGTGCTTGTGTCCTTATTGAGAATGTACTGAGCATCATTTAATGAGTAGTATATGTTAGTACCATCCGTCCAAACGTGCTCGCCGTTAAACGACGTTAGGCCTGCCCATGTTTTAGGCACCCACTTACCATTCTCTTTTACGTATTGTGTACTGTCAGAAGAGTAATATATATCTGTGCCGTCGGTCCAGACGTTTATCCTACTGATGCTTGCCCAAATCTCGTCCTCAACAAGCAGTTTTGCAAATATACCCTGATGAGAGTAATCTACAGGTAGAGTTATCAAGCCTCGAGTATCGCACGAAAGCCTACCTTTAGTCATATTTATTCACCTCCCAGTACGAAGACAATCGTACCATTTTCTGCGCCAGCTGGCATTGTATCTTCAGAAATAGTGGCAACGTAAGTCGGTATGTATACATTCGCATACATATCATTTACGACGCTATGCTGCCCATTTTCTGTGATGCGGCGTGCTCCGTGGGGCAAGCTACCACACATCGTAACAAGAAAGCTTCCCTCGGTAGTGCACCACTGAATTATTCGATGGCCACCAGGCGACCCGTCCATTGCATATATTGCTATTGAACGGCTGTTCCATGTGTCACCCGTAAGCAGCTTAAGCCCGTAACCACCGGTGCTTACGATGAAAACCGGATTATTTTGCACTGTTAATTTCAGGGCTTTTTCTTCGGTGGTCAACATGTACGTATTGTACTCATACCAGCCATCGTGCCAGCCTGTCGTGAGAGCATTAGCTATCAACGTGTAAAAGTAAAAGTCTGCGAGGTTAGAAGAAGTGTAGGTCCTACTATAGTCTTCGTGATAGATGTCTTTTACAAGAGGTATTGTTTTTGGGTCACCTGCTGACGTTTTATAATAATACGTAAATTCGTACTCGGTGCCGCCAACTTTTGCTATAGCCGTGCCAGTTGACCATACGCTTTCTGGAAATGCATTGTTAGCAGCCAAAGCAACTTTAACTTTTTCGTATTTCTTAACGTTGTAAGTACCCGCATCAGCTACCTCAAGAGTTCCGCTTGGTGTTAATAACTCATTCCAAGTAGAATTGTTAGAATCGTACTGAAAATATTTTATAGTACCGCCAAAGGCGTAATAACCCTCCTCTGTTGCCAAGCGCATATCTGTGATATAGCCTTTGAACTCCGCCCCGCTTAGCAGTGCTCCGAAAGACACCCAGACGTTTGT
>CALCHR010000219.1 GCA_937901185.1 uncultured Bacteroidales bacterium
GGCGATGCGCCTCATATACAGAAGGCTGCAGCACTTCCCCGTCCCCGAGTGGGAGCGGAAGGTCTGGGCGCTGGACGCGCGGATCAACGAGCGCGGGGTGCTGGTAGACACAGAACTGGCCCAGGCAGCCATCGACGTGGACGCAGCCTTTACAGAGGAGCACGCCACAGAGATGCGACAGCTGACAGGGCTGGACAACCCGAACAGTGTGGCACAGCTTAAAGCCTGGCTGGAGACTGTCGGCCTTCCTTGTGAAAGTTTGAACAAGGAGGCGCTGGTGGACCTCAAGGCGAAGGCCATCGACCCAACCACCAGGAGAGTGCTGGAACTTAGGCAGCTGCTCGGTAAAACAAGCACCAAGAAATACGAGGCCATGACGTCGGCAGTCGGTAAAGACCACCGCGTCCGAGGGTTGCTGCAGTATTACGGCGCAGGCAGGACCGGCCGCTGGGCTGGCCGCCTGGTGCAGGTGCAGAACCTGCCACAGAACCACCTGGCACAGATAGACAAGGTCCGCGAGCTGGTAAGGGACAGAGACCTGGAGACCCTGGAGATGTGCTTTGATAACGTGCCCGACGTACTCAGTCAGCTGATCCGCACGGCCTTTATTGCCAAGCCTGGCCACACTTTCCTGGTCGCTGACTATGCAGCCATAGAGGCCCGCGTTATTGCTTACCTTGCGGGCGAGAAGTGGCGCCAGGAAGTATTCGCCCAGGGCGGTGACATTTACTGCAGCTCAGCCTCTCAGATGTTTAAAGTCCCAGTCGTGAAGCACGGCGAGAACGGACACCTGAGACAGAAGGGAAAAATCGCAGAGCTTGCCTGTGGCTATGGCGGAGGAGTCGGAGCGCTTAAAGCCTTCGGCGCCGATAAAATGGGCCTGACTGAGGACGAGATGCTCCAGATCGTGAACCAGTGGCGCCAGGCCTCCCCGACAATACCGCGCTTTTGGAGGGACGCGGAGAACGCCGCCAAGAGAGCCCTGGAGAACCCTGGCCGCACCTTCACTCTGCCCTGCGGTGTTAAGTACCTAAGAGACGCCAACGCGCTCCGCTGCCGCCTACCGTCTGGACGCATCCTATCTTACTGGGGAGCCCGCCTGGAGAACGGCTCTATAGTCTTTATGGGTCGGAACCAGACGACGCGCAAGTGGGAAAAGACAGAGACCTGGGGCGGGAAGCTGGTGGAGAATATCGTGCAGGCCGTCGCCCGTGACTGTCTGGCTGTGGCGCTGCTGAGACTTGACGAGGCGGGCTACTCCATAACCTTCCACGTGCATGATGAAATCATAGCAGAGGCGCCAGAGGGCAGCCGCTGGGAGGATATGGCCGAAATAATGGGCAGACCGATAGACTGGGCCCCTGGCCTGCTTCTCAGAGGCGACGGCTACTCTACAAAATTTTATATGAAGGATTAATAACAATGGATGCTATAAACCCCGTAAACACTCAGGCGCTGATCCAGCTCAACAGAGCCCGCGACAAACTGACCCGCCAGCAGTTCAAGACTCTGCGCGGTCAAATATTGGCGGGAAACCATACCGCAGCGCTTAAGGGTCTGCAGAAATTACAGAGAAAGGAGGGCCACCCGCTTTGAACATAAAGCACGACAAACTGCTGGACATAGCGACAGGCAACAGCCGCAAGACTAAGACCTGGAAAAATAAGACTGTCAAGTGGTCGGAGCTTCTGGCCCGACTAAGCAAAGAAACCCGAACCCCTGAGACCGTGGCAGAGTTTAAGGCTATGAGCCGCAACCAGCAAAGCGACATAAAGGACGTGGGCGGCTTTGTAGGTGGCTACTGCGCCAACGGCAACCGCTCAGACATCAGCTTACGTTCCGTCCTTTGCCTAGACGCTGACTTTGCAGACGCCGACCTCTGGCCCGACTGGGAGCTTTTATATGGCAACGCAGCTGCGGTCTACTCCACGCATAAGCATACGCCTGAAAAGCCCCGCCTGCGCCTGGTCGTTCCCCTTAGCAGGAACGTAGACTCTGATGAGTACCAGGCTATAGGCCGAAGGGTGGCAAAGACCCTGGGTATTGATAAATTCGACGACACCAGCTACCAGCCTCAGCGCCTTAT
>CALCHR010000220.1 GCA_937901185.1 uncultured Bacteroidales bacterium
GCAACTCGCAAAGTTCCATTCGCTTTGTAAGTACATCCATAATTTTCTGAAATGTTGATAATTCCATAACTTAATCGCAGAAGCTGTAGCTTACCTTCTGGGTAAACGCCTGTGATCTTTCAAGTTCTTTCTTCTGAGCAAAGTCCTCGACAGTATGTGTACCCTTACGAACTTTCTGAATCTGCCAATATCCAAGGCGAATCATTTTCATTGCTTTCTTGTCAGAAGTAAGTCGCTCAAAAATATAATAGTAGCTCTGGTGGCCTGCCGACTTATTTCGTACTCTCTTGCCACTCGCATCGCGATGCTGCTTATATGCCGGCTGTACTTTGTCTACTCCAACGTGTGTGCAGGTCCACTCACCATTCTTCATTCCAAGGTACTTAGATTTTTTCATTTGTATTATGTCCTCCGTATAGCAAGTAAATTAATTGTATTTTTTAGTTTTCTTCGATGGGCTCGCAGATTTCTGCGGGGTACGATTCAATGGGGTCGCCAACAAGATTGAAGGTGTAAAGATAAATATGGTCGCCGCCGTATTCCTTTTCAACATTCTGAAGAGGAATCATTCTGTAGAGCCAGTCTTTATCACAGATATAGAAAGCTGGGTACAGAGTGTTTTTAGGAGTGATCTTCATATCACCGTGAAATGCTTTATAACCTTCAACTTTAATCATAGCCATTCTCCTTATCAGCCGGCTCCGACACAACAGTCGAGCTTTACTTTTGTTTTAAGTTCTTCGAAGCAAGTAATCTGACCAATGTCTCTGAGTCGCTCTCCATCAATAAAGAGTTCAAGTTCTGTAAACTCCATCGGTGAAATGTACTCAGACTCCATACGCTTTTCTACTCGGTAGAGTTCAAACTTCTTAAACTCCGGATACTTAAAGACTTGACTTCCTTCCCAAGGAATTGCTCTACCATGAGAATCCCAGTAAGCTTTCGTATCCACTCTTTTAGTATAACCTTCACGTATGCGCTCACGAGAAATTTCTACAACTTTCATGGTTAGTCCTCCCCGTAAGTTTCAATGAATGCTAAAACATCACCAAGCATCTTACGATACATTTCAGCGAGCTGAACATGAACTTCAGCATTTTCTTCGTGCATCTGAGCCTGCTCTTTATCACGAGCACCCTTAGCCCAAAGTCTTTCGTTGCTTGCCGCAACTTCATGTTCCTGAGCCAGAGCCCTAAAGTCCTGCTCCATCTGGGTCATCTTAATTTCATCGGTATCAAACATTTTCTTATCCTCCTGTGTTTTGCTTACGTATATATTATATCACATTTTGATTGATTTGTAAACTGACATAATAAACGAAATTTCGGAGATTATTTAGTTATTATCTGTGCGCTTTACATAAAGGCGGTTAAGGTATGCCTGAACCCTGTCAACTTCTTCATTCCAGGTTTCTCTAGCACGATTCTGTGCCACAGGAGAGCACATGTAAATATCGTCAATGTCTTTACCCTTAACAAGTCCACAACACTCACACTTATACTGATAAGAGTGGCAACCTGCGTATCCATGTCCGCCGGGTCTTTCAAGACTATAAGTAGTTTTCTCCGGGACTTCTCCGCAGATAGGGCAAAGCTTAAGTGAAATGTATTCCATAATATGTCCTCCTTAAAATACTTCTTCAGAAACGCCGGTGCAAATCTTCTGCTCAGGAAGCTTTATTGCTGCGTTATTGTACTGTACCGGTCGAGTGCTAGAAAGTCGACTAATCGCCCAAGTAGCATCCTTGTAGCTATTAGCAGTAGCGATCTCAATAATCCTAAGTCGCTTCGCTTTATCGGGTGTATAGTTCGTCACGGTCTGTTCGAAGAGTTGGACTACTGCTTTAGTAAACTTGCAGTTCGCAGCATCTACCATACCGTCGATCCAACGCTCATAAGCAGCTCTGAGGTCGACGTCTGTTTCGAAGAGAGCTTTCTTCATAGTCGCTTTAATCCCGGCAACCTTCGCTGCCTTAGCATCAGCAGAAGTAGTGGACTTCTTCTTAAGCTTTGAAGTATCCTCATCAGTGATAACCTCAACCATGGTACTAACACTAATAGCAAGTCTGTTAGGGTCTTCCGGGTCTTTCATTACCACGCCCAGAGAGATAAGTTTCTCCTCGCACTTCAGCTGTTTAGTAATTGTTAAGGTAGTTTCTCTTTCGACGTACTCACGATCAAGGGTAAAGAAGCCTCTCTCATCAGCAGTATGCTTCTTTACTACCTGCTTAAGGATACTCTGGAGCTCTGCCCAGTAAGCTGCGACCTCAAAGCCGGCAAGCTTAACGAGTCTTTTATTTAATCTTAGTTCATCAAATAGGTCAAGGTACAAAACGAAATCCTCCTAATTTCCTTCATTATTATATAATACAATGAAAAAGGCCGGGGTTTTAATCCGGCCTAACTAATTATACTGCGTAGGATACTCTAAGCTCATCAAGAGTGGCTTTCAAGTACTTATAAAGCTTCTGATTAGTAGTCTTATCGATAACATCAAGTACTATTGTAAGCTTTTCCTCAGAAATGCTATACTTCTCCATAAAGTCTCTCTTATAAGTACCAGGAAGCTTACTTACAATCTGAATCAGTCTGTAGGGCCAGAATTCAGAGCTGTGCTCAGTGTATTTGTAAGTTTCACCTTCTGTGTTAGTTGCTTTAATTACTTTCTTAGAATGTCTCTGCACATCATTGAAAGCTATGTTGTCTATCAAGATTGCCTCGATAATTTTATTTCTATTTATGTAGCTCTGCACGAGAGAAATAACTGCGCCGGTGCTTACGTCAATCGCACTATCTTCATCTTCAAGGGTATCAGCGAGAGTCATCTCAGCATCATCACCCTCTCCGCCACCAATAGGTGCATCCATGCTAGTACAGTAGTTAACCGTCTTCTTCTTATCAAGTCTGAGGTCGTAGTACTTCTGAAGCTGAATCGTGTTAATACACTTGTTAATACACTGCTGGGCGTTCAGATTCTTTGCAGGGTCCTTCCAACCTCTGTACTTACATGCATACTCGATTGCTTCATAAAGCCACCAGAAGAAATCCTCGTACTCCAGACAGGGTGCTACGGTATTAGCTTTATACATCTTATCAATCTTAGACCAGAATCTAAGAATGAGCGCAGAAATATAAACATTCTTAAGAGTTTCGTTATTAGTATCGTATGCGGCGCAGTAAGCATCTGCGAGCTCATCGATAGTGTAGGTCTCATAGGGCTGGCTAAGCTTCTTAGCACAAATCATCAAGTCTCTTTTAGTTTCCTGTAACATAGCAAGTATCTCCTGTCAAATTTATCTAGTCGTAGTTTAAGTCAATATGTAAGTTAAATGCGTTCGAGCTTTACTTTCGCTCCGTTCAGTGCCAAACGATAACCGATGTCTTTTCTGTTGGCAATCTTCTGAAATGCTTCAGCAAGGCACTGTAGGGTATAGATCTCAGAAATGTCTACTTCGCCAGCTTCGTCTACTCTGAGATATTCAAAACCGAGAAGCTCAAGGTCATTAGAATAATCATCATTGAATTCGTCCACAATTTTATACATCTCTTCTTTCTCGTAAGAAAGCTTAGAAAGATCGTTAACGAATTCTCTGATCTCATCACAAAGCTTATCAAAGTCCTGAACAAGTCTGACAAACTCTACAAGCTCATCACGATTTGCTTTTACTGAGCCATAATAGTCTCTCATGTCAGCTTTATAGTCTTCGTAGGTTTCGTAGTCAAGGTTCTCAGGAATAGCGGTACAACTATTGTTTGCACAACCGAGCACAAGATAACCGTTGCTTCTTCCGTTAAAGCCTACACGATAACCAGGATGTCTGCGCTCCCAATCATCAATCATATAGCTGATAGTATCGTATTCTCCAGACTCAAGATGAGCAAGCGCTACGGTCCAATCGCCGGCAAGACCAAGTTTATAAAGTTTTACGTTATGTGCAATGGAACGAGTGCGGTTCCAAGAGTTCATAGTGTAATATGTAGGATGCTCAGCAATGAAATTGAACATGCTCTTATCTTTGGTGATGTCGACGTAAGGTTTGTAAAACATAATAAATCCTCCAAAATACGTGTTTCTTACGTATATTATTATATCACAAAAAGGCCGATTTGTAAACTGACAAAACAACCAGAGTTTTAAAAATTTTTTAATTTATTTTATGTACTTTACACAGAAGGAAGCTTTTAGAGCTACTTAAGGGGACAAGAAGTTTAGTTTGCGTAGGATTTGTCGTGTCTTCCTTCTGTGTACTGTTGGGCGTGTTTGGAACACTCTCTTATTATATAATGAAGAGATTTATTCGTCAACCCTTAACTCATCAATTTGCGACGGTAATATTAGCCGTCAATCTTAAGGTCTCTGGAGTAAACAGTTCCGATGTTCATCGTGCCGCCGTCTTCATCGTCAGGGTCTGCAATGACTGTTTCAACTTCGATAGAGAAATAAGCAGTATTAGGGTCAGGGGCTCCGAAGCCAAACTCCTTAATAGTCTCAAGATTTACTTTTGCTGCGTATGCACAAGCTTCGTCAGGGTCAGTGAATTCTCCTACAAGGACTTCGTCGTCGGTGGGTCCATGATTCTCATCATGGCCAAGTGCCCAAACGGCATAAAAGACTTCAGTATCTTCAGGAAGTTCCTCAATATCTTCCACAATGCTCTTCAGGAGCTCTTCATTCTCAAACAGATTCTTAATAGTCATTTTTCATTCCTCCGAACTTATTTATACTTCTTATATAACTGCCATGCCGATGCCTGCGAGACGGGAATTGTATGCGAAGCACAGAACATTCTCGCCGACCTTTGCGGATACTTTAGATTTGCCCTGAAGCATTCTAATAATGTCAGACTGAAGCTTCTTAGAACCCTTAGTAAACAGGTTGTTCTTTTTCATTTCAGCTTCTACAATATCCATGATCATAAGTCCGTCGCCTGAAAGACAAGCATTGGTGAATTTAGGGTTGTTGGTGATGTGAGTAGCAAGCAACTGGTTTTCGATCTTCGGGCTGAGTTCTTTAGTGTACATGGTTAAGTCTCCTGATGTTTATCTTTAGTATTTTGTATGCTCTTTAGTTTACGTATATATTATAACATGTAATTTTTAACTGGTCATTATCTTATTGTAAACTAATTGCGAACAATGTTATTTAATTCGCATATCATATTTGTTGAGCTTCGTAAAGCCACAGACATTACAATAATAGAAGGAAGAGCTTCCGTGACGATTGATTTCGATAATATCGCTTACGGAGAGGGAATGACCCGTGAAGTCGTCAGGTGTACGCATATTAAATATATAGAAGACAGTTTCACAAATCTCATCATTTGTTTTTTCATCGAAGCTCTGAAATTCCATTTCGTATTTCTCTTCGTAATCACCGAAGTTAAACTTGGTGGGATTGAAGCTTCTAAAAGCATAATCCGTATTTTCAATATCTTTGATCTGATGAATCTTAAAAGTAATCATAACTTAATCCTCCATGTAATTAGGTTTGTACTTAGGCTTTCTTTTGCGACGGTCATCAAAAACCTTCGACTTATTATTAAGTGCTCCGTACTTATGTACAGGACTCGGGATGTGAGCAAGGTCAACACTGACCATAACTACACGATCATCCTTTTTAATATGTGGTGTATAATATTTCTGTTTCATACTAGTAGCCTCCGTGTTTCTTACATATATATTATAACATATTTTCATCAATTTGTAAACTGACAAAACTAACAAAGTTTAAAAAGTTTTTTGTGCAGTTTTATATAAAATAAAAATAACGTTTATAATTATAAACGAAACTCATCGGTTTGTCCGTAATTATAAACGTTATTACTTTTATTCTTCTACTTTAATATATAATCCGCAATGACATTCTCCGAGAGTAGTCTGCTCAAGGAATGCTTTGCAGATACACTTAGTATCAGGGTTTCTAGCAACTCGACAAGGACAGTATCCACCGGTTCGCTTAAGTCCCTCTCGAATCTCTTTAACTACTTCTTTATCTGGGTTAACAATGATCTTCATTAACTAATCCTTTCCGCATACTGATTCGGGCTCGCCAGCGAAACTCCGAGGATTTCGTCATAGTGAGATTCCTGGTCAGGTCTAAAACGTCCGAACTTTACAATTATGTTTTTAAAGAAAGACAGATTAACAACTTTAAACTCTATCTCATTTCTATTATAGCCGGTATAGATAATAATAGGGTCGTCAGTCTTTTCTCTGAACTTAGATACCAACTCAAATAAGCTGTCCCAAGAATCGAAAGGCTCAAGACCACCACAGACTAATGCTCTAGATAAGGGATTACCTAGATACATGTCTAGGAGGTCGTCGACATTAATATCTATAGTAGGTGACTGTGCTAGGGCTGCGTTCTGGCACAGCCCTTTCTTACCGCAATCCCTCTCGCACTTCCAGTTACAAGAGGGAAAGCCGATAAACATCGCACAAGTTTTATAATTACTGAAATCTTCTTGAATAATATTTTTTAGTTTCATCCGGCAACCACATCCGTCTGGGCTCTAAGCAAAGCCAACTCATACCACTGACGTGCAGTAAACTCTTTCTTTCTAGGAGTTGAGTATGCTTCGTGAGGAGTGAGAAAGCCTACGACTCTCTGGTAAGTATCCGCTACAGGCTCGCCACACTTAGGACAAATGTCTGTGCCTACGAAAGCATGTCTGTGCTTACATACATTGATTCTAGTATTAAAGCAGAAATAGATTACGCCTGAGAGAGCAATGTAGTTGAGCATGTACCAAGCTTCGTCAGTGTTCGGGAAGTTGCTCTCGAGATTAATATGAGCAATCGCGCCACCAGAACACTTGTTATCAAGGATAGCGGCAGTTCTGACTTTCTCATTAATAGTACATCTCTCAGTGAGAGGGATCCACTGGTTCGAGTAGATCTCAAACTCATTTACATTAAAGAAAGTGGAATCCTTGCCACAGAGGATTACAGCAGCTCTCTCTGCAGGAATACTTTCGATATTAAACGAGTACTCATCAGTGAAGTTATCCTTGACTTCATTAAGTACCTTAAAGATCTTATCACAGAACTTAAGTCCCTTATCAGTGTAAGACTTATTACCCAAAGCATCTTCTGCGATATATCCAAACTTAACCATTACTTCATACAGTCCGAGGATACCGACAGTACAGTACTGCTTGTCCATCTCAATTCCGCCGTCGCCATAATTAGGCAGAAGTCCCTTTTCGATATTTCTAGAAATAATATATCTGACTCGATCGAGTGCTTTGCAGCAAAGCTTAACACGCTTACGGAGAATCTTGAGGTATTCATTCTCATTAAAGTTCTCTGCTTCCTCGAGTTCATAGCAGATACGTACCAAGTTAATAGTATTAACCTTAATCGAGCCGATACTAAGAGCAGTACCACCAATAGAGTTTATAAAGCCCTTGAGCTTAGAAGTATCCGAAAGAAGTCTGCAGCAGTTGCTGAGAGTAGTAACGTCATCACTCATGAAGAAGTTAGAGTCGTTCCACTTAGTATTATGATCAGAGCACCAACGCGCGAAGTCGTTGTCCTTAAAGATATTAAACTTTCTAGTGCGAAGCATCTCAGCAGCTTCTTCCTGAGGAATGTCTCTGCGTTTAAGAAGAGAGTACGTAAGTACCGGGAAAGTAAACATATTAGATTCACGGATCTCGGACACAACTTCCATGAAGACCTTTTCGTGTTCAATAAACATGTCTACGTAGTCGATAGCATAAGTACCATCGGGGAAAGTGATGTCTCCGAACAAAGCTTCGTAGTAGTATCTGTCGAAGATGCTTACGTTAGTGAACGCACACTGGTCTGTTCTAAGGAACGGCTGATTAAGTCTGTAGATCAACTTCTCAAAAGTCTGGCGGAGGTAGTAATCAGGTGATACCAGATAGTATCCGTTGTCTACATCCTTCTTCCAGAAGTACATAGTCCAAAGAAGTACGTTAGGGAGTCCGACTGCTCCGGAAGATCTATTACACATAAACGAAACATACTCAATTAGGTCATCAGTAAATGTAGTAAGATGCTTAGGACCTTCATTATTATAATTGTTCATGAAGAACAAACCTTCCTTAGCCAGACGACTAAGATCGTAAGCATAACAATAAGGAATATATGTAGTGGAAGGAGCATCATGCATATAGAAAGCACCGACCCATTCCATCTCAAGCCACTCCTGAGCAGCTGCGAGACCGTAGCGCTTCTTCATCGCCATGAAGATCTTATTAAATGCGATAAGCTTATCAGAAGGCTTACCCTTCTCAAGACGAAGAGATACGATATCTCTGCCTGTGGAGGATGCATTGTTATCAATAGAAACTTCTGCGAGATTCTTCTTTACAAAAGAATCCATGAAATCCGAGAAGTTAAGCTGAGAATCATGAAATCCGTTAAGCAGCTCAAAGTCTTCTCCATATTTAGTTATCAGCTGTGCAACACAGCGTTCAAAATCTTTATTAAGTTTATAATCAACGTTCATGTCAGCCTCCTGAACTTAAAGAGAGTTAACATAAGCTACTGCTTCGCCAAACTCAAGTTTCTTATCATCGACTTCTAGGATCGGCATGAAGTCATAGCCGTTAGCACGAAGCCATTCTTCGTCATCGATAACTTCGAAAGTTACGTTTTTCTCCTTCAACTTAGCAGTCAAAATTTCACATTTTCTACAATGATTAGTATAAAGTTTAATCATGAATTTCATCCTTTCTTTATAACACTGGGTAATTAATTTAGCCAAAATAACAGCCCTCATAAGGAGGTGGGACGCTAGGTTTTTAGCCCACCGTCCCGATGCCAAATGACTTAACAATCTTAACAACCCAACATTATATTATACGATATTATAGGTTGATTTTTCGATAAAAAGAGAAATAAATACCAAGTCCGTCAACATAAAAATAATATTTCTCCGAGTTATTTGTTTCAGATATGACAAAGTTTTTATACTTAAACTTATCAAAATAAATAGCACCCACAGGTTTATGATCGATGTTAAGCAGCTCGATAATAGGAGGCTTCTCCTGCTCTGCAAAAGTACTAAATAAAATAGTTAGCGAATGATCTGTTGTCATAAGTCCCTCTCTTCTCCGAATAGCACTGCTCTCAGGAAATTGCCGTCCCACAGATAATTTTCATAATCTTTTAAAACAACATTAATCATACACAACTCTTCTTTATAAAAATTAACTGCCTGCCGAAGTTGCTTATAAGCCAGCAGCATATTAACATCAGCCTGCTGACATTCAACAGCTTTACAGTAAGTATTAAATATATTGTCTGCAGCTAGCCCTAATACGTTTATAACTTTAGTAGTGGCACTACAGGTGATACGTGCTGCGACATATTCTCTAAAGAAACGTAATTGTTCGATTTTCGTGTGCACGCCGGTTCTAGCGTGGTTAATTAGTTCTAGTATTAGTTCTCTTGTGTCGTCCATAATAACCAATCCTTATTAATTAAAAGTATAGAGCCTTAGGCAGGAGGAGACCCAAGGCTCTGTGAAAGGAGGAATGATGTATATAAGATGCAGTATCTTATATTATATAATACGATGTTTTTATTGAAATTTTTGAAGTTATTGGAATTTTTTTAACGTCCAAACATCCAATCGAAAATTTCAAAGATATCACTTGTCTTAGGCGCGATCTTACCACTTCCACTGATAGTTGTCTCGAAGTCGCCGTCTTTGAGTGTCAGGTGATAACCTTCGGGATACTTATCGGTAAATTCCTTAAGCGCAGACTGATAAACTTCTTCGGCAGCAGCAAGCTTATTGTGGATATCACTCTTACCAAGCTCAAAAGCTTTCTTAAGATTCTCAAGAGACTCTGCATACTCTCTAGTAAGCTGTGTAAGGTCTTCCTTATAAGACTTACGTGCAGCATTGAGTAGCTTAAAAGCATCCTCTACCTTAGTAGCATCAGCCTTCTTCTGAGAAGCGGCATCTTCTTTAGCCTTCAGCTCAGCGTAATAAGCTGCTTCAGCGGTCTGAAGTTCCTCAACAGTATCGAAGGGTTCCTTCAAAAGCTTAGAGTAATAGCCATAGCCTACATCTGTTTTCTTGTTCATGTTAAAATACCATCCTTTTAGTAATTTATTTTAAGGTCAAGCAGAAGTCCTCTCAACTGCCTGACCTTATATTATACGATAAAATTTATGAAATTTTAATTAAAACCGCAGGTTATGCAAATACCAGTTTCAATATCGAAAGTGTCTTTTCCGCACTCCGGACAAAACTTTAAATGACTTTCAGACTCTTCTGAAAAAGATTCATTTACAGTATCCTTAAGATCAACCAATGAAACTACTGCGTCCTTAGCTAGAGTACTGATCCCTCTAAGTGCAGTGATACCGAAGTCGAGTAGTATTGACACTACGATTCCTTCAGGGATATAAGATAGGATAGCAAGGACTGCTCCTAGAGGAGGACAAACAGCTGCGAGAGCTTCGTCCGGAACTACTAGATGAACAATATCAATTATTGCACCAAGTACCGGCAAGCTTACTTGTACATTATCCAGGAAAGAATTAATCAGAGTAAGAATCGAATCAGCTTTATCGATAAGCTTCGGATCAATCTTAGTCTTAGTCTTAAGAATGTTCTTATCTTCTTCAGTTAAGTTATAATCCTTAATCTTAGATTTAATATCCTTGGTCACAGCAGCAACCTTATCGGGAGGAATCTGCTCAGCAATCTTCTTGAGCATAGCAGCTTTCTCTTCTGCATTTGCTTTCTGGTTAATCTTATCAGCAAGAGCTTCTGCAGCGGTCTGCTTGTTGACCTCAGGAGTTTCTTCGCTTTCAGTAAGAAGATCATCAACTTCTTCATCAAGGAAATCCCAGTAGTTTCCCTCTCGGAAAGTAAGGGTTTCTCCTCTAGACTTAATACCGGCTTCGCATCTATCACAGAGCCAGCCTAGGTCAACTTCCATACGGCATTCACTTCTATCGAAGAGTTCCTCGCACCAAGTACACTTTACTACGCTATCTTCGCAATCACCACAGAGCCAGCCAATGTCATCCTTGTGAACACACTCATCCTTGGGGAAGAGTTCTTCACAACCGACGCACTCTACTGTATCCTCATTTTCTTCCATAGCTTCTACTAGATCCTTGAGAGACATACCTTCTGGAACAGGCTTTCTGCAGGATTCCTCAGCGGACTCTTCATTAAGAGGCTTTTCATCTTCACTATGAGAGATAACCTTTGCAACTTTGCAGTCTACTACTGCGTTATCGATACCGTCAAGTTTCTGATCGGATTCGATCGCGGGGTTTTCCTGATTAACATGCTCCTTAATATTACCACGTCTAAAGCGTGTGATAGCGGTGGTATCATCATCTTCTTCAAAACCACCGATAGCAACATTGCTACGGTTAAAGACTGTATAGCCCAGGCCACTAGAAGCTCTTACAAGGTAATCACCCTTACTGTTGGTAGCAAGTCGCTGCTCGTCTTCTGTCAAAGAGTCATCAGCTTCTCCAGCAAGAAGTTTTTTAGCCTCTGCTACTGTAGCAACAAAGAAATTAACGGAACGATAATCATCATAATATTGCTCTGGGTTAGTTCTAGGAACCTTAACCCAGCCAAAGAAATAAGAGTCGGAACCTGGATTATGCTTTGGAGCAAAATTAAGACCGCGCTTTTCGGCAGCATCTACTGCGTACTTGATCTCATCCTCGGCACTGAATTTGCCGGGATACGTCATAGCTTTATTAATATCCGAAGTTATTGTATAATTTCGAGCGAGGAAATAATACTTCTGATTATTAGGATGCTTAAGCACTATTACGTAGTCTGAATCTTTAGGTGCTCTAAAAGCCGTTACTGGTACAGTCTCAGTTAATTCAGGTTCGTAATTCACAGAGTTATCCAGCTCGTCGAACTCTGGGTCTTCATCAGGAATATAATCCTTAAGATCATCCTTAGTGAAAATCGACTTAGCCGGTTCAGTGTCTGTTTCTTTCATAACATCTTCCCAGGACCAAACAGTTCCGAGATCGCAGTGGTCTGTACACTCACCGAAATCATTTCGATTAACCTCGGTCTGAGTGATAACAGGTTTCTGACTTAAGCAGCCTAAAGCAAACGCCTTAGCTTCCTCGAAGAAATCGAAAAACTCATCTTCGCACTCCGGGCACTTTACAATATATGTATAAGTAATCATTTATAATCTCCTTTAAGATTTAATCGTATATAATTTAGCAAACTGAAATTGCTCAAATTTCATCCAGTAAACCAGAAGATCTAAGTATCCTCTCAGATTCCGAAATTAGTAAAGTTTCGTTAACCTTACCGGCTACTAGGAATACTTTAAGTACTCTTCCTTTATATAATAAGCGGATATCCCTGAAATCACCATTATGAAAATACTCTAATTTCGCCCCAATGAAATCCGGACAATTACGGAAGTCTGTGATAAGATCTAATTCGCGGTCAATGAACTTACACATGTCTTCCCGGTAATAAAGGTTATTAAGCCCGAGGTCTACTAGCTTCCCTCTCCACTGAGCGAAACATTGTACTCCCATGGGTTCAGAGAGGAACATTACAGTTTCCCCTCTGTACTCTATGGAATCATATCTAATTACTAATCCGAGTTGTTTAGCTTCCTCAGAGATCTCTAATGATTGCTCTGAGTTCATCCAAGAATCTGTTATCTGCTGTGCCATCGCCAACTCCATCTACAAGATATTCACCAAGATCTTTTTTAGTCTCTATAATTTCCTGTACTCTCTCGTCTATAGTCTCTTCGCAGACTAATACTTTAATATAAGCCGGGCGAGTATTAGAAATTCTGTGTACTCTCTGATATCCTTGCTCAAATAGTGAGAAAGTATACGGGGTATCTATACAAACTAAATACATAGAAGAGTTAAGAGTAAAACCAGTACCGCACTTTCCGAAAGTTCCGAGGAAGACCTGCTCATTCGGATCTTCTTGGAATCTAGTCATGTTATCGAAAGCTACTTGGTCAGGAGTATCTCCAGTATTTAAGCTATACCGAAATCCGTCTAATTTCGCTGCAAGCTGATTAAGCGGCTCTTTAAACATAGAGAAGATAACTACCTTCTCACCTTGAGAACAGATCTCTTGAATGTACTCAAAAGCTCTATTAACTTTTATAGATTCAATAGCTTGAGTAGTAAGAACACTCGGACATGCTGTAGCTTGTCTAAGTCTAGTAGTAAGAGCAAGAAGGTTTCCTGCCTTAAGCTCAATCTTATCAGCTTCTTCCTTGACGCCTTCTTTAATAGCCTCATAAAACTTCTGCTGATCTTCTTCCATCTCAAGATATTCTACGTCTATAGTAAGCGGAGGAATATCCTTGCGAACATCGAAGAGCGTTCGGCGAATAGAGCAGTTAGCAATCTCTTCTCTAAGGATCTCTAAGTTCTTAGATCCGATAATCTGTTTATTTCCGAAGCCTCCGAAAGCACAGTACTGAGATTTGAAGTTAGTCAAAGTAGCAGAGTCATTATCAGTAAACTTTAAACTGGGGTAAGCTGAGAGGGGACTGTTAACTATCAGGGTTCCGGTAGCAGCTACCTTAAAGTCGGCATCAAGCTTCATAAGGTTATTATACTGTGTAGTATCCGGGGCACCAATCTTGTGAGACTCATCGAAAGCTATAAGACCAAACTTATTCTCAGAGGTCTTAATAGCCTCTACTACTTTAGGATCCCTAATAGACTCGACATTAAGTAAGACGAAGAACTCGTCTATCTTATTCTTAAGCTGCTCAGCTCTCTTCTGCATAGAGCGGTATCGAGTAGTACCGTTTCTAGTAATATACTTTCCGATAATTACGGAAGTTTCGGTTGAGAACTTCGCAATCTCCTTTTCCCAGTTTCCTCTAAGGCCGGCGATACCGGTAATTACCAGACAGTGATCTATGATCCCTCTCTTCTTAAGAGTCTCAGCGAAGAGAATCATCTCGAGGGACTTACCGACTCCGCAGCCATCTAGTAGAAGTGCTTTCTCCTGCTTAAGTAAAAAGTCGACAGCTTCTAGCTGGTGAGGAAAGGGAGTTGCTCTAAACGAAATCTTCTCAGTTTCGGAAAGAGGCTTAAGATCGTATTTTCTATTAAATGTAATCTCCCCAGTTTCGGGGGTGTCAAGTAATCGTAGTTGTATCTCGTCCAAGAAAGTCAGGCTATCTAGTAGGCGACCTAAATAACATACAGGTAATTCCCAAACCTTTTCTTTCTTATGATAATGAGCGGTAGGAATAGTCTTAATTGAATCTACTATATATTCATTATAGTCAAACTGTACTATAAGCGAGCTAAGGCCTGATATCTTCTGTGGAGGAGAGATCTCATATATTTTAATCAAAACGAAATCTCCTAAGTTGCATTATTTGAAATAATTGAAATTACCGAAATTGTCGGAGTTACAGAAACGAGATTACTGAGATTTCGGTAATTTCGGAAGTCTCGCCTACGCGTATACGCGCGCGTAAGGAAAAAGGGCTAAAATCAGCCAAAATTGCAAAAATGTGCAAATTAATACTAAATTTAGCCTGAAATTGGTGTAATTAATCTAAAAGTGAGACGTATTCAGTAGAAAAGTCTTTTTCAGGGACTTCTTCCATAGACTTAAAGGTAAGAGTAGCTTCTATAATAAAAGGTTTATCACAATAATCGCATACAAAGTGCTCTGTCATATCAGGTTCCGCTCCCTCTCTATAATCTTCATAAAGAATCTTTCCTAAAGCATCCTTTACTAAATCATCAGGTCTACCTAACATAGCCCCAGGCATATAAATCTCTGCAGGAAGATACTGAGCACTACAATGAGGACACTTAATAATAGAGGTTTTTCTAGTTGTATTAGTACACATAAGTTTATAAACTCCTTAAATTACGAAAAAAAATATTTTTTACTGAAAATAATTAGCTCGCGTGCGCGCGTCCAGCGCTATATATAATATATACTAGCACTAGAGTATATTATATATAAATATATTAATTTATTATATATTAATTATATTTATATATTTATATTTAGAGCTATAGCAATTTTTCTAGATATTGCAGCAAGCTGCTAAGCCTTCGGCCTAAAGGCCTCAGTCTTATCTATAGTAAAATAAATTATATATTTATATATCTATATATAATATACAATATAATATATAGTAAATTTATTAATTTATTAAAATTTTTTAGAAAAATTATAGATTTATTTATATAGTGAGTTATTAATTTAATAAATTATTAGTTTAATAAATACTTAAATAAAATTGTGAATTTTTTGTAAACTTTAGTAAATAATAAAATATATACGTCGGGAGCCAGGGGCCCTAGCCAGCTCCAGAGGCTCTAGAATCCTCCCAGACGAGCTCTAAGACCCTGGGCTATAAATTATACTCCTAATAATATAAAGCTCCCCACAAAAGATCCTCCGGCTTATTAGGATACACCGAAGCTCTCCGCTCGGCACGTAGCCTTCCAAATTTCTTCCATATCGCATTTTGTTGGGAGGGCCCTGGTACTTATAATGAAATTACTTAAATTGCGGTACAGGAGATTCTAGAGCTTCCAGGGCAGCATGAATAAAAATGAGGCCTCCAAAAAATGAAGGCCTTTATATAAAATTTATTCATCGCGGCTTATTACAGAATCAATACGAGAAAGTATATCTTCAATAATTTCTTTAGTAGCATCAGAAAGATTTTTCTCCGGGTCGGCTTTAGCTTTATTATAATAAAAGTCAGAAAGTTCTTTCATATCTCCTGAAGCTATAGAGAATGAGCCCCAGTCGCAAATCATTTCTAGTATATAAATATAAGGCATGTCTTCGCCGTCCCAGTACTCAGGGTGATGTTCATTATTCATATAATGATGTTCCCAAGCAAGCTCGTACTCTCTAGTCTTCTTTCCGTCGCCGAACCACTTCTGGGCATAAGGCTCGAACTCTTCTTCAGAAAACTTAGACTCGTCGTGGCCTTTAATAAGATCCCAGAAAACATCAGGATCAACTTCATCAAAAAGTGAGGGACACTTCTCTAGTAGCCAGTCTGCGAACTGTTCTACTCGGGCTTTATGATCAACAACATACTGCTTGTAGTCTTCCTGATACTTGTCGAGGCCCTCATTAATCATATTTAAAAAATTAAATGCTTGAAGTAAGTTCATAGTTAGGCCCCAAAATTCTGGTCCATTCGTTTTCTTATCTCATCCTTATGTTTTGTATTATAAGTAGTTTCAAATTCTTTTACGATAGCCTCAGCACTCTTGATTACTTGACTATCAGTAGTATGACTTTTCACAGTTGAGAGAAGACCCCTAGCAATAAGCACTCTTTGCTTATCTTCATAAGCTGCAAGTTCTGGTGTAGACATAAGGCCGCTTTTCTTAGACAGTTTAACTTCTTTTGCTTTAGAAGCTGCAAACTGATTTGCAATAGTTCTAAAGTCTTCTTCTTTAGAAAGATCCCAAGTCTTTCCGCGCTGTTTAACCGGGATAGCTTTAGGAGCTTCGGTAGCTTCCCAAAGATTTTCGTATGCTTTAAATTCTTCGAATAAATTCATAGTTTGTTTCTCCTATATATAAAATATTTTTTTAATCCCAAAGATTTTCATAAAGCTTAAAGTCGTCAGCTATAGAAGTAGGAGCAGACTCACATAATTCCGTATACTCTTTAGTTCCAATATCAGGAACGCTAAAGTATTGTCCCATGTATCTAATCAGATCTGCCATTCCAGTTCCTTGTTTTGTTTCTAATAATTTAGAATCCATATAAAGCTCACTTTTCCAGGAGTCGTCTTTCTCGTAGCCTATTAGTAAGACTAAAGTAAATTCTCCACGGGTAAGGCTACGAGTTTCCTTATAAGTAAAGCCGTTGTCATCAACTCTTACACACTTCACGTCGGTGACGCTAGGAAGCTTGTTCTTCATCATGTTATACATTAACTTAACGAATTTATCTTTATTAGAGGTAGAAGTAGCTTGAGCAGCTGGCATAGGGGGATAAGACTTATTTAGACTTACTTTCTTTCCGGTCTTATCAACCCACTCAACTAATAGGTCATTGTACTCCGGTGTTCTTGCGTCAGGAAGAAACATATAAGGCTCAATAGCTTTTACAAAATTCTCGTAGCCTATTCGCTGAATACTGTCTACTTCCTTATGGTCTATGAAAATACTTATAAAGAATTCATCGGTATTCTTATCAACACTTACTATAATATCCCTGTCAAATTCATGATGCCCGTTATCATAATGCTCACTAAGACGGAAGCTGTAATTAAAAATATCTTTTCTTGTAATACTCTCCAGCTCGGAGGAAGCATGGTCTATATGGTACTTAATAAGCTTTTCAAATCTCTTTTTAAAAGAAGTAGTCGTTGAAGCGGAAGATGTAGCAGTGGCTTTAGGAGTATTTATTTTATTTCCGTTGGAATCTTTCCATTCATTTAGGTTCATTTTTAATCTCCAATAAACGAGAATTTATTTTTGAGTCTATTTCTCGCAACCCAATTTTCCCATTCAATTAATTTAGCGTAATATTTATAATTAAATTATTTATTTAATAAATTGATGGTTTAATAGTGCTTATATATAAAAAGACTTAAAGCTTTCTTAGGCTCTAAGTCTTTTTATATCTTTAAGTATTCTTTATTGCGTCCTTACAGGTATTCATACAGTCTCTGCAGTTCTTAAAGCCAGCGTCTTCAGGTTTTATATCTTTATCTTTTTTACAGCTCCCGCCATAAGACCAACCGCTTCTACTCATAATAAAGTGTTTACACTGATAGCAGAATATTGTATTATTAAAAACGGATAAAGATTCATTTAATTCTTCTAGGCAGTATTCACATAGAGGAATAGAGATTCTATCTATTTTTAATATTGCCCTTGTAGTATTTCCACAGGTATCATATTTTTCGTCTTCCCAGTCTACTGGTCTAATTTCAATCATTTGTTTATTTTTCCCCTATTATATTAATGATAGAGTGATGGTGCATTAATATTTCAATATCTATTTTATATACTTTTTTATTTAACAGCTCCGGGAACTTAGAAGGAATATTTATTTTATAAGGTAATAGTTCACCATAAATTTTTTCTCCGTCGTCTAGTACCTTACTAACTGTTTTACTATCGTAGTCGTTATATAGTTCTTTGTTATTATATACTATTTTAACAGGGTCTAAGGAACCGAGCTTATCTATTAATTCAGATAAAGTAATTTCTGATTGGTTATATTTCATTCGGCGTTTAATCTGTCTATTAATCATTTTAGTATCCACCTTAATTTTATTTCTATAATTAATATACGATGTTGGCTAAAATAAAATAAACTTTTCTCTATATAAAAGTTAAACTCATTTTGTATATAGCTTTATTATTATATATTTTTATAAATGAGATTAAGTAAGAAGTATAACTCATTTATTTTTCATGCCGGCGAAAAAGAAAAAGAACTTAAAGTTTTAGTACTCTAAGTTCTTTTGTTATTATTGATTATTAGCTTCTGCTACATATTCTTTGAAATAATTTAATACTTCTTTTTTTGTTAATTTAATAGGTCCATTTGGATCTGTAACCTTCTCAAGCCATGCTTTATAATTATAATTGGTATTGTTTAAGAGAGAAGCGTTAGTGTCTGTCGCATATTTTCCCATACAGCTAGCATAGGCTCCTGCCAGAGGATACCTAGGAAATTCATTAGCAAAATTTTTAATAAATTCCAGTGTAGCTTTTTTGCTGGTTTTTGCTGCCTTTTTAAACAAAGTTTTTATAGGTTCTCGATTAATATTATTAACTTCCCCACGACTTAACTTAGATAAATCAGGGACTGAATAATTAAAGCGTTGTTTGCAGATATCTGTAAAACATTTCCAGTTAACTTCTTCGGGGTCCAATTTAGTTGTATTAAGCCTAGTTGCATTAGTATTTATAGCAAACCAGGTAGTATAAGCTTCACACAAAGGCTTGTTTGGGTATTGTTGAGCTAACTGCTGAATGAACTCTATAACTGCCGTGCTGTCCGCAGTCTTTTTATCAAAGGTACTTTTAGCATCAAGAAAGGGCCGGCCTGTTTGATATATCTTTCTTACATCTTTTGCAGTGAGACCAAACTCTAAAATCGCACCTAAAAATGCACGATAATTATACTCATGTCTTTGATGTACATCTAGTACACTTGCTGCTGAGGTATTTATGGCTATTGCGTTATTATACGCATTACAGTAGTCTTGATTTGCTTTATATCTAGTTAGTTCATTTTTAATAAAATCAATGACAGCATCGCGTGAACTAGTGATTTTATGAAAGTACTCCATAATAGAGGGTTTTTTACGAGTGTTTTTAGTTTTTTTACTTAAGTCAATATCAGGGATATTAGACTCTTCTTTTGATTGATATACGTAAATTGTTAGGTCCTGTTCTTTTACTAACTTACGTAAGTATAAAACGTCCGGTGCAGTATTTTCTGTATTATCAAAATTATTTTCTTTATAGTTAGAAGGCAGTACTAGACCGACGATGCAATCACTTATATCTAGATATTGTTGATTATCATCTAGCCACACTCTAAACTCACCTTCGTTAAGATTAGTGTGCTCTTTTATGTAATCAAAAAGCCCTGGGACCTCTTTATATAAGTCAGTAAAGTACGGTGATAAAAACTGTGTTCGGCAAAATCCACGTAGGATAAAACCTTCTACAACTTTTGAATCTATTGGACGTCGTTTTATTAAATGTTTTTCAACTTCTTCTATATCTTCTGTGTAGGATATTAAGGTTTCAGGATCAGCTTCACGGCGTTTTTCGATAAAGTTATCAAAGAAATTTTTTATTTTATCATAAAAGTCTGTTTTTTCAACTTCTACACCTTGGTACTGTTTAAGAGCCTGTCGTGTTTTTTCATTTAGATTTATTGAAAAACTACCGAAAGAAGTAATAAGTAATTCAGTTTCATCTTGTAGTTTTACTGCTCCATATACATGCATAGTACTACCTGGATATTCAAAGTCGGTGCTGATATTAGCACCCTGTATTTGCTGCACTAGTCGCTCAAGTTTTTCTTGATTAACAGCAATACCGTATTTCCATTTTTTAGGAGCTCGATAAGCATGACTAAACAACTGACGAGAGAATGACACGAAAGGTCTCTTTTTATGGTATTTTTCACCTCGAGGCGTTTGAGTATCGGTTTCTTTCTGTAATGAAGCTTTAATACGCCCTCTTGCTATAATAGCGGCCAAGGTAGGAATATCCTCCACGAAATAACGTAATACACCTTCTATAGTAGTAGCTTCTTCACCATAAACTATTTCAGCCCCGGGCATATCAAATTTTTCTTCTAGGTCATTATTAATATCTGAAAGTTCTTCATATATACGTAAAAACTCTTCGTTTAAAAACATTAAAGATTAAATTCCTTTCTGTAATATTTTCTTACGTATAATTTAGCAAATAGCACTTTTATAATAAAAAAGAACGATACCTCTAAAGTACCGTTCTTTTTTATTATTTATCTTCTTGTTGTTCAAGGTTAGACGCGAATAAAGTAAGCTCTCTATAATCTGTCTTATCTACTGTATTAGCGGACCCACAGTTATCACATGCTTCTGTTGTTAGATATCCTGACTGAATGTACTCACACTCGCTACATAGATAAACAGGGATTAACGTAAAACAGTCTGTTGGATGTACAATAATCCATTTACCTTTTTTCATTTATTATTCCTCCACTTTAGCTGCACAAATAAAATAATCTGCCGGCAAACTATACTTATTATTTTTAGAAAGATACTCACCGAAATCTTTTAAGATGTCCCAAGTATTTCTATAATAGCCATACTCAGTTTTTATTTTTATTCCTAGGCTTTCTAGGTAGTCCTCAGCAGTAGCTACCATAAGTTGTTCTTCTCTTTCTTGTTCCGGAGTTTTACTATACTCGAGTTTAGTAAGATCGATTTTATAATTTCTTTCTGTATATGTATTACTTGAGATGCACATATTAATACCTCATAGGATTTTTCATTAATGCCCCGCAGAAAGGACAATACAATCCGGCATCGTGTCTATATACTCCTCTACTACATTTAGAGCAGTGAGGGAGTTCTCTATTTCCTATGCCGTCGTCGAAATCGTCTACGATCATTCTCCACTCTGCAAAGTCTTGCTCACGATGGATTTTATAGTCCCCTAAAGTTTTTACAGGGTGTACCGAATAAGCCAAACCGCCTCCGACACCTTTTATTTCTCTTGAAAGTATTAAGCAGAGCTCATTAGTTTCTGTATTAATAGCAAGGAAGTCATCCACGTAAAAATCTTCTCTAAGCTGCCTAACATGTCGGAATTCGCCGACATATTCTCCTAGACCTTCGTTGCCTTTTGTTTTATCATCATAAATCATTGAGTAAAGTTTTACTGTTTCCATTATTAACTCCCGCCTTAATTAGGCCAGTCTTCGAAATAATATATTCCATCTTTACTATAACTGTGATTATAAGCTTTCATAAACTCTTCATATTCAGTTATGGACATATTTTCTTTGTCTATAGTTGCTTCATATCTATATCTTCCAGTAGGCACCGAAAAGAAAGCTGAAGTAATTATACACCAAACTACACAAAGTGCAAGAGAAAATGCTGCAGCATGGCCTAAATATCTAATAATCCTGTCAGGATCTTTTATAATTGTCATATAAATGTAAGTTGATGCAACTATTGCAATACAAATGCCTGCACCCAATGCAGCCAGCCAAGTAGGAACTGCTGTAATAGCTTCTTGAGAAATAATATTTACATGTTCCATTTTAATATCTCCTTATTTTATTTCTTGCAAAAACCGCTGAAAATATCCCCAAATATATTTTCTAGAGGATTATCTGATTTCTTCTTGAACTCATACTTAGGACAGAATTCAATAATACTTCCTCTAGGAATTTCTTGTTCTGCCTCGCAGTCAAAATACCAATTTTTATCTTTATCACACTTTGTTCGTTTATGTGCACAAGTATAACAACTTCTTCTATCATAGTTTTCTGAGCAATTAGGCTCATGCTCTCTTATTTCTTCTTCTGTGCCCATTTTAGAGCAATAATCACATTTAAATACTGGCTTCATTAGTAAATTCCTCCAAAGCTTTATTTGCGTCCTCTTTTGTGAAGAATATGAATTTGCCGAAGTCTTCGAATTTGCCACAGATGTTTTTGAAATAAGGCTCGTCGTCAAATCCTTCATGGCATATAAACAGATAATTTCCCGCAGTACGAATATCAATGGAACCGACATATCCTCGATGTATTGCTGTAGTGTTTGTCTCTGTATTGAGAGATATTGCATATACTATATCTCCCACCTTACAAGGCGGCACTATAACGCCGTTTGCGAGAAGGTGGTCGGCAACATTCTGTGCGGTTTGATATGTTTTCCCTTGCGCTCTGCTCCCCGATGGGAATTTAAGCACGGGAGTATTCAGTATTAACTTTATCAGCCTATCTCTCATTTCTGCCTCTCCGTGTATTTCTTTTTGAGTTCGGCAAATGCCTCGCCAAGATCACCCTCATAATAAGCATATGGTTCAATTGTTCCTACGGGCAGACATGCAGAATGATAATTGTCAAGCAGTCTTTCAATTTCCTTAAAAATCTTCTCAATCTCAGCTCTTGGTACTACATCGGCAGCGGGTAGTTTCTCAATATCATCAACAAAAACCACCACATTACCACTTCCCTTCCCGCAGCCGTTTGGGAGTGTATGAGTCTTTTCATCAGTTAATAACAAAGTCGTATCAATATATGGCATATCACATACCGCCTTTCGTATATTTCTTTTTATTACTTATTTTATAATACAGTATTGCCTACAACAAAATTAATAAAAAATAAAAAAGAAGGATGTTAACTTTTCATTAACATCCTTCTTCATAAGTTATTTAAATAATTCGTCCCAGCAGTTTTCACAGTAAGCATTACCGTCTTCAGGACCCAATACTATTAAATCTTGCGGGACAAAAGCTCCACAGCTAAAGCACTCCCAACCTCTATCTTCTAGAGAGTCTAGGTCTAGGCCAGGGATATTTACTTCATAAATATATTTAATATCGTATAAACTAACTTGCCCGTCTTTTTGGTCAAATACTTCACATTCATTATTAGGATAAACAGCTAGCGCAAATTTACTATCTCTGCCTCTGGGATCATACATTCCCTTAGTAATAAAGAAATAAAAGTCAGCCCCTTTATTTTTATAATCTCTCCAGTACTTATCTCCCCACTTGTTAATTCCAGTAATACACCAGTGAGTATCTCTTCCGTAAGCTTGAGCAGCTTCATAAGTTGTTATGTGATAAACTCTCCAATGCTTTGTTTCACAGACTAGTTTAGCTCCCTGTCCAGCAGTTTCTTTTTTCGCTTGAGCTGTTGTTTTAGTATCTTCTAGACTATTAACTGTCTGCTCAAGCTCTACCGGTGATTTATTTTTTATCCAATAATATAGGTCATTTTCCGGTGTTTTTAATCTATTTTTAATCTTTAAAAATCTATCTGCTAATTCCTCTCCTGCGAAGTCAATTAGTCGCTGTGTATCAGCTTTTGACTCGTTTAGCTCAGAAAGTTCTTCGTATATATTCAAAAATTCTTTATTTAAAAACATTATAAAAAGCTCCTCGATAAATACTTTTGTATAATTTAGCAAAGAAAAAAGATCAATACTAACTTGCATTGATCTTTTTAAGGTGTGAAGATTCCCACTTAAGAGTCCTCATATCTTCTTAGCCACTGTACAGCTTCTTGATAAGTATTAAATCTCCATACTACGGTACCCGCATAATCTTCTTCAGAGTAAGCATAATAAAACTCAAGCCAGACCCACTCTTTCTCAACCAGCACAGGAAAGAGCGCAAATCTTCTTTTAATTTTATCAAAAACAGTTTTAGGTTTTTGTTCCCATCTCATATAAACTCTTCCTTAAATTAAATAAATTTCAGTTTATTAAAACTAGTTTTTCCGTCGCCTACCTTCATTCTTGTAGACTTCAGGCCAAACCAGCTTTTATACCAAGGCAAGTTGGTAATGACTAATATCATACCGTCAGGTACGATATAATTTTTCTCTTTACAACTTTTATATGTAGCTCTAGCAAATTGGACTCTCATAGTTAGCCACTAAACCCTTCAATATAAGGTTTTACCTCCATGTCAGCAATATAATAAAACACATCAGACTTTAACAGATTTTTAGAAACTAGAAAATCATATCTGGCCTGGGACATTACTTCAAGCTTATCTACAGATTTTTTAAGATTATTTATTTTATTTATTTCTTCTTTAATCTTAAGAAGCTTTTCTATTTCTTGATCTATATCTTTTATCATCTCTTAGTGCTCTCCACTTCAAGTAATTTCTTAAGAGCTATATCAGAAACATATCTATCAAAATAAATATGAGCAGGCTTTCCGCTCAGGACTTTAATCCAGCCCTTCTGAAGAAGGAACTCATCAGGAGCGTTGATACCATTTTCAACTAAAATACTCTTAGTATACTCAACTTTATAATTCATAGTCACGAGCTCATTGGCGAGC
>CALCHR010000221.1 GCA_937901185.1 uncultured Bacteroidales bacterium
CGATGAGGTGACACCTTGGATCGAGGCATTCGTGAATGCCCGCATCTGGGTCGAGAGCCAGAAGTAAGCAAATTAGGAACTTTGAATTACGAGTTTCGATAAAGTGTTGCGGCGGACTTGATTACGGTCAATGTCCGCCGTACTTTTTATAGCCTGCAACAGAAAATCCTACCCCGTTTCAGTCATGTGCAAAAACGGGTAGGCCCTCGAGAAAAAATGGGCTAGCCCACGAAGAAAAACGGGCTTGCCCGTTTCAGAAAATGGGTAGGCCCGTTTCAGAAGACAGTAGACCTTTTATCTATTCCTCTTTCTCCGTGATGTTTTCGTTGAAACTTGCATTTTCGCTCGCCTTGTATTACCTTTGCAACTCAATTGTAAAAACTAGAATAATGGAAAAGAAATACAGACCCGAGACCCTCTGCGTACAGGAGGGCTGGACACCCAAGAAGGGCGAGCCGCGCGTGCTGCCCATTTATCAGAGCACCACATTCAAGTATGACAACAGCGAGCAGATGGCCCGCCTCTTCGACCTCGAAGACTCAGGCTACTTCTACACTCGTCTGCAAAACCCCACTAACGATGCCGTAGCAGCCAAGATTGCTGCCCTCGAGGGCGGTGTGGCTGGCATGCTCACCTCGTCGGGTCAGGCGGCCAACTTCTACGCCGTGTTCAACATCTGCGAGAGTGGCGACCACTTCGTATGCTCAACGGCCATCTATGGTGGCACCTACAACCTCTTCAGCGTGACGATGAAGAAGCTCGGCATCGAGATGACCTTCGTCGATCAAAATGCTTCGGAGGAGGAGATCGAGAAGGCGTTCCGCCCCAACACGAAGTGCCTCTTCGGCGAGACTATCTCTAACCCCGGCTGTGAGGTGCTCGACATCGAGAAGTTTGCCCGCATCGCCCACCGCAACGGTGTGCCCCTCATCGTGGACAACACCTTCGCCACGCCCATCAACTGCCGCCCCTTCGAGTGGGGTGCCGATATCGTGACCCACTCGACCACCAAGTATATGGATGGCCACGCCACTGCCGTAGGTGGTGCCATCGTGGATAGCGGCAACTTCGACTGGGAGGCCCATGCCGACAAGTTCCCCGGCCTCACCACCCCCGACGCCTCATATCACGGGCTCACCTACTCGAAGAGCTTCGGCAAGATGGCCTACATCACCAAGGCTACGGCACAGATGATGCGCGACTTAGGTTCTATACAGGCTCCGATGAACGCCTTCCTGCTCAACCTCGGCCTCGAAACCCTCCACCTGCGCGTGAAGCGCCACTGCGAGAATGCACAGAGGGTTGCCGAGTACCTTGAGCAGCACCCCAAAGTAAAATGGGTGAACTACTGCGGCTTGCCAAGCAGCAAATACTATGATCTTGCAAAGAAATATGTTCCTAATGGCGGATGTGGCGTAATGGCATTTGCTGTCAAAGGCGACAAGGAGGATGCAATCCGCTTCATGGATAGTCTGAAGCTAATTGCGATTGTGACACACGTTGCCGATGCCCGCTCTTGTGTACTTAATCCGGCCAGCCACACACACCGTCAGCTCAACGACGAGCAGTTGAGAGAGGCCGGCATTGACCCGGACCTGATTCGCCTTTCGGTAGGTATCGAGGATGTCGACGACCTCATTGCAGACACCGAGCAAGCACTTGAGATAATATAACGGATATGCGCAAGCTACATCTTATAATCGCCTTTTCAGCCTTTGCGGCTACTGCTGGTGCAAATAATGCCACCGGCATCGGTACGTTGCCGCTTGACAGCATAAAGCCTTTGAAGATGAAGATGGCCGGCAAGAGCGTTACCCAATAGCACTTACCCTCTCTTACAAGGTAGACGGTAACCGCCCAGAGCGTAAAGACAGAGAGCGCTTGGTTGGCCCAAGAGAAGTAGCGCCAGATGACGTTGAAGCCTTCCTGATCGGCAAGGCTATAGACCAACGCCAAAGCCGTCACGGCGAAAATGCCGAGGCTCACGAGCAAGCGCTTCAAGAGTTTTCCTTGGTCGATGTGCAGGATGTCGGCAATGATGAGACGTGCCGAACGCAAGGCGGTGTCGCCAGTGGTGATGGGAGCTGCCACCACGCCGAGAATGGCCAAGACGCTACCCACTGTGCCTAGCCAGTCCTTTGTGATGTCGAACACGATGACCGAAGCATCGCCTAACATGATGCTACCCTCGCGGTAGTGGAAGAAATAGGTGGCGGCGGCTGCCCAAATAAGTGCGACGATGCCCTCGGCTATCATGGCACCAAAGAAAATGGGGCGACCGTGATGCTCGGAGCGCATACAGCGACACATCATCGGGCTCTGCGTGGCGTGGAAACCGGAAATGGCGCCGCAGGCCACACTTACAAAGAGTATCGGAAAGAGGGGGAGCGTATCGGCTTGCGGATGGGTGTTCCCAAGGCCATCCCAAAATTCGGGAAGGGCCGGGAAGTGCACAAAGAGCATCACGAGAATGCCCAGCGCCATGAAGAGTAGCGAGGCGGCAAAGAGGGGGTAAATCTTTCCTATCAGTTTGTCGATGGGCAAAAGGGCGGCGAGGAAATAATAGATAAAGATACAGATAATCCAAAAGGTAGCATCGAGCACCTCGGGAGTCAGCTTTGCCAACAAGCCTGCCGGGCCTGCCACGAAAACGGCGCCAACGAGAATCAGCAATACGATGCTGAACAGACGCATGGAAAACTGCGCCGACTTACCTAAATAGCGCCCCACGGTCTCGGGCAAACTTTCGCCGTCGTGGCGCAGAGAGAGCATTCCGGCCAGATAGTCGTGCGTGGCGCCGGCAAAGATGCAGCCAATCACTATCCACAGGAAACAACTCACACCAAACTTGGCGCCGAGAATTGCGCCGAAGATGGGACCAAGGCCTGCGATGTTGAGAAACTGAATCATGAAGATTTTCCAGTTGGGCAGGACAATGTAGTCCACCCCATCATTGAGCCGCATCACAGGTGTGGGACGATTGTCGGGAGAAAAAATCCGCTCAATGAACTTGCCATAAAGGAAGTAGCCTGCTACGAGTGCCAAAAGGCAGAGAGAGAAAGAGAGCATAAGTGTTGGGAGGCTGGATTAACTAAAAAGTTGGTCGATCTCATTGGTGAGGGCCACGAACTCGGCTATGCTGAGCTGCTCGGGGCGGCGCGTAAGCAATGGTGCAGCAAGGAAGTGCTCCAGATTGGGATGCACCTCGCGCTCCGCCTCTAATTGCGCAAGCAAGGGCTTGATGGAGCCGCGCATCATCTTGCGGCGCTGGTTGAAGGTAGTCTTTACCACACGGCGCAAAAGGCGCTCGTTGCAGCCGCAGTCCTCCACCTTGTTGCGTGTCATACGTATCACCGCGCTCTTCACCTTGGGCGGCGGATTGAACACACCGGGCTCGACGGTGAAAAGGTATTCCACATCGTACCAAAGTTGCACCAGCACGCTCAAGATACCATAAGTCTTGCTACCGGGAGCGGCGGCCAAGCGCTCAGCCACTTCTTTCTGTATCATGCCTGTACAGCAGGGAATAAGATGACGGTAGTCGAGCATCTTAAAGAAAATCTGACTGCTGATATTATAGGGATAGTTGCCGGTAAGCACAAAGGAACTGCCGCCAAAGGTATTTTCCAAGTGCATCTTAAGAAAATCATCCTCTATAATATTATCTTCCAAGTCGGGATAGGTGTGGCGCAAATACTCCACACTCTCAAAGTCAATCTCCACCACTTTGACCTCGCGGCCCTTAGGTAGTAAAAACTGCGTCAAGACTCCCATTCCCGGACCCACTTCGAGCACAGGCAAGTCGGGACAAGCGTCTACGGTGTCGGCTATGGCTTTCGCCACGGAGAGGTCTTTCAGGAAGTGCTGACCAAGAAATTTTTTAGGACGTACGGACTTCATGTAGTATATTTTCTGTAAATTTGCAAAATAGGGCACTCCGAAAGGCTGGTAGTGCCCGACAAAAATACGAAAAAAAGCTTAACTGAAACAACCTTGAGTTACATTGCTAAGAATATCATCCGGATTTTGTTCCCCCTTATCTTGGGAGTAGGCATCCTTTGGTGGATGTACCGAGGAACTAACTGGGAAGAATTTACTCAATGCGTGCTCCACGAGATGAAGTGGGGATGGATGGTTCTCTCGCTGCTTTTTGGAATTCTGCCACAGCTCTTTCGCGCGTGGCGTTGGAAAATGTCCTTAGAGCCTCTTGGCGAAAATCCTAGCACACGCACCAGCATCAACGCCATCTTTCTCTCTTACGCCTCAAGCTTAGTTATTCCTCGCATAGGCGAAGTAACGCGTTGCGGCACCTTGAAGCGCTATGAGGGAACCTCTTTCACAAAATCCTTAGGAACGGTGGTGACGGAGCGCATCATCGACTCGCTCATCATGCTATTGCTGACAGCTGTAGCCTTCTTTACCCAGCTCCCCGTCTTCGTTCGCTTCTTGCGCGCCACAGATACGAACTTCACCTCAGTATTTGGGCGCTTCACCGGCACCGGCTACATTGTTACTGCCGTGTGTCTTGTGGCAGCCGTAGTGGCTTTCTTGATTCTCGTACGCCGCTACGCCATTTTCCATAAAGGCAAAGACTTACTTGACAACATGTGGGAGGGTATTGTCTCTTTGCGTAAGGTGAGAAACTTACCGCTCTACTTAGTCTATTCCTTTGGTATCTGGCTCGCCTATTTCCTACATTTTTACATCGCCTTTTTCTGCTTCGACTTCACCGCCGACATACTTCCCGTAGAGGCTTTCCTCATTTTCTGCATAGGCTCATTCGCCGTCTTGGTGCCCACCCCCAACGGCGCAGGTCCCTGGCATTTTGCGGTGAAGACCATGCTGGTGATATACGGAGTGGCCGAGTCGCAAGCCATCCTTTTTGCGCTCGTGGTACATACCATCCAAACGGCACTCGTCATTCTACTCGGCGTTGTAGGTTGGGCCGACTTAAACCGACTCACTCCCCTGCCGAAACAGACTACTTAATAAATTTTCCCCCTGATTTTCTATTTATAAAACTATAAGATTATGAGCGACATCAAGAATTTGCAACCGCAGGCAATATGGAAGAATTTTTACCTGCTGACTCAAGTGCCCAGACCCTCTGGTCACCTCGAAAAAATACAGAAGTTCCTACTCGACTGGGCTAAGGAAAAAGGCATCGAAGCTATCCTCGACGAGGCCGGCAATGTCCTTATGCGCAAGCCCGCCACTCCCGGCATGGAAGACTGCAAGGTGGTGACGCTGCAAGGCCACATGGACATGGTTCCGCAGAAGAGTCCCGAGTCCGACCACAACTTTGAGACCGACCCCATCGAAGCCTACATTGACGGCGACTGGGTGAGAGCGAAGAACACTACGCTTGGAGCCGACGACGGTATGGCTGTAGCCACCATCATGGCCATCATGGAGGCCAACGACATTCAGCACGGCCCCCTCGAAGGCTTTATCACCGCCGACGAAGAGTCTACCATGGGCGGCGTGAACGATATGGCGACCGACTTACTGAAGGGCGACATCCTCCTCAACCTCGACAACGAGACAGAGGGCGAAATGATGATCGGCTCGGCCGGCGGCGTAAACCTTACTGCTACTCTTGAGTACAAGGAAGTGGAAGTAGATGCCGCAGATGCGGCCGTGAAGGTTTCATTAGGCGGACTGCTTGGCGGCCATAGCGGACTTGAGATTAACGAGGGACGCGGCAATGCCAACAAGATGATAGCTCGTTTTGTGCAAGACGCTATTGCCAACTTCGATGCTTGCTTGGCTTCTTGGCAGGGCGGCAACATGCGCAACGCCATCCCTCGCGAGGCAGAAGTGGTACTTACTTTGCCAAAGGAGAACGTCGAGGCATTGAAAGAGATTGTGGAAGAATGGCGCGCCACCTTTACCGGCGAGTACGAAGCCATTGAGAAGGGACTGACCTTCGAGGTGGAAGACGTAGCACTGCCTGCCATGATTGTTCCGGCTGAGGTGCAGGACAACTTGGTAAATGCCCTCTGCGGCTGCCACAATGGTGTAATGCGCTTCATCCCTGAAGTGCCAAGCATCGTTGAGACTTCTTCTAACCTTGCCATCGTAGAAATTGCCGGCGGCAAGGCTATGTTCAAGGTACTGGTTCGCTCCTCACGCGACTCAATGCGCGAATGCTGCGCCGAGACTCTGGAGAGCATTTTCTCCATGGCCGGAATGCGCGTAGAGCTTGATGGCGCATACCCCGCATGGCAACCCAACCCCAAGAGCGAGATTGTGGAGTTGATGAGAAACGTATATCGCGATCTCTTCAATGCCGAGAACAAGGTGCAGGTGATTCACGCCGGCTTGGAGTGTGGTGTCATCGGCGCTAAGTATCCCAAGATGGACATGGTAAGCTTCGGCCCCACCATGCGCTCTCCGCACACGCCCAACGAGCGCTGCTACATTCCCAGCGTTGAGAAGTACTGGCAATTTGTGTTGGCCACACTGGCTCGCACTCCTAAAAAATAAAGCCGCTTGAAGCTTAAGGTCTTCATCTTTGGCTTAATCCTTGCAGTCGGGGCTGTCTATTTCTGGGCAGACCCCGGCTCTTTTTCTTTCTTCCCTCGCTGCATATTCAAGATGCTCACCGGCTGTGACTGTGCGGCTTGCGGCACACAACGCGCCCTTCATGCCTTTCTCCACGGCCGCATCGCCGAAGGGCTTTCTTACAATTATTTCCTGCTCATAGCCCTCCCCCTTCTCTTGGCCGTTGCTCTGACCGAACATTTCTTCCCGCCGGCATGGCAACGCAAATGTCGGCGCGTGCTCTACCATCGCGCCTTGATTCTGACTTTGGGTTTGCTCACAATAGCCTGGACTTTCTGGCGCAATATAGCCTAAAAAACGACCTTCGTAACATCCTGAAAATCAGCAGGCATTTTGGAGCGTTTCGAAAGTCTTATCTACGAAAAATTCCGCAAGACCTAGGAAAAATTTTCTAAGACCTAGTTTTTCCTAAATCAGACTTTCGAAACAGGAGATAAAACGGGGGTGGGAAAAGTAGCTTGAACAATGCGACCACAAAGCTCGCCGCCACCATTTGTAAAGGAGGAGGAATTGCCTTTAAGCCATAGGCTCACTCTCTGCCTATGGAAGAACCAACACCTTCAGATAATCTTTCAGAGAGATTCCACCTTTTCCCATTCTGCCTTGCGAGTCGTTGATGAGCAGCAGCGTCTGCCTTCCGTCGGCCAGCGTACGCCCCAAGCACATGCCTTCGTAGTTGGCCAAGGTATAGCGCAAGGGGTTGAGTTTGGTGACAAAGCGCGTCAAGAGGGTCTTCACCAAAAACTTATTGCGGTCGAGCTGTTTTAGGTTGGTCGAACTGTCTATCTGCCAACCTTCTGCGGGATTTACGACAAAGAGTTTGCACACCACTTCCGAGCGCAGGTAGCGCTTTGAGATGTTCACCTCGCGCTCCAGCACAAGCAGGCGCCCGTCGGGCAGGGCGGTCAGTTCGGGCACGCCATAGGCATAGAGTCTGCCAAAGCCCTTTGTCCTCCCTGCATCCATGCGGTAGGCATAGGCGGCGCAGGGTAGCAAATCCTCGTTGAAGGCTTGCAGGCGCAATAGGTTTACGGCTCCGGGATGAGCCGGGCCTGCCGCTTCGCCATCCTCCGGGAGCGTGCTCTCCGTAGTGGTCCAAAAGCGATGAGTGGCGGGGTGATAGGCTAAGGCCTCGAAACCATAGTTGGAAACGATGTGCTGCTTATCGTAAAGCTGCGGTATTTGCAAGGAGACTCCCGTGGGCTGGCCGAAGAGGGTATATTCCAGGATTTGCTGGTCGCCTTCGCCACTGATAAACACGGTGTTGCGTTGCTTGTGGAAGACGATGCCCTCCGAGTCGCGCATACTGAGTCCGCCTTTGTCCACCCGAGGCGCAGAGGTGCCTTGAAATCCTTCGGACACGACGGCAGTCACCTGTCCGCTCACACTGTCTTGCTCAATGCGAAAGAGGAAGAAGCCATCGGCTGCCTCTTTGTCGCTCACCACGGCATAGCGATTATCACCCAAGGGGGTTATTCCACTAAAGTGGGCCGGGGCTATATCCCAGCGTGCCAGAGATTTCTGTTTTAGGGCCACAGCCTGCTGGGACCATGCGGTAGCGGAACAAATAAGAATCAGGAGGAGGAAGAGGGTGATGCGTTTCATAGAGGAGTGTCTTATATAATATAATTATTGTGTAGGGAGGGTATCCCGAATGCACTACTCGTCGAGCATCATAGGCATGCTCACCTCATGGGCATGCATAAGGTACCCCGCCAGTACTCCGGGCGTCATCTGCTTCTCAGCGGGCTGATCTGTGCGCCCCACGAAGTTCTTACTCAAGAGATAGCGACCATTGTTTTGAGGCAATATTTCGTCGTCCACCACCTCCACACACATTGCCTGCTTGGGGAGTTTCGGTTGGATGAGCTGAAGAAGGCGCTCCACATTGACCACGCGCGCCACCCCATAGGGCTGCGCCTCGTCATCTAACCAAACAGTGGGCTGCAAGGAGCGAAACCTTTGGGCGCCTGTCTCTGCTGCAAGAGCAGCAAGCAAAGCGGCTTCGGAAGCAGAGTCGTCGGTCTCCATAAAGGTGAGTCGCCACACATCTTGTGTTTCCTTCACTGCCAAAGCCAATCCGCAGATATTGCCTTCACGGAGCACTGCCACAGCCTTGCCTTGCTCCATCTCGCAAAGGGCAAAAGCAGCCTGCACATCGCTGAGGGAAGGCAAAAGGCCGGTGCCATAGCGCGACAAGGCTCGGTGGACATACTGCATAATGGCTACTGAGGGCGCAGCATTGACTGCTTCAAAGCCGGCGGCCACATGCTCCCGGGCCGTCAGCCATTTCTCCACTCGGAAGACGCTTGTATAAAAACATCCATGGGAAGGGCGCTCATAGAGGTCGCGCAGAGATTCGTTGGCAGGGATAAGCCAGGCGAGGGGCACATCTTCGGCATACAAGCGCTTCAAGCCTTCGCCAATGATGGCTGCCGCATGCCCCTTGCCGCGACAATCGGGCCGTGTGACAAGTCCGGAGAGGTAGGAGGACTTCACTCGAACGCCCCGAAACAAAGACTCGTAAGGCAACCACTGAGCTGCGGCCACCACAGCGCCGTCCTCGATGCGCACCATGTTGGCCGCAGGAGTGTATTTCTTGGAAAAATATAAATCTATAAAGTCCTGGGAGTCGCCAAAAACGGTTTCCCACAAGCGCCGCGTCTGTTGTTTTATTTCAGAATCAGAGAGTTGCATAGAGATAAGTATGTTTTACACTTTTGCCACCACATGGTACTTATGTAAAAGCACTTCGGGCTGGTAGGAAAGTTTCACTTGGCGCAATCCCTCTATGCCAAGGTCGTCCTCGCGGTTGAGATAAACAAAAGAGGGGTCTATGCGCCGGGCAAACTCCCGGTTGATAAAAGCATAGGCTCCTTCGTAAGAAACATCGGCTTTTTCTACGCAGATGCCAAAGGTGTCGTAATTGATAGGCGAACCATAGGTGAAGGCCACCACCTTACCATCCACGCGCACCACACCGCCTATAGCGCCCAAGGCGTCCCAGTGCTCAAAGACAGTCTCTATGGAACGGCGTTCCTCTATGCTCTCTGCCTGTCCTTTATTCTCCATGCGCTCGGAGTTCCATCGACGCTCGAGTTCCAAGCACTCGGGAATCAACTCAGGAGTGAGCGGCAGGTATTCGTGGTTTGGATAAGTGCGGAGAAACCTATTGACAAGGTTCCGCTTGGGCTGTAATTTCTTTCCAGCCAGCTCGGAAAGCACATCGCGGCGATAGATGTAATCGGTAAAGCGGCGGTCGGCCTCGGCCTTGAAGAAACCGGGCATCGCCTCATTGAGACGCGCCAGAGAGTTCTCGCAGACTCCTGCAAGAAAGAAAGGAACTCCTTGAGAAGCGGCATCTCTGCGCAAAGCCATCACGGGCTCTTTCCAGTCGCCCAGACCAATCGGTGCCAAATAGGCGCGGCGCCCCTCACTAAAGAAGCGAAACAAGAGCCAGCCATTCCAAAGGGCCACCTCCGTATCGTAGAGGAAGCGCCAGCTTACAAGATTCAAGAAGTTCAAATCGCAGTTGCGACACTCCGTGTCATAGACATGTCGGCGTATCATCTCGCCATCGGCAAGTCCTAACGGATGAAAATCAATAGGCGCAGAAAAATTTTCCATAGCCATCTACATAAAATCAATAAGCCAACCTACGCACCTGCGGACCATCATACGTATGGACAATGAGTTCCACAGAGTCGCGACCGGCTTGCAATACATCTGCATAAGGCCACACGGGACAAGAGAGATAGGCCTCGCGAGTGTAATAGGCTTCGTTTCCATTCTGATCATGGCACAGCTCCACTCGCGCTATCTTGTAGCCTTGGGGCATAGTTTCAACTCCTTTATCAGCAAAGGCAAAGCGATGAGCATCGCCTGAGGTCTGCAAAGCCACAAGC
This sequence comes from uncultured Bacteroidales bacterium, assembly GCA_937901185.1. Lineage (GTDB taxonomy): Bacteria > Bacteroidota > Bacteroidia > Bacteroidales > Bacteroidaceae > Alloprevotella. The sequence goes on from CALCHR010000221.1 coordinate 10,473, forward strand.
AGATTGATATATCTACCCCCACGCCACACAGCCTTCAGCGATAACGGATGGCGCACAACAGATGACTCAGAGAAACGACGCGGGCAGGGAGAAAGTACAAAAGCTAAATGGCTGAGCCGAACACCTTGCGGCTCTTCCGTATACATGGCGCAGACACGATAGATAGTATCGCGCGACAAGCCACCAGGCCTATTCAGAACGGCAAGAGCAACACCATCATCGCGCAACAAACGCGTACCGATGCCCAAACCATCTGCATAAAGTTCTGCAAGGTCCTGCCGGTAAGAAAGCAAAGCCTCTTCATCTTCTTCGCAAGCACTGAAGAAGACAAAGAGGCTTATGAATAACAGCAAGCAGCCGATGTTTCTCATGCCAAAGCTTGCTCTTGATTTTTCAGAGGATTGGCATACATGGCCAAAATAGTTTGACGCAAGAAAGCCTCATCCTTATTTTCTAAATCAACCATGGCTATACGCGATTCCACATAGGCTTCAAACTGAGCCTTCTCCTCTTGCGTATAGTGTGCGGCATACTTATCAGTAGCAGCCAACAAGTCGGCCGCGATGTAGTTGCAAGCAAACAGACAATAGTTGCGGTGAATGTCTAAGTCAATGCGGCGAGCCACTTCTCCAAAGAAATCACCCTTGGGCAGTTCTGCCAATTCGGGCAGCCAAGCATTGATGCACGGCGCAGCGTGGTAATGAACCTTTCCCTTAAAGCCAAAAATGCCGGTCTGCATATTCTGTAAATCGTCTTCCCTACTCTTTTTGAACTCAGGATTATCGCGCTTCTGCTGAAACTCCTTGGCTTTCAAATAATCGCAAGGGTCGTATTCATAGGAGATAGAGAGGGGCACAATATTCAAATCTGCCAATCGTTCTACAGCACTTCCTTCTCCGCCCATAGCCATCATTTTCAAGACAGACTCTTGTGTGCGGTCGTTGGAATCCTTTGCTCGGCCTTCGCGTTGGGCAATCCAAATATTCTCGTGCTTCTCGTTCACCGCAAAGTGCATATACTCGCTCATACACTTACTGCTTTGCAACATCTCCCTCATGGAGAGCGAGCGCTGAACGATGAAAGATTTGTTGACGCGCACCAATTTTTTTATCCAAGGATATATCAACAGGTTATCGCCTATGGCAATTTCTACTGTAGTGGGAAAACCATTGTCGATTAAGAGTTTGCATAGCAGTGCCGAGTCTAGGACGATGTCGCGGTGATTGGAGATGAACGTGTAGTTCTGCGTCTTGTCGGGCAAGGCCTCTGCGTTCATGTCATAGCCGGTGCTACACTTTGCCATGAGCTGCTCCACCAAGGGATAAAAGAAGGCTTTCTGCACTGCCAGATTATCCGGACAGGCATAGAGTTTCTTTTTTAACAACTCCATAGGTACATCTTTGAAGAACGACTGCATAATGACACAGAACTGTTCGTCGGCCAGGAGTTCATCAAATACTTTTGGTAGTTCCTCTGGAGTGTAAGGACGGATCGCGTCAAATTTTTCGGGGATAGTCATACGTACTTTTTTGTCAAGATGTTAATACTCGGATTAAAGTTTCCCTTCTATGATATCAGCCAGTACATCTTTGATATCAAGACCTGCGGCACGCACTTGTTGTGGGATAAAGCTTGTCATCGTCATACCGGGCGTCGTATTGATTTCAAGGAGGTTGATTTGCTCTTCTCCTTTCTCGCCGGTGAGGATATAGTCGATGCGGATAATGCCGTAACAATCTAATATCTTATATATTTTTTCAGTAGTCTCTGCTACACGCTTGGCGGTTTGAGGAGCGATTCGGGCAGGAGTAATTTCTTCTACCTTACCATTGTACTTAGCATCGTAGTCAAAGAACTCTTGTGTGGTTACCACTTCTGTGATGGGGAAGGTCACCACCTCTGTGCCTTTCTTATAGCAGCCGCAAGTTATTTCGGTTCCGGCCATCATTTTCTCCACCATCACTTCGTCGCTCTCCTGCATGGCTTTCTCGATGGCGGGATAAAGGTCGGCGGCGGTCTTCACTTTTGTCACGCCGAAACTACTTCCGCCGGCGTTGGGCTTTACAAAGCACGGAAGGCCTAAGCGTGCCACCACGCTTTCAGCATCGGGGAGTTTGTCTCCTTTACGAACTAGCAGCGAGTCTGATATATATAGCTCGGGGAAGGCTCGCAGATAATTGTTCAAGGCATATTTATTAAAGGTAAGGGCTTCCACCAATACACCGCTGGTTGAATAGGGCATGCCTATCAAATCAAAATAGCCTTGCAAAATACCATTTTCTCCGGGGGTGCCGTGGATAGTGATGTAGGCAAAGTCGAATGTGTGGCGACCATCTGCTGCCTGAAAAGAGAAATCACTCTTGTCTATCTCGCAGCGTTCTTCTCCATAGCAGGCGGTCCATTGCTTACCGCACAGTTCTACGACGTAGCAGTCATACTTTTCCTTATCCATAAAAGAAAGCAATCCCTCTGCGCTACGCAAAGAAACTCCGAACTCAGAAGAGTCGCCTCCTGCCACTATGGCTATCATTTTTTTCATATATTGGTCTTGTATAATTGATTCAACTTCTATTTTTTACTTCTACAAATTGGCTGCTCCCTTTACATAGTTGCGCCAGCGTTCTATCAATCCGGCCATATCTTCCGACAGTTCGGCTCTGAAATCCATTTCTTCCTCTGTGCGCGGATGCTTAAAGCCAAGCGTGAGCGCATGCAAGGCTTGGCGCGGACATTGTGCATAGCAGTTCTTGATAAACTGATTGTAAGTACCTGAATGGGTGCCGCGCAATATTTGGTCGCCGCCATAGCGCTCGTCGTTAAAGAGGGGATGGCCGATGTGTTTCATGTGGGCGCGGATTTGGTGGGTGCGTCCTGTTTCCAAGATGCATTCTACGAGGGTGACGTAGCCAAATCTTTCAAGCACCCGATAGTGGGTCACGGCATGTTTTCCCTCTCCCGAGTCGGGTGGGAAGACAGCCATCTGCATTCTGTCGTGGGGGTTGCGGGCTATGTTTCCTTCTATGCGGCCTCCTTCTTCGGCGATGTTACCCCACACCAAGGCATTGTATTTTCGGCGGGTGGTTTTATTAAAGAATTGCCAGCCGAGATGGGTTTTTGCCTCCGGTGTCTTGGCTGCTACGAGCAGTCCTGAGGTATCTTTGTCGATGCGATGCACCAGTCCCACACTTGGGTCGTTAGGGTCGTAGTCGGGATTGTCTCGCAGGTGCCATGCGATGGCATTGACCAGCGTTCCGGTATAGTTTCCACATCCGGGATGCACCACCAGGCCTGCCGGCTTGTTGATGACCATCAGGTCGCGGTCTTCGTAGACCACATCGATGGGAATATCCTCCGGTTCTATTAAGTTCTCATAACGTGGGCGGTCCAGGAGGAGCGTTACCACATCAAAGGGCTTCACGCGGTAGTTGCTCTTCACCGGGGAACCATTCACGTAGAGAAATCCGGAACGGGCTGCTTGCTGCAAGCGGTTGCGCGAGGTGTCTGCCAAGTGGTCGAGCAAAAACTTGTCGATGCGCACCAACTGCTGCCCGCGGTCGGCCACCACGCGGAAGTGCTCGTAGAGACCGGTATCTTCTTCCTCGCCCACGCCTGCTTCTGCTGTCACGTCTTCCGCCCCATCGGCGAGGGGGAGCGCCGTTTCTGCTATCTCGCTATGCTGTTCTAACATGGTTATTTCTTTTTATCAGCCGCCTATCTCGTCGAGCGAGATGGACTCCGACGGGGTGTTTTCTGTTTCTGAATTCAGGTCTGTCGACTCTGTCTCGCCATAGCCCTCGCCCACAATGAGTGTCACGGCAGCTCCGGCCGGTACGCGAGTTCCTGAGGCTACGGGGCGTCCGTTTACCTTCACGCCGACCACCCAGTCAAGGTCGCCGGGTACGCGCTCGGGCACTCCTACTTTGAAACCCAGAGTTTTCAGTTTCATCTCGGCCTCGCGCAGCGAACAGTTGTCTGCCAGGTCGGGCATCACAATCTTGGGCGAACTCATAGAGTTTACGGTCAGACGAACCAAGCGTCCGGGTTTTATCTCCCGACCGGCTTGGATGCTTTGGTCGAGGATGACGTTGGCCGGCAGGTTAGCTACATAGCCGGTGTCACTCACTTCGGCACGCAGGCCGGCTGCCTCGAGTTTTCTTACAGCCACGCCGGCATCTGTGCCTTTCACATCGGGCATGGAGAGGGTTTCGCCATGCAGGGTATAACTATCCAGGTAGAAACTGGCTGCAAGCAGCAAAGCGGTGGTCACTATAACCAAGCCTAAACAGTTTCCCCACACAAGCGGGGCACATAGTTTTTCTTTCAACTTATTCAGAATCATCACTTTATCCTTTTAACAAATACAGCCGGGAATTTCTGCCGCATCCGAGGGGTTATTATGCCACAAAGATAGAATAAAAAAATGAGAGAAGTAAGGCCTTGCTATAAAAACCTTACTTCTCTCAAAATATCCTTTCTAACCTCAGTCAGTCGGATTATTTCTTACCGTGTACTTCGTCAGACACTGTTAATTTTTTGCGACCCTTGGCGCGACGTGAAGCCAACACGCGACGGCCGTTAGCTGTCTGCATACGTTGACGGAAACCATGCTTGTTGTTTCTCTTTCTGTTGTGAGGTTGGAATGTTCTTTTCATTTTATTATGCTGTTTTGTTATAAATTCTTATTCAGCCCCAAAGGGGGGATACTCTTTCGGGCTGCAAATTTAGATATTATTTTTGGATTACCCAAGGCTCCCCTCTCTTTTTTTTATTTATTTGAAAAACAAGACCACAGCAAAGCTGCGTCAGCAGGCATTGTTCATTTCATGGCCTACCCTATTCGGATTGCAAAAAAGAGGGCTGAAAATTGTAGACTCATGCACAGCGTTTTCCTAGTAGTTACTTTCGCGTTCTTAGTAGTTACCGAATTTTTCCTAGTAGTTACCGAAATTTACCTAGCTTTTACCTAAGAAATGCCCCAAAATGGCCCTTGATTTTCAGGGGCTTACAAAGGCTGTTTTTTAGGAATTCTATTCTATATGAAGCTACGCCACCCAAGCGTAGAAAAAAACCTCCTTGACAGCGCTTGCTTTGCAGCGGCCAAGGAGGTGGGTCTTACTTCTTCATCTCTACAATCTGCGTGGCGGGCAACTCTCGGTTGCGGCGCTCGGTCTCTTCCACTACGGCCTGAGCCAATGTGCGGAAAGCCTTTCCAATGATGCTGTCGGCATGCACGGCCGCGGGTTCGCCCTCGTCGCCGCTCTCGCAGATGCTCTGCACAATGGGGATTTGTCCGAGCAGGGGCACTTCCATTTCTTCAGCCAATCGGCTCACACCGCCACGGCCAAATAGGTAATATTTATTATCGGGCAGCTCTTCGGGAGTGAACCATGCCATGTTTTCCACCAGTCCGAGAATGGGCACGTTCACTTTGTCATTGCGATACATATCTATTCCCTTGCGTGCATCGGCCAGGGCCACTTGCTGAGGGGTGGAAACGATGACTGCGCCTGTGATGGCCAGGTTTTGCAAGAGCGTGAGGTGGATGTCGCTGGTGCCGGGAGGCGTATCAAGCACGAGGTAGTCGAGCTCGCCCCAGTCGGCATCGGCAATCAGCTGCTTCAGCGCGTTGGAAGCCATACCACCTCGCCAAAGCGTTGCGGTGTCGGGGTTCACAAAGAAACCGATGCTCAGGAGCTTCACGCCATACTTCATAGCGGGGATGAGCAACTGACGGCCATCCTTCATCTCTGCAAAGATGCGCTCGGCCTCCAAGTGGAACATCTTGGGCATGGAAGGACCAAAGATGTCGGCATCGAGCAAGCCTACGTTGTAGCCCAATGCAGCCAGCGATACTGCCAGATTGGCGGCCACGGTGCTCTTGCCCACGCCTCCCTTGCCGGAACTGACGGCAATGACATTCTTCACCTGCGGAAGCATCTTGCCGGGCTCGGGGCGGAGCGCCTGCACGGTCTTGATATTGATGGTGACATTCACTGAGCGGTCTACATACGTATGGATGGCTGTTTCGGCAGCCTTGACCACCGACTTAATAAAAGGGTCGGTGCTCTTTTCAAATATCAGAGAGAAGGACACGTTCATTCCGTCGATGCGCAAGTCGTCTTCCAGCATCTCTGCCTCTACGAGGTTCTTTCCCGTACCGGGATAACGCACCGTAGCAAGGGCGTCTGTGATAAGTTTAGGATATAGTTGCATATTGATAAGCAGGGAGATTATTTTCTAAAGGGTCTATTTGCTCTTCTCCAAACCGGAGCGCTTGGAGCGGTTGTAGCTACGATAGTCGTCGAGCTCTATCTCGACGTCGGGCTCACGCAGTTCGCCGCTCTGGGGCAGGTGGAATTTCATATACTTGATGGTCAGTCCGCGTGCCAACCATTGCGACTCGTAATAGGTTTGTATGCCCAAAATCTGCTTCACCTCTTCGTCGTGCTCAGCCTCGAGGGTGTGATAGAGGTCTGCGGTTTGAAAATCCACAGGCAAGGCATTCTCCTTCACAAGGTAATCGGTGTAGGTGAAGAGGAAATGGGAGTCGGTCTTCAAATGCACGAGGCCGCCGTCTTGAAGGAATTTTTTATAGCGATTCAAGAAGAAGGTGGAGGTGAGGCGCTTGGTCACTTTCTTCATTTGGGGGTCGGAGAATGTGAGCCAGATTTCTGCCACCTCGCCGGGCGCAAAGAAGCGCTCAATGAACTCGATGTTGGTACGCAAGAAGGCCACGTTGCGCAAGCCTTCGCGGAGCGATTCGGTGGCTCCGGTCCACATGCGGGCGCCCTTGATGTCTACGCCAATAAAGTTCTTGTCGGGAAACATACGTCCCAGGCCTACGGTATATTCTCCTCGGCCACAGCCCAACTCAAGCACGATGGGATTGTTGTTTCCAAAAAACTTCTCGCCCCAATGGCCCTTCATCTCAAAAACACCCTCTTCGAGCGCAGAGAATGGCGCTTCAAACACATGAGGGTAGGCTGCCATGTCGGCAAACTTGGAGAGTTTATTCTTACTCATTGCTTAAAATTTTCTTTACATCCGTTTCTACTATCTGCAACTTCTCTTGGCAGAAGCGAAGCAGCTTTTGCGCCTCCTTCAAGTGCTTGCTCAGACTGTCAATGTCAAATTGATTCTGCTCAAGCCCTTCCACAATTTTCTTAAGGCGTTGCAGGGCTTCGGTATAGGTCAGTTCTTTTTCTTTCATATAGGGAGTATTTTTCTATTCTGTCTCGTCCACGTCCACCGTCTCCACTCGGCTCTCCATCTTACCCTCTGCAAAATGGGTGGTGAGAAGCATGCCGGGAGCAAGTTGCGCTGCACTGCGCACAGCCTTTCCTTCGCTCAAGGTCAAGCTGAAGCCCATCTGCAAAATGCGGTCGAGGCTGGAGAGCTGAAGCAGTTTTTGGATATAGTCGAGACGCTGTTTCTCTTCAACCAATCGGCGCAACGGGGCTTGCCGCAAATCCTGCCTGAGATTTTCCAAGAGATTCTTTTGGTGGTGCAAGCCTTGCATTGTCCTATTCTCGAGTGCCGAGGCCAATTGCAAAAGATGCTGCTCCTCTTTTCTTCCACAGGAAACGGTTGCGGCCTTCACTCGCAACTGAAGCGACTTAAGCAACAAAGCATTCCGCTCCATCTTACCGGTCACGACTTGACGAAGACGCCGCCCCAATTCCGTCAGCAACTCTATCTCTTCTCGCTGGCGCTCTACAAGGAAAGCCGCCACAGCAGTAGGAGTTTTCAAACGGGTATGCGCCACCAAGTCGACAACAGTATCGTCGCGCTCATGGCCTATGCCGGTCAAGACTGGCAAAGGGAATTGTGCCACATGGGCTGCCAAGAGATAGGTTTCAAAGCCTGCGAGGTCGCTCACAGCACCGCCGCCGCGTATGATAACTACGACATCCCAGTTTTCCTCTTCTGCGGCTATCATCTCAAGCGCTGCAATCACGCTAGCCTCTACGCCTTCGCCTTGCATGGTTGCCGGGAAAAGCTGTAATTGAAAAGGAAGTCCTGATTGCTTAATCTGGTCACAGAAATCACCATAGCCGGCGGCCGATGCGCTCGACACGATGGCGATTTTAAGCAACGGACGCGGCAAGGTCAGTTCTTTGTTCAATGTCAGAACTCCGTCTTCTTCCAAGAGGGCCAAAATTTCTTTGCGACGCTGTGCCACCGCCCCCAAGGTATAGGTTGGGTCGATATCTAAAACCGTGAGCGAGTAGCCATACAGCTCATGGAAACTGACACTCACATTGACCAACACCGTTAAGCCTACGGCGAGGCGCTGACCGGTCTCTTGTTCAAAGTAAGGAGCTAGGAGATTATAGGTATTCCGCCAAATATTTCCACGTGCTTTAGCCAAGAGCATGCCGCCCTTCTCTTCCTTCTGCACAAACTCTACATAGCAATGTCCGTTACCGGCTACGCGCACCTCGCTCAACTCGGCGACAACCCAGTAGCTATCTTCGAGCGTAAGTTCGAGGGTGCTACGCACCACGTTGTTCAATTCGTAGAGTGAGAGCGGAGTCATTTTCTATTGGCCCTTTAATATATTATATGCCTTCCACATATTGGGAATGCCATAACCATAGATATTGTCGGGGTGGCTATAATTGTTTCCGGCACGATGCACGGCCTCAATGATTTCAACAGGTGTTTTCTCCGGGAAGGCTTGCCAGAGACAAGCCACGGCACCGCAGAGCACGGGACAAGAGAAACTGGTGCCGCTGGATTGTACGGCGTTGCCCTGGGCATCAATCAGCCAAGTGCCTTTACCTACTGCCATTGCATCGGGCTTGATGCGACCATCGGCGGTGTTACCCAAGGAAGAGAATTCAGCTATTACGCCTTCGTAGTCCACAGCGCCTACGGTCAAAATATCGGAAGCGTCGGCTGGGAAGCCTATTTTCTTCCAGGTGCCATCTCCCTCGTTGCCGGCACTATTGAGTAGGAGCAAGCCACGACTTGCGGCCAATGATGCCGAGCGGCTATTCACAGCCGTCTGACCATCCTGTTCAAAGTACTTATGACTGTCGAGCGGATTATCAAATGTGGTATAGCCCAGCGAACTGGTTACGATGTCCGCACCAATACTGTCGGCATATTCTACAGCAGCACACCAATTGTCTTCCTCTATAATTTGCTCCGAACTGGTATCTTCGCTTTGCAACAAGTAGAAAGAGGCCTCGGGGGCTGTACCTACATGAAAATAAGCCTCATCGGGGGCGATACAACCCAGCACCATCGTGCCGTGCGGCTGCATTTCTTCATAGACACTCTTCTGCGGATTTACAAAATTGCGAGTACCTAGGATCCGGGTATTCTTGAAGACAGAAATGGCATCTACATTAAAAAATCCACCATCTATCACTGCGATGGTCATGCCTTGTCCGCGATAGCCGGCTTTATGCAAAAAGTCTGCACCCAATTGCTCTAGTTGCTTCTGGCCTTTGCCATAAAAATTGTCCAGCGTGTCGCGTTTGTTCTCCACAATCCCTCGACGGTCCCATTGTACACAGAACACGCTGTCCGGGCTTTCCCAAACTTTCCTAACTGAGGAAACAAAAGGCAAAGCCTCTACGTTTTTTATTTGCAGCGTGTCGCCCATCTCTACCACTACAGTATTGTTCCACTTGCTTACACAATGGATGCGTAAGCCTTGTGCTTGCAATTTCTCCACATAGGCCGGAGTCACAGGCAAGTCGTGTTTGTCTAACTTCAGCCCTAGTTTTTTGCGGCGAGCCAAAGATTTTTCCGAAAGAAAAGCCTCCGGTTTCTTCAGCGAGTAAGGATTATTCTTTTTATCTGCCAGATAAACACGGTAGCGATATGCTTTTTGTACCTTCTTATAGAAAGCTGTATCAGCCTTAACTGTGTCGGTTTTATTGGCTGAGAGCGATACGCACACAAAGAACAAGAGCAGGGAGAGTATTTTTTTCATCTTGCTATTACTATATTATATAATGTATACCCTTCGTTTGAAAAACTAAGGCTGAACGAGGTAGGCGCCGATACCTTTTTGCGAAGCTATCACAGCACCGGCCACGAGGCGACGGCCTTCGTAGAACACGGCGCTTTGGCCTGGAGTGACGGCCGAAACGTCCTTGGCAGTACGCACCAACAATCGGCCATCGGGCAAGCGTTCTACACTACATGGTACAGGTTGGCTGTGATAACGGATGCGCACTGAGAGTTGTTGCGAGGCGAAGAAGGCTGCCTCGTCCACCATACAGAAATCCTCGACAAAGAATGCTTGCACCAGCAGGTCTGCCTCTGTGCCTAAGACGATGGTATTTTTCTCTGCATTCAAACGTACCACATACGCAGGATAACCCAACGCAATGCCTAAGCCTTTTCGTTGCCCTACAGTATAGAAGGGAACGCCGCTATGCTGACCTATTTTCTGACCGACACTATTTACATACGCTCCGCCAGTCTTCTGTAACAATTCAGGGCGCTCTGCACGCAAGAAGTCCCTATAGTCGCCCTCCACGAAGCATACTTCCATACTCTCCGACTCTCGGCTCTGCACGGCAAAGCCTTTCTCGTCTAAGTAGGCACGCACGGCGGGTTTCTCCATAGCGCCTAGCGGGAACACGCAGCGCTGCAATATCCGCTGCGGAACGCGCCAGAGAAAGTAGGATTGATCTTTGCGGATGTCATCGCCCATGAGGAGATAGACATGTTCTCCGTAGCGCTCCACCTTCACATAATGCCCCGTTGCCATAAAGTCGCATTGCTGGCGGTCGGCCCACTCTTCCATCAGGCGGAATTTGAAATCGCGGTTGCACACCACACAGGGATTCGGTGTGCGTCCTGCTTCGTACTCATCTAGGAAGTAGCGCACGATGGAAGCTTTGAATTCCTCGCGCACATCTACCACGTGATGCTCTATACCAAGGCGCTCTGCCAAGGCCCGTGCTTTGAGGATAAAGTCGGGCTCTGTTTCTCCGGGAGCAAATTGGCGGGGCAAGTCCCATACGCGCATCGTCATCCCCACCACTTCAAAGCCTTGTTCCTGCAACAAGAGACATACGGCCGAGCTATCTACTCCGCCCGACATAGCCACAAGTACTTTTTTCTTAGCGCCTGCCATGATAGTTTTCTTTAAGTGCAAAGTTACAAAAAATATATTTACCGACTACACATAGCAAGAGTCCGATGCAGTATTCCGGAAGGAAATTCTGCATCGGACTCTTTATCTTGCTGAGCCTTCTATTTATTTTTATTCGGCCTCGCCTTTTACTTGTTCGTTGACTGCATTTATTTTTTCAGCGAGCAGAGAGAGGTCTTCTTTCAGGCGCTCCACTTTCTTAGCAATCTCTTCTACCAGGCTATTACCTGATTTCGACTTGCTATTGAAGAAAGTAAGGTTGGTTTCATAGTTTTGAATCTCAGCCTTCTTGGCTTCGTAGGCTGTCATCAAGCGCTGGCGCTCACGCTGCAAGTCGTTGCCATCTTTCTCAGCTACGTTCTTACGGAAGTTTTCAAGGTGGCGGCGGTTAGCATTGACATGCAACTCGGCATAGATGCGGTCCACCACGGCGCGGTAGCGTTTATATACTTTATCCTTTTTGCGGAAGGGCACATGACCCACTTCGTTCCAGGCGGCTTGCAGTTCGCGTACCACTTGGCCTACATTTTCCGGAGTCTCGCTCAAGAGACTTTCCAAGCGGCTGATAATCTCGTTCTTCTTTTCCAAGTTAGCTTCTTCCTCTTTGCGCATGCCGGAGGTAGCTTCGTTTTTCTTTTCAAAGAAGTAGTTGCAAGCATCGTTAAAGCGCTTCCAGATGGCGTCGGACACTTTGTGAGCCACGGGGCCTACAGTTTTCCATTCTTTCTGCAGGGCTACAAGGCTGTTGGTTGCAGCATTCCAGTCTGTGCTTTCTTTAAGGGCTTCGGCCTTTTCGCAGAGCGCAGTCTTAGCTGCCAAATTTGCAGCGAGCGACTCGCGCATGTTTTTGAAGTGGTCGGCTTTTCCTTGGAAGAACTTATCGCAGGCGGCGCGGAAGCGGTCAAAGATTTTGGCGTTCATCTTCTTCGGGGTGAAGCCTATGGTCTTCCATTCGTTCTGTGCTTCGAGCACTTGCTTAGTAGCTGCTTCCCACTCGGCAAGGGTTTTCATCGTGCCGGCCACTATCTCTTCTACCTTTTCGCAGAGGGCGGTCTTCTTTTCCAGATTTTCTTCCTCGCGGGCTTTGAGGGCTTCAAAATGGGCTTGGTGGCGCTTGTTGATTACAGTAGAAGCTTCTTTGAAGCGGTTCCATATCTCCTCGCGCAACTCTTTTGCTACAGGACCTATCTCGCGGAATTCCTGGTGCAACTTTTGTAGCTGATGGAAGGCTGATATGGGGTCTTCCACGTCGGCGAGTTTTTCTGCGGCTTCGCAGAGGTGGGTTTTATTCTCAAGGTTCTTCTTAAAGTCGTAAGCTCTGAACTCGTGGTTGAGGCGCAACTGGTCGTAGAAGAGTTCTACATACAGATGGTAGTTCTTCCAGAGTTCTGTGGCCTGCTCTGCGGGCACGAGCTTTATTTCTTTCCATTCGGCCTGCAAAGTTCTAAACTTGTCATAGGCTTTATCGGCCTCCTCGGGCGAAGCTGCCATGACCTTAATCTCCTCGATGATGGCCAACTTGCGCTCCAGGTTTTGCTGCTTTTCCTTTTCGAGATTTTCTATAGCCTTGGCGCGGAGTTCTTTCAAGAGACCCATCTGGGCTTTGAAGTTTTCTTCTTCGGGGTCGGCTGCGGGAATAAACTCTTCGGCCACTCCTCCGTTGTTGATAAACTCTTCACGGGCTGCTACCACCTCGTTGTGGTGTAATCTATAATAGGTCTGTTTCAGGGCTTCGAGTTCGCTACGCTCCACGTTACCACCTTCAGCCACTAGTGCTTTCAGTCGTTCAATCACTTCGGCCTTTGTGGCGGGCATAGTTTGTTCTTCTTGCTGCTGAGGGGCTTCTGCTTGCTCGGCTTCCACCATCTCTACAACCTGCTCTAACAGTTCTTGATTTTCTGCCAATTTATTTTCGTCCATAGGTTCTATATGAGTATTATCTATACGGCGGAAGCAGCAGCCTCCGCCAATTAGTTTGCAAATGAAGTTATTTTTATTGTGACAGCCAAGTTTTTTTACATTTTTTTACTTGGCAAGACTGCTATATCCAAGTTTTGCGGCGGAACAAACCATAGAATATTCCGGTCACAGAGAAAGAAAGGACTATCACCAAGGGGAATCCCCACCAGAAGTCTTCCAGGCCGGAGATGAGGTTCATACCGAAGATGCTGGCTATCAACGTAGGGAACATCAGGATGATGGAGATGGAGGTCATCTGCTTCATGACGCCCGACATGTTGTTGTTGATAATGCTGGCATAGGTCTCCATCGTGGAGTCGAGGATGTGTGCGTAGATATTGGTGGTTTCGCGCGCCTGGTTCATCTCGATGGTGACGTCTTCGATAAGGTCGGCGTCGAGCTCATCCACCGGCAGTTTGAACTTCAGTTTTGAAAGGAGCGTCTCGTTACCACGGATGGACGTAATGAAGTAGGTCAAACTATCCTGCAGGCGTGAGAGGCCGATGAGGTCTTCGTTGTCTATCTTGCGATCAAGGTTGCGCTTGGCCTCTTCAATGAGGATGTTGATTTGCTTCAGGCGTTTCAAGTACCACACGGCGGCTGAGAGGAACAGGCGGAACACCAAGTCGACAGAGTCGGTAAAGCCTCGGTTGCGCTTCTGCTGATAGGAGACAAAGTCTATCATCATGTTCGTCTCGTAGTTGCACACGGTGACGCAGACGCCTTTGTTCAGGATGATACCCAAAGGGATGGTGGTGTGAGGCGTGCGCGACTGCACTTCCTTCACATAGGGAATGCGCAAGATAATCAGCTGCCAACCATCGTCGTAGTCGTAGCGAGAGCGTTCATCCTTGTCTCGGATGTCGTCGAGGAAGTAGTCGGGAATTTTTAGTTCGTTCAAGAGGAAATCTTCGTCCTCGGGAGTGGGGCAAGTCACTTGAGTCCAGCAATTAGGCTCCCAGTTCTCAAGTGTGCGCAAAGATTGATTGATGTTCCAGTAAGTTCGCATAGGCAGTCCTCCA
>CALCHR010000222.1 GCA_937901185.1 uncultured Bacteroidales bacterium
CCTAGTAGTTACCGAAATTCACCTAGCTTTTACCTAAGAAACGCCCGAAAATGACTATTGAAAATCAATGGCTTACGAAATCCGAAAAATAGGGTGGAAGGCGACCGGCAGCAAGTGGGTGAGGAAAGGAATGAGGGAGGTGATATTTTAATCTAACAGGAAACTATGCGTCGGTGTTGGTCTCCGTATTCTTTTTAGTGCGGGAGAAGATTCCCAAGTTCTTCACTCTTGTCTACAAAAAAGCAAAGCCCTCAGACGGGGCTTTGCTGTGTATTTTAGAAAGGTCCGGAGAACCTTTCTATCGGAGGAAGATTTTCTTACCGCCAATGAGGTAGACGCCGCGCGGCAGGCCTTTGAGAGAAGAGACGTTGCTACGCACCTTGCGACCGCTGAGGTCGTAGACGGCTCTGTCTTTCAGCGTGGTGGAGAGGATGGGGCTGATGCCGGTAAGCGTGGTGCTGCCGTAGATGTTGACATCGTGGGCCGGCATTGTAGCGGGAACATCTTGCCAACCGTTGAATATTTGCTCGGCCGTGTCGACAATGTCGGGGGTCACGATGGGCGCTCCGTAGGCCATTTCCTGCGTGGTGTAGACTTCGCCGTCGAGGTAGTAGGTCACGGTGTAGGTGTTCACCTCAAAGCGGGCGTGGCAGTCTACGTCGTTGTCGGGCATCGTGGTGGGCAGGTTTTCCCACTCGGTAAAGGTGTGTCCTTCTTTCTCAGGGGCTGTGGGCGGCACAATCTCCGCACCGCTCAGCAATTCTTCGCTGAAATAAATTTCCTCGTCCACCCAGTAAGTCAGTTTGTATTTCCGGTCTTTGTAGATAGTCAATATTGTTTCGGCATCAGGTAGGACTACTTCCTTTCCGCTGCGCAGGGCAAAGCGGATGTTGGAGAAATAGACGTTGTAGTTGCCCGGCTTCATTTTTGTGGCTGCTTCGAGATTTAAGGTGAGGATGGCTCGACTTCCGGCGCCTGAGATGGCACTGTTGGAGGCAGAGTAGCCCACGATGCGCAGTGTTCCGCTCTCTGTGGTGGAGGTCAGGACGGTGTGGTCAGCGGTGCACTCTGTTGTGGAGAGGCTGCCTTCGCTGACAGTCATGCCGGAGGGCAAAGCAACATCCATTTGTAAGGCGGTGAAGTTGCTCTCTGTGCCGTGGAGCAGGATGTCCATCTTCCAGGAGAGACCGGCTTGGGTTTCTGTAAATTCGGCCGAGAGGGCATCGTCGGCGTGGAGAGGCGCTGTGCTTAAGAAACAGCCGGCGATGAAGGTCAGTATATATATAATGTGCTTTTTCATAAGGCGGGGATGTTAGAGAATCACTTTTTTACCATTGACAATATAGACACCGTGTTCAAGACCTTTGAGCGAAGCGTTGTTGCTGCGAATCAGCTTACCGGCAGAGTTGTAGACCTTACCCTGTTGTGCCGGCTGCACTGTTTGCTCCGTGGCGCTCTCTATGTCGGTCAGTTCGTTGAGGTCGAAGCGTGCGGAGCAAGGGCTCAAGCGGTTGTCCTCGCCATCCTTGTCGGTGAGCAAGGCGTTGCTGATGCTCACTACACGCCCCTCGTCGGCTACAGAGCCTTGGAGGAAGAGCTGCAGAGAGAGGTCTGTTGCACCGGAGGGCAGGGCTTTTCCGGAGGGCGAATAGAGCAGGGCGCGATAGGTGGTCTCGTCAAGCTGCTGCAGCTGGAGAGTGAACTCGGAAAGCACCTCTGGTAAGGAGATGTCCGTGAGTTGTGCTTCGGCAGGCAGCGTGATGTCGAATTGCGAAGCGGTGTAGCCCTGGCTATCAATGGCGAGGCGGAGCGGCACGCTGACCAACTCGTCGGGAGCAGCGGAGAAAGCGCTTAAGCGCATAGCGGCTTCGGCATGCGGCAGGAGAAGTTGGCGAGTAGATGCTGCTTCTTGGTGCATAGCCATGGCGAGCACGTGGACCACATCGTTGATGCTGATTTCCTGGTTGGCGTCGGCGTCGGCCTGCTCAAAGGAGAATGTCTCGTTAGGCAATTCCAAAATGTGGTTGACGATGCATACTACGTCGGCCACGCTGATGTAGCCGTCAAGGTTTACGTCGCCCACGGTGATGGGCAGCGGCGTTTCGAGGTCGTAGGACTCAATATTGGCGTAGGCAAATCGGGCGCGGCGCTCCAGCCAGTCCTTTGTGTTCGCAGCGATGCGCTCGTAGTTGGCTCCGTCGCCCCAAATCTGGGCGTTCTGTATGAAGGAGGGATTGGCGAAGGCAAAATAGTCGTCTACGTATTCCAGCAACTCGTCGAGGTGGAGCTTCATAAAGTCGCTCCATTCTTTGTAGTAGGCTCGTCCCACGGCGTCGCTCCTAAAGCGTAGATGCTTGAAGATAGAAGTGCCGAAGGTAGAGAAGTAGTCTTGCTCGGCTACAGAGGTGCAGTACTCCGAGGTGGTCTCGTAGCCGAAGGCCCAGTCGAAGTCCCACACGGGACCAAAGATGTATCGGCTGTGCAAGGCTTGGAGGTCTTCTTTGTAGAGGTAGCAGCTCTTGGGGTGGCGCAATTCGAAGTTGACCACCAGTTCGTTGACGAGCAGGAAGCGAGCCAGCATCTCGGCATCGATGAGTTGGTCGTATTCGGAAGTGCCGCTGCTCGCCGCCTTTGCCAGTTTGTTGAAGTCGGCCTTGATGAGTTCCAGGCGCTCCTGCGGATTGTCAGTTTCAGATAGGTCGGGGTCTTTGATATTAACAGGCAGGTTGTAGTAGGTACTTCTGAACTTATAATCCTCGTCGTAGTAGGCGTCGAGTTCCAAAAGTACGGCGTTACTTTCATCGTCGAGGTCGATGCTGTTGTTGGCAAGGCCCACCTGCTGCGTGAAGCAATAGCTGCCTCTGTATTTGCCGTTCAGGTAGAGGTCTACGGGGATGATGCGGTTAGCGCCTGCGGTTTCTACCATGGCAGCTATTTTCATCGCCATGGCGTTGGCCATCATCGAACCGGTTTGTCGGTTGGCCAGCAGTACCCAACTTTTTCCCTTCGTAAGTCCAAAAGGTTTCACGCTGGACTCGAACTTCAAGCGATAAGGGTTCTTGCCGTAAGCAGAGCCTGTCCAACTGGTATTTCCGCGGCCTCTGATTTTTACATTCTCCTGCATGTCGGGGTAGACGCCCACGCCGTCGATGGTGATTTGGGCGTTCAGGTAAGTCTCTTTATCAGCCGGGAGTTTGCCACCCTCTATATCGATGTCGATGCGAGGCACGCGGCCGGCGATGTCCGTGAGCCAGGTGACGCAGACGGGCACTTCTTTTCCGTAGGGCAACCAGTTCCAGCCGTAGATGGCCGGTTTGATGAGCTGGCCTTTGACAGTTTCCTGGCGCGTAACTTCTTCCATAGAAAATTCAGCCAGGCAGAGATAATTCTTATAGCCGGCGCTCGTCATTTCCAGACGTAGCAGCGTGAACGGCTTGTCGGCGGAGATGATGGGCGAAGTGTAGCTGGCGTTTCTGCCACTGGAAGGCATGCCGTCGTTAGCTGCGCTGAGCGAGGAGATTTCTACCCAGGAAAGGCCGTTGTCGTAGCTCGCTTGGATGGAGAAGCTGTGCGGGCAGCGGTCGTTTACGTCGGGGCGGGTGGTGTAGGAGAAACGGAACTTACTGAGTGCTTCGGGTAGACGGATGTCTATGTAAGGGTGTGCATCGAGCGGGAGTTTCTCATACTGACCCGTGCCCCAGGTAGAGTGGAAGAAAGTATTGTTGTCGCCATCCAGCATTTTGTCCAAGCCTTCGTTGTCATAGTTGGCAGGAGCATTGGTAGAGAGCATATCGGCCGTGAGCAAAATGGGGTCGGTCTCTACGACTTCAGTATCGGCGCTCCACATCTCGTCTTGTATCTTATAGTGCTTCAGCACGCGGTTGCCGGGATAGGCCAAAGTATAGACCACGGGTTTGGCGAAGCGCAGACGCGACACCTTGCTCTTTTGCTCCACACCATTGACATAAGCCTTGGCTTGGTCGTCGTCCAGCGAGAAGGAGGGTGTGAGGCGTTTGCCAATGGCTCCCACCGCCGCTTTGACGCTATCGGCAGAAATTACGGCCTCAACGTCGGTGAAGAGCTGGTCGTTATACTTGTTGTTGAACTTGAAAGAGGCGAACGACGGGTACTTGTTCGGCTCGGAGCCCAAGGATGCGACCTCGCTCAGCGCATACGTCACAACGGAGTCGGTGAAGAGCGTGATGCACAACTGACCATCGGTCTCAGTATAGTTCTTGTAAACTTCGGCAGGAAATACATCCAAGCCGCCACCGCTAAGATAGACGTAGAGCGGTTCTTTCTTCTCGGCACAAGCCTTGCTGCCGCAGTAGCAGAAAGCGAGGCAGAAAAATACGAGGGGTAAAAATTTTCTCATAGTCAGAGTGTAGAATGATTACAGGTTGATGGCGCAGCCTCATCGCTATTAAACATTTGGCGCTGAATGGGCTACGTGGCGAAGATACAGTTTTTGGGCGAACCATCAAAGCGCAAAGTCGGATTAACTGCGGAATGGCAGAAAAATCTTTTTCATAAGTCCACCCTCAAGTATTTCTTCAAGAAGAAAACGGGCTGCGAAACCGCCTTTGTAATTATCTGAAAATCAATAGTGATTTTCGGGCGTTTCTTAGTAAACTTCTAGGAAAAACTCGGAGTTT
>CALCHR010000223.1 GCA_937901185.1 uncultured Bacteroidales bacterium
GGCCTCGATGTTACGTTGGAAAATATTTCCGAAGCCCGCCAGCGCATTGATGCCTTCCTGAATGCGTGCGCCACCTGAGTCGTTAAGTCCGATACAAGGTGCGCCCATCTTCATGGACTGATCCATCACTTTGCAAATCTTCTCGGCCATGGTCTCAGAGAGAGAACCGCCGTTTACGGTAAAGTCTTGTGCAAAGACATAAACCAAGCGGCCGTTGATGGTACCGCTTCCGGCCACTACGCCGTCGCCAAGATATTGTTTCTTCTCCATGCCGAAGTTGTGGCAGCGGTGGAGTTTGAACATGTCCATTTCTTCAAACGAGCCCTTATCCAAGAGCAAGTCGATACGTTCGCGGGCTGTAGCTTTGCCTTTTTCGTGTTGCTTCTCAATGGCTTTTTCGCCACCGCCGAGGCGAGCTTTTTCGCGTAGCTCAACCAGCTGTTTAATTTTTTTCAGTTGTTCGCTCATCGTATAGAATGTTAGAATTTTATACTTACTATCTGTCTATTTCTTGTAGACATCGGGGCAAAGATAATAAAAATCTTGAATTTCTTACCATTTATGGGCGCCTCTTTTCTTATTACTAACTTCCGCCCTCTATTCTTTGACCTGATATTTCAGACAACCTTGATAGCTGTTGCTCCCTTCTTGGGCGACCATCAGCATGAGTTCGCCGCTCTGCTCGGGGGTGACGCAGATTTCCAGTGTGCCGCTGGCGGGGTCGGTGGTCCAGTCTTTATACCATTTGCCTTGCTGGACGATGGCCCAGCGTGTGCCGGCATCGGCCTTGATTTTGAAAATGTAGGGGCAGCCGCATTGCAGTGTGCCGTTCAGCGGAATTTGGCAGGCTGTAAAGCGGATGTCGCAGCCGTAGAACTCCGGGAGTTCTGAGACTTCTCCGCTTCTGACGGCCTTCAGCAGTTGGGAGCCTTGGATGCCTATTTCTTTCAGAGAGGCCTCGTCAAAGTTTTTCAAGGCCTTGAGCTCGGGCATGGCGAAGGGCCTTTTCTGCTCCAGCAGCTTCATGTCGGCCGCCGTGGGGCTTTCCATTTGGTAGGCAAAGGCTATCTGATAGTTCTGTGCGGCATTGTCGTAGATGCCCAGCAGCAAGTCTTTACCGCCACCGGGGGTAAAGCGCAGGCGATAGCTTTGTCCGTCGTGTTCCCACTTGCTGTCTTCCACCGCCTCTTTTTCGTTGAACAAGGCTATCTTGCAGGGCCTCTTTTTCTGAATCACAAACTCATAGGTGGCGCCTACGCGGAGCGAGGCTTGCAGTGGTATTTCTTGCAGATAGATGTCGCGCTCGCTGTGGCTGTCGTAGAAGGTGGGCAACTGCAAATCGCCTTGCAGGGCCTTGTCGAGTAGGGTCTTGCCGTTGAATCCGTATTTTGCCAGCGAGGGTTGCAGGAAGGGCAATGTGCTGAACGTGGCACGGTCTATGGGCGAGGGGAGAAACTGGAACTTGCTGTCTTCGGGCAGGTGGCTGAAGATGAGCCATTCGGGCCTTACGTCGAACCATTCCCCGTGTTCTTTCCGCCTGATAAACACATCGCCGTCCACATAGCCGGCGCCCCAGGTGGGGTCTATCAGGATGCCGCTGTTGGTAGACTTTTCTGTGACTACGAACAGCCAACTGTGGCCTGCCATACTGATGCTTCCGTCGCGCTCCTTCGATATGCCGGAAATGATTTCGGTGCGGATGCCGAGCGGCTCGGCCAGGCGGAAAAACAGTTCGCAGTAGGCTTGACAAACGCCCTTGCGTTGTTCCCAACAGCCATCGGCGGTGTACACCTGGCGACTCACGTCGTAGGCGATGTTGCTGCACAGCCAGCGGTAGATGGCCTCGGCGCGCTCATAGTCGTTGGCGCAGCCCGCTGTGATTTGTCGGGCCACGTCCGAATAGTCGTAGCGGGTGGGCGAGATGTGGCTCTCGGCTTTCAGCGAGAGGGGAAGCCATAAAAGTAGAGCTGTCAGTAGTGCGGAGATAGCTTTCTTCATAAGGTTCTTAAAGGATAGAGATGACAACAAGGCCTCTTCCTTTTAGCCGTCCGTTGTTGGGAAAGGTGTCGGTTGGTAGAGAACACACTGCGGCGGCATGGCAGAAAAGTTGTGGCTAAGATACGAAAAAATGGTAGCATCTTCGCTTCCGCCGCTCCCTTTTTTGCGCAACCGGTGTTGGGAAAATTTTAGTAGTTCAAAAGATAGATTTTCTTAGTAGTTACTTTCGCGTTCTTAGTAGTTACCAAAATTTTCTTAGTAGT
>CALCHR010000224.1 GCA_937901185.1 uncultured Bacteroidales bacterium
GCCTCTCGCATCACCTACACCCGTAACTTCAAGAACACCAACTGGCAAGCCTGGTATGTTCCCTTCGACGTGGCTTACGACGACATCAGCGACGAGTTTACCGTGGCCCGCATCAACGGCATCCACGAGTATGACGATAACAACGACGGCGAGTTCGACCGCTGGACCGTAGAGGTATTGAAACTGCGTCCCGGCGCCACCGTCTACGCCAACCTGCCCTACGTAATCCGCGCCAACGCCAAGGTGAACAAGCAGTTTGTCGTAGAGAACACCACGCTTTATCCTGCCGACGAACAGAGCGTAGACTGCTCTACCACCACCGTGCTCTACACCTTCAAGGGCGTTTACAGCCCGATGGCCGGCACCGTGCTCCGCGAGAACGGCTGGTTCGCCATGGGTGGCGGTGGTCTTGTGACCCCGACGGCTTCTTCTACGCTGACCGCCAACCGCTGGTATTTGGCCCCGACCGCTCGCGGCGGCTATGCCGAATACTACACGCCGAAGCGCATAGAAATCGAGGTGGGCAATGAAGACGGCGACGTGACCGGCATCGACGGCACCGAGTTGCTCAACGACAACGGTGTGGCTTGGCCCGCCGACGTGTACGACCTGAACGGCCGCTTGGTGAAAGCCCAAGCCGAGAACCTCGACGACCTTCCCAAGGGCGTTTATGTAGTGGACGGCCAGAAGGTAGTGAAGTAAAAATGTAAACAGACCGGGCGAGCCGGAATGAACCCCTCGCCCGGAGCTGTTTGAATCCGAAAAAATATCAACCCTAAAATAAAACAGACTGTTATGAACAAGAAAATCTATTTGACCCCCGGCGTTCGCTCCTTGCAACTCTACACCGAAGGCCACATTCTCGATGCCTCAGAGCTTCCGGGCGGAGGCGAAGGCGAACTCGACGTTCCCAAGAAAGACTTCCAGTCCGGCTGGCTGAAGAAAGAAGAGAACGGCGAGGGCGGCTATTGGAAATAAGTAGCACATCCGTTTCTGTCGTGAGACAGTACACATATTTTTCTCAGAATGATTGGTATCCCCGCAGTGGCGGGGATTTTTTTTGTCCAGAGGCAGAGCAGGGGAGCGGCCTTCGGCCGATGGTCTTAGTAGTGATAGAGGAGGCTCCCTGTTAATCTCCCCCTAAAAGAAGATAGATTTTTTCGCCCCCACATCACCCCCGTTTTCTTAGTAGTTACTTTCGCGTTCTTAGTAGTTACCAAAATTT